>JAKAZA010000026.1 GCA_021816155.1 Pseudomonadota bacterium | reverse complement strand
ACCACCTCCTGCAATCGGTCGCGGCCTTCCCCGAAGTTCGCCTCAGCCCCGACATCTGGCGGAAGGCCAAGCCGGCCTCGTCGCTGAGCCCGCACCTCTTCTTGAAGGGCGCGCAGCTGGCGGAAGCCGCGGGGCGCTGGGCGCCCGGCAAGGCGGCGGAGGTCACGCAGGCGATGCGCAGCGCCTTCTTCGCCGAGGCCCGCGACATCGCGGCCTGGGACGTGCAGCGGGCGGTCGCGCGCGAGCGCGGCGCGGATGCCTCCGCGGTCGACCACCTGATCCACAGCGGCGAGGCGTTCGCCGCGCTCTCGGCCGACTACCAGGAGGCCGACGCGCTGCACATCGCAGGCAGCCCGAGCTTCGTGCTGAACGAAGGGCGCCAGAAGCTCTACGGGAACGTCGGCTACCGGATCATCGAGGCCAACGTCCAGGAGCTGCTGCGCGAGCCCAATCCGGACAACGCCAGCTGGTGCTGATCGTCGCCGCCCACTCGCCGCGGCCGCGGCGAGTGGGGACGGACGATCCTCGTCAGGCGGCCACCTTCTCGCCAGCCATGCGATCGAGGCGGGCGTGGATGATGTCCTCGGCCTGCTTCATGATCCGCTTCACGACCTCGTCGCAGGACGGGATGTCGTGAATCAGGCCCTGGCTCTGTCCGGCGGTCCAGATGCCCCCATCGACGTCGCCGCCCTGCAGCACATTGGCCCGGCCGCGGGCGCCGGAAACCAGCTCGCGCACGTCGTCGATGGTCTTGGTCGGGTCCTGCTGGATGCGGACCACCTCCTCGGCCACGGCGTTGCGGGCGACGCGCGAGGTGTTTCGCAGCGTGCGGTTCATCAGCAGCGTGTCGCGCTCGGTGTTGTTGACGATGGCCTGCTTCACGTTTTCGTGGATCTTGGCCTCCTTCGTCGCCATGAACCGGGTGCCCATGTTCACCCCCTCGGCGCCCAGCGAGAGCGCCGCGACCAGCGAGCGGCCGTCCGCCATGCCGCCCGACGCGATCACCGGGATCTTCACGGCGTCGACGGTCGCCGGCAGCAGCACCATCAGCGTGACGTCGTCCTCGCCGGGGTGACCGGCGCACTCAAAGCCGTCGATGGAGATCACGTCGACGCCGAGCCGCTCGGCCGTGACCGAGTGGCGGACGGAGGTGCACTTATGGATCACCTTGACGCCGTTGGCCTTGAAGTCCGGAAGGTGGTCGACCGGGCTGCGGCCCGCGGTTTCGACGATCTTGATCCCGCTCTCGATGATCGCCTTGCGGTATTCGTCGTAGGGGATCGGGTTGAGGCTGGGCAGCAGCGTCAGGTTCACCCCGAACGGCTTCTTTGTCAGCTTGCGCGTCTTCTCGATCTCCGCGTGCAGCGCCTCCGCCGTCGGGAAGAGGTGCGCCACGATGAAGCCGAGCGCGCCGGCGTTGGCGACCGCCGCCACCAGCTCGCCGTAGCCCACCCCGGTCATACCGCCCATCACGATCGGCGTCTCGACGCCGAACATCTCGGTAATTTTCGTCTTGATCACTGGCTTCCTCGCTTGTCGTTGCTCTTGCGACGCTCTCTGGCGACTACCAAGGCCGAAAATCCGCCGCCGTCAATTCTTCCGCGGCGGCCTGACGCCGAGGAAGAACACCGCGATCGGCCCGTAGAACCGCCTGCTGCGACCCTTCTGGTCAGGCCTGACGATGGGCGCTTTTGCATGAGGCGCGGGACGCGCTATGTGAGACGAGGAACAAGAACCACGGGGAGAGACAGTCATGGAGCTGAAGCCTGGGTCGCGCTGGAAAAGCGCCGTCTGCGACACCGAGGTGGTGGTGGTGCGTGCGACGGCTGGCGACATCGCACTGGAGTGCGGCGGCCATCCGATGATCACCCACGCCGAAGCCAAGCCCGCCGGACTGACGCTCGCGCCCGACCACGCCGATGGAACCCAGCCCGGCAAGCGCTTCGCCGACGAGGTGACGGGCCTCGAAGTGCTCGCGACCAAGGGCGGCAAGGGCTCGCTCTCGATCGGCGGGCGGGCGATCGGCGCCAAGGAAGCCAAGAAGCTGCCCGCGTCCGACTGATGCATACCGCACTCCTCCTGGAGATGGCGGCCGGGGCTCTGGCCGACCGCATCGCGACCGGTCCCGCGGCCGACGGCGTCACCTACGCCGAGCTCGCCGCCCGCGCCCGCGCCGGCGGCGTGTGGCTGGACGCGCAGGACGCCGTCACCGTGGTCTACGTCGGGCTCAACGGGCCGATGCTGCCGGTCGCGCTCTTCGCCAGCGCCGAGATCGGCCGGCCGTTCGCCCCGCTGAACTATCGTCTGCCGGACGCGGAGCTGCGCCGGCTGCTGGCGCGCACCGCTCCCTCCGTAGCCATCGTCGACGACGACATGGTCAGCCGCGTCGAGGGCGTCGAGGGCGCGGACATCGTCCGCCGCTCCGAGTTCGAGAAGGTCTGCGCCGACCCGAAACTACGCGAGGCGGAGGCGCCTGCGGCCGACCACGACATCGCGGTTCTGCTGTTCACCAGCGGCACCACCGGCGAGCCCAAGGTCGCCGTGCTGCGGCACCGGCACCTTGCTTCGTACGTCATCTCGACCGTGGAATTCATGCACGCGGACGAGGACGAGGCGGCGCTCATCAGCGTGCCGCCCTACCATATCGCCGGCATCGCCGCGATCCTGACGAGCGTCTACGCTGGCCGCCGCACGGTGTACCTGCCGACATTCACGCCGGAAGGCTGGGTGGAGCTGGCGGCCGCCGAGAAGATCACCCACGCGATGCTGGTGCCCACCATGCTGGGCCGCATCCTCGATGTGCTGGAGGCGCGCGGCGAGAAGCTGCCGGCGCTGCGCTCGCTGTCCTATGGCGGCGGACGCATGCCGCAGGCGGTGGTCGAGAAGGCGCTGAAGCTTCTGCCGCACGTCGACTTCGTGAACGGCTACGGGCTGACCGAGACCAGCTCGACCGTCGCCGTGCTGACCGCCGAGGATCACCGGGCGGCGATCGCTTCGGACGACCCGAAGGTGCGTCGGCGCCTCGGCTCCGTCGGGCGGCCGCTGCCGTCGATCGAGATGGAGATCCGCGGGCCGCGCGGCGAAGTGCTTTCACCGGGACAATCGGGCGAGGTCTATGTGCGTGGCGAGCAGGTCTCTGGCGAGTACCTGCATCGCAAGGTGCTGCAGGACGACGGATGGCTTGCGACCAACGACGCCGGCTGGATGGACGAAGACGGCTACCTGTTCGTCGAAGGCCGGCTGGACGACGTGATCGTGCGCGGCGGAGAAAACATCTCACCCGGCGAGATCGAGGACGTGCTGCGCCAGCATCCGGCTGTGGCCGACGTGGCGGTGTATGGCCTGCCCGACGACCAGTGGGGCGAAAAGGTCGCGTGCTCGCTGGTGGCGCGAGGCGCCCCTCCGAGTACGGACGACCTGGGCGCGTTCGTGCGCTCGAAGCTGCGGTCGACCAAGACGCCTGAGGTCTGGGACTTCCGTGACGCCCTTCCCTACAATGACACCGGCAAGCTCCTGCGCCGCCAGCTCAAAGCCGAACTGACCGCCCAGCAGCCTGCCCCGGTCTGAGCCCAAGACCGTGGCGCAGGATCTGCGCCGCCTGCGCCAGGATCTGGCAGAGCTGGGCGCCGCCGGCCTTCAGGTGGCGCCGCTCGATGATCCGTGGCCTGATGAGCGGACCGGTTCGGGCGCCGTGACCGTTGGAGTCCACAGGCTTGGAGATCGGCCCACAGAGGGGCTCGGTCGCTTCGACATCCTCATCACGACCGACGCGACCGCGCCGCGGCCCTGGGTGCGCACCGCCAATCCGTCCGAGACGCTCGCGCGATTGGCCGACGCCGTCGAGCGGCAGCCGGTCGCGGCGGCCGTGGCCGCGCAGGTTCTGCGGATGACGCTCGACCTTCGCTTCGAGGACGCGCTGGCGCTCGAGTCGATCGCCTACTCAATGCTGCTCGCGTCCGAGGGGTATCGCGCTTGGCGCGGCGCGACGCCGGTGCGCCAGCGGCCCGAGACCCCTGCCCCGCGGGTTGCGCTCGAGGTGTCAGACGCGGCGATCGGCATCCGCCTGACCCGCCCGGCCCGGCGCAACGCCTTCGACGCGGCGATGCGCGACGAACTCGCCGAGGCGCTCGGCTTCGCACTCCTCCACCCCGAGGCGCCGCCCGTGACGCTCGCCGGCGACGGGCCGGCGTTCAGCGCGGGCGGCGATCTCGACGAGTTCGGGCAGGCGCCGGACGCCGGGTGGGCGCACATGATCCGCGTCGCTCGGTCGCCCGCGCGCCTCGTCCACGCCCTTGGCGAGCGGATCACCGCCCGATTGCATGGCGCCTGTGTCGGCGCGGGCATCGAGGCGCCGGCCGCCGCCGCGCGCGTGGTCGCGACGCCTGATGCTTTCTTCCGCCTTCCAGAGGTATCCATGGGCCTGATCCCCGGCGCGGGTGGAACCGCGACGATCCCGCGCCGGATCGGCCGCCACCGGACCTGCTTCATGGCCATCTCCGGCGCCGACATCGACGCCCGGACCGCGCTCGCCTGGGGGCTCGTCGACGAGATCGCGCCGTGAGTGCGATCGCGTCAGCCCTGAATCGACTTGCGGCCGAACTCGAAACGCTTACCGCGCGGCTCGGCCGGCGCGTCGATGTCGCGGAGCTGGGTGTGACCGACCGCGCGGGTCAGCTGCAGCTGGGACCACCCGGCCGCATTTCATGCAACCGCGCCTGCCGTCTTGTCCGCGCAGCCGACGGCTGGATCGCCGCCAATCTCGCCCGGGAAGAGGACCGGGAGCTGATCCCGGCCTGGCTGCATGGCGGAGGCGACGACTGGGACGCGATCGAGCGCTGCGCCGCGAATCGGCCGAGCGCGGACCTCCTCGCGGACGCGATCCTGCTTGGCCTGCCCGTCGGCCGCGTCGGCGAGGCGACCAGCAACGGCTTCGCGCCGCCCGCCATCCGTCTGGCGCCGCCGGCCGCGCCCAGGAGCGGCGCGTTGCGCGTGGTCGACCTGTCGGCGCTATGGGCCGGCCCGATGTGCGGGGAGATCCTGGCAGCGATGGGGGCCGAAGTCGTCAAGCTCGAGAGCGGGAGTCGACCCGACCCCACCCGATCGACCATGCCGGACTTCTTCCGCCGACTGAACGGCCGCAAGCAGCGGCTGACGCTCGACTTCGCCCAGGACAGCGACCGCGCGAAGCTCGTGCGCGCCTTCTCCGAGGCCGACATCGTCGTGACCAGCGCCCGACCGCGCGCCTTCCCGGGCCTCGGCCTCGACCCAGCCGCCGTGTTCGCCGCCAACCCCGCGCTCGTCTGGATCGCCATCACCGGGCACGGCTGGACCGGCGAGGCGGCGCAGCGCGTCGGCTTCGGAGACGACACCGCCGCCGCCGGGGGCCTCGTGCGGTGGACGGCGGATGGAAAGCCGCGCTTCCTCGGCGACGCGCTCGCAGATCCAGTCACCGGCCTGACCGCGGCCGTCGCCGCCCTGCGCGCGCTGGAAGCGGGAGGCGGCGTGCTCGTGGATGTCGCCATGGCCTCCAGCGCCGCCGCGGCGGGCGAGCTCTGCCTGACGGGCGCCGCTGCGTGAGCGCGCTCACCATCCGTGACGTCGTGATCGGCGGGCGCGACGGCCTCGACGTGCGGATCGAGGCGGGGCGCATTGTCGCCCTGGGCCGGCGCCTGGCCGCGACTTCCGACGAGATCGACGGCGCAGGCGGCGCGCTGATCCCGGGCCTCGCCGACCACCATATCCACCTGCCGGCGCTCGCCGCAGAGGCCAGCTCCGTCCGGCTCGCGGACCTGAGCTCGGCCGGCCAGCTGCGCCAGCGGATAGCCGACGCGGCCGCGGCCTTTCCGCCAGGCGCCTGGCTGCGCGCCACGGGGTACCACGAGCGCATCGCCGGGGAGCTCGCGCTGGCCGACCTCGACACGCTGGCGCCGCGCCATCCACTGCGCGTCCAGCACCAGAGCGGCGCGCTCTGGATGCTGAACAGCCTCGCGCTTGCGGCTCTGGGCGAAGCCGACCTGCCGTCGGCCATGGAACGCGACCGGGCCGGGCGCCTGACGGGCCGCCTCTTCCGCGGCGACGCCTGGTTGCGCACGCGCCTCGCGCCGCAGCCGCTGGACCTCGCGGCCATCGGCCGGCGGCTTGCGTCGTTCGGCATCACAGCCGTGACCGACGCCAGCGCGTCCAACGACGCGGATTCAGCGGCCATCCTCGCCGCGGCGCACCGTGACGGCGCTCTGCCGCAGCGCCTGACGCTGATGAGCGCCGGGCGGCTCGAGACGCCCGACGACCGCGTGTTCACGATCGGGCCGGTCAAGGTGCTGCTCGACGACGCTGCGCTGATCGACCTCGACGACTTCACCTCCCGGATCGACCGGGCCCGGTCGTGGCGGCGCGCGGTCGCGGTCCATTGCGTCACAGCCGCGGAGCTGGCGCTGACCCTGGCCGCATTCGACGCCGCCGGGGCTTCGCCGGGGGACCGGATCGAGCACGGAGGCGTCATCCCCGCGGAGGCGATCGGCCGCCTGAAGGCGCTGGGGCTCGCCGTCGTCACCCAGCCCGCGTTCATCGCCGAGCGCGGCGACCGCTATCTCGCCGAGGTCGAGGCCGCCGAGCAGCCCGACCTCTACCGCTGCGCCAGTCTTGTCGGCGCTGGCGTGCCGGTCGCGCTCAGCTCCGACGCACCCTACGGCTCGCCCGACCCATGGACCGCCATCGCCGCGGCCTCGACGCGTCGAACCGCCGCCGGCGCGACGCTGGGCCTCGGCGAGCGAATCGACGCCGCCGACGCGCTCGCACGCTACCTTGGCGCAGCTCTCGATCCTGGCGGCTCGCCCCGGCGCGTGGAGGTCGGCGCACCGGCGGACCTGTGCCTGCTCGCAGGGCCCCTTCGCGAGGCGCTCGCCGCACCGTCGAGCGACTGCGTGCGCGCGACGCTGATCGCGGGCGACGTCGTGTTTCGGGCCGCTTGAGCGCGGCTCAAGGCGGATCCGTGTCGAACGCGCGGAAGCCCGCCGGCGGCAAGACCCATGGATGCCGGCGGGACTCGATGTCGAGCTGGCCGCAAGCGCAGGCCGCCCCTCCCGGTCATCCTTCGGTTTGCGGCAGCCTGCGGCAGGAGCGCCTCGTCAGGGCGACGGGCTCGGCGTCGACGACAGCGCGATCGCCTGCCCAGGGCGCATCAGCGGCCGCACCTCGCGCCAGTTCGCCACCATGAGCGCGATGGCGAGGGTCGCCGCGAGCACGCAGCCCGAGAAAGCCAGGAGGCCGAGCGCGAAGGCGTTGTTCTTGCGCCGGGCGACCCTTGGTTCAGGCGCCGGCGGCGCCTTGGCCGCCGCCTCCAGCTTCTCGACCACCTTCGTCTCGTGCCCGCCCCAGGCGTGGACGACCAGCAGCACGGCCACGAGCATCATCATGCTGGCGGGGGCCCACATGATGAAGCCCCCGAGCCGCTCGTCATCCATCGCGCCGATCCCGAAAAGGCGGCCGACCTTGTCGTAGGCCGGGTAGAGTTCGACGGACTTCAGGCAGGTAAACGCGCCGATCGGGATGTTCGCCAGCACGCCGACCCAGAGCATCATCAGCCGCGCGCCGAACGTGGCGCCCTTCGGCGGCGGGCGCAGGTCGAACACGCGCCAGAAGTAGAGGAGCCCCGCCGCCAGCATCGTGATGTGCATGCAGTAGTGCACGCCGTCATCGAGGATGGCGCGGTTGTGGAACGCCGGCCATTGCCAGACGTAGAGCGAGGCGACGAACAGCGCCGTTGCGACCCAGGGCTTGTAGAGGAATCCGAACAGTCCGCGGCTCGGCCCGCTCGCCAGCGCCGCCGTCACCGGATTGCGCCGCAACCACGACGGCGAGCCGGCGACAAGCGTCGCCTGCGGCTGCGCGTAGGCGATCAGCATCGGGCCGATCATCCGCAGCAGCATATGCTGCACCTGGTGCATGAAGAACAGATGGTCCGACATGGCGTCAATCGGCGAGGCCAGCGAGGCGAAGGTCAGAAAGACGCCGCCGAGAAACGCGATGTGCCGCGCCGGCGTCTCGTCGAACGAGCCGGGCCGCCGCTCGAGCCCGCGCCAGTAGAGCACAAAGGCGATCACGGTCGGGATCACCAGATCGAGCGAGAAGTCCCACCGCAGCCACAGCGGCTTCGCCGCCTCCGCGGCATCGTCGGCGGCGAACGCCACGGCGGGCGCCAACGCGGAAAAGGCCGCCGCGGCCGGAACAAGCCAGCGTGCGGCCGGCTTAGGAAAAACCTTGGACAATGTGGGGACCAGCTCCTTCGCGCGCCCCGCCGATCGGAGTTACATCATAGTATGATACTTGTCCGCCCCGCCAGTCGATCTCGCCGCAAGGCGCGCAGGGACCCAGGCGTGGCCGCTCGTCAAGGCTGGGCCGGCGGCGGAAGGTCCTCCTCCGCGGCCCAGGCGAGCATGCCCTCGACATGCTCCCAGAGCGCCGCGATCTCCGCGGCGGCGGCCGGGTCCTGGGTCTCCTCGACCGAGCGACCGGTCTCGAGGGCTGTCTGGAAGGCGGTGCGGGCGCGCAAGGTGACGGGGGCCAGGGGCGCGCGCATGTAATCCAGGGCGCGCAACGCGCGGCGCACCAGCGGCGACTCGACACCGTCCTCCGGCGCCGGCGCCTGGCTGAGCACCACGGTGGAAGGCTTCTGCAACCCGCGAACCAGGCTCAGCGTCGGCGCGAGGCCGGCGAGGTCGAGCAGGGTCGGGCGCACCACCATCACGGCGATATCGGCCAGCACGATCGCTTCGCTGACGTCCTCCACCGCGCCGGCCGGCGTGTCGATTACGAGCAGCCGCTTGCCCCGCGCCACCGCGGCGAACTTGGCCGAGAGCAGCTTTGGCCCGGACGAGGCGGCCATCTCGGGGCCTGTCTCGGGACGGGCCGACAGAATGTTCAGCGCCGAACGCTGCCGATCCATGTCCAAGAGCAGCGCGTCCTGGCCGCGCAGGTGTGCGGCGAGCGCCAGGTGCGTCGCCACGGTGGTCTTCCCCGACCCGCCCTTGAGCGCGATGACGGCCAGCGTCCTCACGTCTGTCCCGCCGCCTCCTCCGTTGCACGGTCCGCAGCGGGACGCTGCAACTGCGGCGCCAGAACGGCGGCGGTCGTCGCGCCGCCCCAGGTCAAGCCTGAGCGTCCAGCCGCCAGCCCGCGGGCGCCAACTGGAACCGCGTGAAGTCGATCACCCGGCCGTCATCGGCCGTGCGCAACCAGAGCGCGCCGCCCGCATGGAACAGCCACAGCTCTGTAGCGTCGATCCGGCGCCAGCGCGAACGCTGCCCGGCCTCGAGCAGGAAGAGGATGGAGGTTACGGCGCCGCAGCCGCCGTCCTCGCCCACCGCCCGATGCGTCTCGCGGCGCCAGCCGCCCTCGGGGCGCGGCTGAAACCCCAGCCGCGCGACGATGGCCGCCGCGTCCCTCGTCACGTCGATTGCGTGGTGTCCGGCAGCCCGAGGATACGCTTTGAGACGATATTGTTCTGGATCTCGAACGAGCCGCCGTAGATCGACATCGCCTTGCCCGACAGCCAGCCGCGCACCGTCTCCAGTTCCTCGTTGGTGAACGCGTCGCCCTCCCAGCCGAGGCCCTGGGTTCCCATGATCTCCAGCGTCAGCTCGGCGCGGACCTGGGCCACGTGCGTGGCCGAATTCTTCAGCACCGAGTTGGCGTTGCTGGGCTCCTGGTTGCCTTTCGACTCCGCGACCGCGCGGGCCAGCGTCAGGGTGTGGGCGCGCGTGTCCATCAGGTGCTGGGCGACGCGGATGCGCAGGTCCGCATCGGCGATGCGGCCTTTCTCGTCGGCGCCGACGTAGCGCTTGGCGACGTCCTGCAGCGAGACCTGCCGGCCGCCGCCCATCGGGTTGCCGCCGCCGGTCTGGCTGGCGCGCTCGTGCTGCAGAAGGCGCTTGCCGACGGTCCAGCCCTTGTTGAGCTCGCCGAGCAGCGCGTCCTTCGGCGCGACGGCGTCCGTGAAGAAGGTCTCGCAGAACGGCGAGGCGCCCGCGATCAGCTTGATCGGCCGGGTCTCGACGCCTTTCTGGTGCATATCCAACAGGATGAAGCTGATGCCGTCGTGCTTCTTCACCGTCGGGTCGGTGCGCACGAGGCAGCCGCACCAGTCGGAGTATTGCGCGCCCGACGTCCAGATCTTCTGGCCGTTGATCAGCCAGTGGTCGCCCTTGTCCTCGCACTTGGTCTGCAACGATGCGAGGTCGGAGCCCGCGCCCGGCTCGGAGTAGCCGACGCACCAGCGCACCTCGCCGCGCACGATTGGCGGGATGTGCTTGGCCTTCTGCTCCTCGGTGCCGTAGTCGAGGATCGTCGGCCCGATCATGGTCACGCCCATGCCCTGGACCATCGGGTTGAAGGCGCCGGCGCGGGCCATCTCCTGGGCCAGCACGCGGGCCTCCGCGGCCGTGAGCCCGCCGCCGCCGTACTTCTTCGGCCAGGTCGGCGTGCCCCAGCCTTTCGCGCCCATGCGCTCGCGCCAGACCTTGAAGTCGCCCTCGAAGGCGCCGCCCTCCATCAGCGCCATGGCCGCGCCGGCCTTGCCCTTCAGCGAGGGTGGGAAATTGGCGTCGAGCCACGCGCGCGCCTCGGCGCGGAAGCCGTCGAGCTCGATGTCGCCGGATGAGTCGGCCATCTATCCGTCTCCTGGGGAATCCTGTGCGGCGACCGAAACCCGAGGTCCCAGCGTAAGTCAAATGCCGCGATCAGCTCGCGACGACGAGCGGCTCCAGACCCGTCCCGTCCAGCACCGCCCCCACCACCCGCTTCGCTTCCGCGTCGAGCCTGGCGTACTCGCCCCGAACCCAGGCGACGCAATGGGCCTGGTAGGGGAACGGGGCCTGGGTCCAGAGCCGGCCGTCGACCTCGGTCTCGACCGTCCCGGCGCCGGCGCGCACCGCCGCCGCGTTGGCCAGCATGACCGGCGCGTAGGTCCGGCCCGCTTCCGCGAAGATCGCCCGAAGGGTGTCCGGGACGGCCGTCGCCGAGATCCAGTCGCGGTCCTCCGGCTCGAGGCCGGAAAGGTCCTCCACGACGTCGACCCAGGCGAGCACGCGCGGCGCCTCGGCGATGCAGATCGCCCGCGGCGTCGGGTCGAACCGGGCGAGCTGGGTGAGCTGGCCGTAGGCCGCGAAGTCGCCGGCGCCCGGCCGTGCGCCGAGCAGGAAGGCGTGCGTCTCCAGGTGCGCCTTCAGCGCCGCGAGGTAGCGGTGGTAGCTGCCCTCGATCACCGGCGCGGTGACGTCGTTGGAGCCCACGACGTAGAGCCGCGCGACCTGCCGCTCGCGGATGAAGCGCTGCGTCGGGGCGAGCTCGGCGTCGCTGCGCGGCGCCACCCGCCACCGCGGCAGCATCTCCTGGCCGAAATCGGCGTCGGCCGCGAAGCGCCAGCGGTAGTGGAACATGGCCTTGGTCAGCCACTCGTCCGCGAAGTCCTCCAGCAGGTAGTCGAGGAACGCGAGCGCGGGATCGGGCGGGACCACCCTGCGCTCGGCATACTCAGCCTCGAAGCGGCGGATCAGCGGGGTCGAGTCGACCACGGCTTCGATCTCGCCGTCCGCCCCCGGCAGATAGAACGTCGGCAGCAGCGCCACCTTGGGCTGCGGCAGGTCGGCGCGCTCGCGGTGCGAGCCGAGCATGAAGGCATACGGGATTCGGCGATAGCGCAGCACCGCCAGCATCTTGCGCGTATAGGGCGAGCCGGGCGCGCCCATCAGGCGGACAGGCGTCATCGGCGTCTCCTCGGGCGGGATGGCGATCGCAGCGCCAGGATCAGGAACAGGGCGGCCAGCGGCGCTGTGGCGAGCACGCCATAGTTCTCCGGCGGACGATGGCCCTGCATCGGCGCGAGCACCCACACCTCCAGCGCCGAGAGCCCCGCCTGCAGCGCCAGCAGCGCCAGGAACAGCGGCGTCAGCGTGCGGTAGCGCAGCGCGACGGCGAGCATAGCTCCGCCCCACGCTAGCTGCGTCGCGCCCTCCCAGCGGAACGCGCCCAGCACCATCGGCGCCGCAGCGCCCGGCGCGAGGCCCGCGATGCTGGTCATGCCGCCGTCGGGCAGGAAGCTGTGCACGAGACCCGGCCCGAGGGTGAGCGCCGCGGCGAGCGCGAGGAACCAGGCCGAGACGCGCGCCCCGAGGTAGTCGGCGTTGGTCGAGGGCGGCAGAAGGCCCATGAAGGCTCCGGCGAGATTATGACACCCAGGCTGTCATTTCGCAGCTTGTCCGGCAAGCCCGCCCGGCCGCTCGATGGGCGATCAGGCGGCCGTGTACCGCAGCAGGGTCACGTCCGGGGCGATGTCGTCGAACACCGGTTTCACGCGCATGCCGACCCTGATCTGGTTCTCCGCCAGCCGCACCAGCGTCGTGTTGACGTGCACGCCCTCGTCCAGCTTCACCACCGCCAGCATCTGCGGGACCTCGTCGGCCAGCTCGGGCAGGGTCGGCACGCGGCTCAGCGTATAGGTCAGGAGCTCGCCGTCGCCGGATACGGTGGTCCAGGTGAGGTTCTTCGAGAAGCACTTCGGGCAGTGCAGGCGCGGGAAGAAGACCCAGGCGTGACAGTCCTCGCAGCGCTGGATGTCGATGCGGTGCGCCTTCAGCGCGTCCCAGAACGGCCGGGTCTTCGGCGTGACGCGCGGCAGCGGCTTGTCGGTCACGTTCGTGCTCACGCCATGCCCTCCAGCACGAGCGCGCCCTGCTCGCTCATCACCCCGCCCGTGCCGGAGACGTAGGCAAGGTCGTGGCGCTTGACCTGTCGCTCGCCGCAGCGGCCCTGGATCTGCCGCACCGCCTCGACGAGCTGCGACATGCCGCCGGCCATCCCGGCCTGGCCGAAGCTCAGCTGGCCGCCGTGGGTGTTGAGCGGGAAGTCGCCCTTGTAGGTGAGATCGTGCTCGCGGACGAAGCGGGCGCCCTGCCCCTTTTCGCAGAAGCCCGCATCCTCGAGCGTGAGCATCACGGTGATCGTGTAGCAGTCGTAGACCTGCGCCATGTCCATGTCGGCGGGCGTGCGGCCGGCCATCGAGAAGGCGCGGCGCGAGGCCGGCCCGATCGGCGTCAGCAGCATGTCGTCGGCGTAGCTCGGCGACTTGCACTGGATGTACTCGCCGAAGCCCCGGATCAGGGCCGGGCGATGGCGGCCCGTCCGCTCGATGTCCTTGCGCGCGACGATGAAGGCCGCGCCGCCGGTGACCGGCATCACGATCTCCAGGAGATGCAGCGGGTCGGCGATCATGCGGCTCGCCAGGACGTCGTCGACGGTGATCGGCTGGCCGTGGAACATCGCCTCGGGGTTGGCGCAGGCGTTGGTCCGCTGGTCGGCGGCGATCTTGGCCAGGGCGCGGGAGTCGTAGCCGTGAACGGCGGCGTAGCGCTGGGCGATCATCGCGTAGCCGGTGTTCTGGGCGACGTGGCCGTAGGGCACGTCGAACTCGGCCTCGGGCGCGCCGTAGAAGGCGCTGGTCGCGCCGAGCCTTCGCGCCAGCGGGCTGGGCGGCGGGGCCTGCGGGTCGGTGGGGTTGGGCCGAGCCTGGATCACGCAGAGCACCGCGTTGCAGAGCCCCAGCTCGATCGCGGCCGCCGCCCGCCAGGCCATGCCGACCGCGCAGGCGCCGCCGAGGTCGACCACTTCGCCGTAGTTGAGCTTCAGCCCGAGATACTCACCGACCATGGCGGGCACGAACATGCGCACCTCGCCGAAGCCGACGGAGGTCACCGCGAGCCCGTCGATCTGCGACGGCGCAAGACCCGCATCGGCCATCGCCAGCCCCGCCAGGTCGGCCACCTGATCGAGCGCGAACATCGCCGGCGCCTCCTGGCGCCGTTGCGGCCGGTACTGCGCCGTTCCCACGATCGCGGCCAGATCGGGCATCTTCGCGCCTCCTCCTCAGTCGTTGGCGGCAGCCTACGCCATCGCGCTCGCCTGCGGGAAGGTCAGGCGCGCGCCGTCTCGAGCCTCGCCAGCAGCGCGGGGACCTCGGCCAGGGCGCGCAGCATGTCGTTCAGGTGCGTGCAGCCGAGCGTGCCGGGGAATGTCTTCAGCACTTCGGCGCGGAGGTCGGCGAGGTCGGCGCCGAGGATGCGATGCGCGCTGGCCGAGGCGCCAGGGCACTCGGGGAACGGCAGCACCCGCGGCTGGACCTCGATGCTCAGCATCTTGCGCGACACCGGATCGGCGGTCGCGGCCAGGTGGTACTCGTGGATGGCGACGCGGCCGCCGTCCGGATGGGTGGCGCTGTCCTGGAAGCCGGCGTCGATGCGGATCAGGTCGTCCTTCCAGACGTCGATACGCCGGGCGCGCCGCATGCCGATCGCGCCATCCTGCTGAGTGAACGCGTGCCACCCTTCGGGATCGTCGGGATTGCGCAGGTCGACCACCGGGACGGCGTTGGTCGACATGCCTTGCCGGCTCAGCGCCGACGAGCCGGGGGCGAAGCCGTGGCAAACCCCTTCCATGCGCTTGCGCATCGACGCCGGGTCCATGCCCTGGGCGGCCATCGCGGCCTCGCGGTCCTGGCCCCACTCGTCCGACCACTGCGACCACGCCCAGCCAGCGACGAGGCTGGCGCCGGAGACGTCGTCGATGATCAGGTGCAGCGGCGTCGCGTTGGCCCGCTCCTCGGGCATCAACTCGTCGAGCCGGATGCGCAGGTGACCGCCGCCGCGCGCGCCGACCAGCTGGCCGATCTTAGGCCGCGCCGGCGTCGCCTCGATCTCGGCGATCGTCCGGTCGCGCAAGCGGGCGCGGAACTCGTCATGCGCGGCGATACGCGGCGCGCCGCCGCCGACCGGCGTGACGGCGTCGCGCGCCCGGCCGACCATGGTCAGCATGCCGCTGCGGCCGTCCGGCCATGTGGTCTCGATCGTTGTCGTGCGCCGAATGGAGCCGCCCCTGCGCGGCGGCGCGGGCCCGATCGGGTTGCGCGGCGCCGACATCGCCGTCCGCTCGCCATCCGCCATGTCCGACTCCCCGAACTCCCGCTCCCGAAGGAGCCTTACAGCCCCTCCCCGACGGCAACCAAACGGGTCACGCCACCGCCGCTTCCTCGGCGGCGCGGCCCATGCCCCAGCCCCCGCCGTCGACCTTTATCGCCGCTCCGTTGACGTAGGCCGAAGCGTCGGCCGCCAGATAGAGGGCCGTGGTGACGATCTCTCGCGGCAGACCGACCCGGCGCCCGGACTTGGTGAGGCCCGGGCGCGCCGGATCCGGCGGATCGGGCCAGTGCTCGGCCACGTCGGTGGCGAACGGCCCCACGATGATCGTGTTGACGCGCACCTTCGGGTGGAACGCGGCGGCGAAGCACTGGGTCAGCGCGTTGAGCGCGGCCTTGGCGCCGCTGTAGGGCGCGGTGCCGGGCGACGGATTGATCGAGGCGGTCGAGGAGATGTTGATCATCGAGCCGCCACCGGCCTTCATCATCCGCTCGCCAGCGATCGCGCCGAGCCGGAAGGGGCCCTTGAAGTTCACCCCGACCACGGAGTCGAACATCCGCTCGCTGACCTCGCCCAGCGACGGGTAGAGCGGCGACATGCCGGCGTTGTTGATCAGCACGTCGACCTTGCCGAAGTTGTTCCAGACCGCCTCGAACATCGGTTCGATCTCGTCCCAGCGGCCGATGTGGCAGCCGTAGGCGAAAGTGCGCACGCCGAGCTTGGCGATCTCGGCGGCCGCGGCCTCGCAGGCGTCGGCCTTGCGGCTGACGATGGCGATGTCGGCGCCCTTCTCGGCGAAACCCTGCGCCATCGCGCGGCCGAGCCCGCGGCTGCCGCCGGTGATCAGCACGGTCTTGCCGGTCATGTCGAAGAGGTCTGTCATGCGCTTCCTCGTTTCGGCGTGGACTTACGTTGCGGCCAGGCGCCCAATCACCTCGCCGGATGCAATCAATCGGGCGCGGACGTCGCGCCAATCAAGAGGGAGTGCGCAGGCCATGGGCGCTTTGGACGGACGAGTGGTGCTGGTCACCGGCGGCGGCAACGGCATCGGCAAGGAATGCGCGCTGATCGCGGCGCGCGAGGGCGCGAAGGTGGTGGTCAACGACCTGGGCGGCGGCGAGCGCGGCGGCGACGAGGGCTCGGCGGGCCCGGCCGAAGCGGTGGCGGCCGAGATCCGCGCGGCCGGCGGCGAGGCCGTGTCGAACTCCGAGAGCGTTTCGAACATGAAGGCCGTCAAGGGCATGTTCGAGCAGGCGATGGACTCGTTCGGGGCCCTGCACGCGGTGATCAACCCGGCGGGGATCCTGCGCGACACGATGTTCCACAAGATGGCCGACGCGGACTGGGACATCGTCATCGAGGTCCACCTGCGCGGCTCGTACAATGTCTGCCGCGCCACCATCGAGCACTTCAGGAACCAGAACGACGGCGCCTACGTGCTGTTCACCTCGACGTCGGGGCTGATCGGCAACATCGGCCAGGCCAATTACGCGGCGGCCAAGCTCGGCATCATGGGCCTGTCGCGCATCATCGCGATGGAAGGTGCGTCGAAGAACGTGCGCTCCAACATCATCGCGCCCACCGCCTGGACGCGCCTGATCGCCACCATCCCGATCAAGGACGAGGCGGCCGCGACGCGAATGAAGGCGATGCAGGCGGCGCTGAAGCCCGAGCAGCCGGCGCGACTGGCGGTCGCCCTCGCCTCGCCGGCGGCGAAGGACGTGTCGGGCCAGATCTTCGGCGCCAGGTCCGAGACGCTGGAGCTGTTCAGCCAGCCGCGCCCGGTCGAAAGCCTGACGGCGCCAGACCATTGGACGGTGTCCTCGATCCTCTCCGAGGCGCTGCCGAAGATGGCTGCGAAGTTCACGCCCCTTTCGGGCGTCGGCGGCGGCCAGCAACAGCAGCGCGCGCCGGCGAACGCGTAGGGCCGCGGCCTTCGGCAGGCCGGTCGGCGCGCAACCCGACCGGCCTGCAACATGGCGACAGATTCCCGACACCGCGGACGTCTATGGTGGCGTGAGGATGAGGCCTCGGAGTGGGTGCGCCATGCGGCCGGCGGCGTTGGCGGCGTTCATTTCACTCATCGTCGCGAGCCCGGCCCTCGCCGATGCGCCGATCGCGACGGCCGGCGGCGCGCCCGCCGCGCCTCAGCCGTCGACGCCGCCACCCCCGCTGCAGGACGCCGGACCGGCGCTAGCGAATCGACCGCCGATGGCCATGGGGCCGTGCGGCCCGGAGAAGGTCAGGCCCGACGGCAGCCTGGCCACGACTCCGCACGGCGAAGTGGACGGCGGCGTCGGATCGTATGGTTTCCGCCATCTGGGCGGGGCGATCTGTCAGCCCATCGGCCAGAACGCGGCCGTTGCGCTCAGGATCGACCAGGGCCAGGGCGGATTCGGCGGCTACGGCCGCTGAGCCTTCGCCCCGGCTGGAAGCTTCTCCACGCGCTCCGGCGCACCGGACCAGAGCCACGCCATGGTCGGCCGGGAGACGCCCAGCATCATGCCGCCCATGGCCGGCGGGTGCAGCCAGAGCTGGTCGGCGGTGATCGCATCCGCCCGCTCGGGCGGCCGATCGACCGTGATCCCGGCGCCGTCGGCGCGCGCGCCGCGCTCGATCTCGAGCATCCGCCCGCTCTCGGCGAACGCCATGTAGAACGAGGCGCGCTCGCGGGCGTAGTAGCGCCCCATGGTCTTCTGCATGTCGGTCGGCGTGATCACCTCGAAGCGGTGTAGCTGGCCGGGCCGGAACAGCGTCAGCACGCCCGTGTAGCCGAACGTCTCTGAAGTGATCTCGGTGAAGTGCGCGCTGTCCAGACCGAACGTGCGTGAGATCCGCTCGACCGCGCCTGCCTGGTCCGCCGCCAGCACCGTCGCCTCGTAGAGGAAATCGAGCCGGCCCGCCTTCGCGCGATCGGCCGGGGGCGAGACGACGAAGCGGATCGGCGCGCCCTCGATCTCGATGGTGATGACCTGCGACGCGCCCTCGGCGTGGCAGGCCGCGCCCGCCCGCGCCGCGCGCGCCGCCATCGCGGCGGGATCGTCGGCGGTCGCGCCGGCGGCGAACAGGTGCGCGCGGCCGCGGCGGCGGAGCTCGTCGGCCAGCAACCCCTCGCCGTCCGGCTCGACCAGCTCGAGGTCCGAGGTACCCGCCCGCAACGTGGTGCGCCGCGCGCCCAGCCAGCCGACCCGGTCGCGGCCGACCTCTTCGGCGCCCACCCTCGCCCGCCACTTCGCGGCCGCGTCCGCCGCATCGGGCGTAGCCAGCAGCACGCGATCGATCTCCAGCAGCATGCGCGCCTCCCTCGAGCCTCGGGCCCCTTACGTGCTCGGACGCGCCGACCGCAAGACGGCGGTTGACGGCGCCGGGCCGCCGGGCGAACCATCGGCGCACAATTCGACGCGGGAGGCAAAACGGTCATGGACGACGGAGCCGCGATCAAGGCCGACGACATCCTGGCGACGGCGCGGGAACGGGCCTACGCCATGCGGCTCGAGGACATCGACCCCACCGATCCGGAGATCTACCTCACCGACACCTGGGGCCCTTACTTCGAGCGCCTGCGCCGCGAGGCCCCGGTGCATTACGCGATGTCGTCCAGCTTCGAGGTCGGCCCGGTCTGGTCGATCAGCCGCTACAACGACATCATGGCGGTGGACACCAACCACGAGGTGTTCTCGTCCGAGCCGGCGATCGGCCTGCGCGATCCGCGCGCCGACTTCAAGACGCCGATGTTCATCGCCATGGACCCCCCCAAGCACGACGAGCAGCGCAAGACGGTCAGTCCGGTCGTGGCGCCGGCCCACCTGGCGCACCTCGAGCCGATCATCCGCGAGCGGGCGGCGAAGATCCTGGACGACCTGCCGATCGGCGAGGAGTTAAACTGGGTCGACAAGGTCTCGATCGAACTCACGACGATGACGCTCGCCACACTCTTCGACTTTCCCTGGGAAGACAGGCGCAAGCTGACCTTCTGGTCCGACGTGGCCACCTCGCTGCCGGAATCCGGCCTGCTCGGCACCACCGACCCCGAGGAGCATCAGCAGCGGCGCCAGCGGCACATGCTGGAGTGCGTCGACTACTTCACCCAGCTCTGGAACGAACGGGTCAAGTCCGAGCCGCGCAACGACCTGATCTCGATGCTGGCCCACGGCGAATCCACCAGGAACATGGACCGCATGGAGTACCTGGGGAACCTGATCCTCCTGATCGTCGGCGGCAACGACACCACGCGCAACACCATCTCGGGCTCGGTCGTGGCGCTGAACCAGAACCCCGATCAGGACCGCGTCCTGCGCGACAATCCCGGTCTTGTTCCCAACATGGTCTCGGAGACCGTGCGCTGGCAAACCCCGCTAGCCCACATGCGCCGCACCGCCACGCGTGACATCGAGTTCGGCGGCAAGACGATCCGCGAGGGCGACAAGGTGGTCATGTGGTACATCTCCGGCAACCGCGACGAGACCGTCATCGATCGTCCGAACGACTACTGGATCGAGCGGCCGCGCGTGCGCCAGCACCTGTCGTTCGGCTTCGGGATCCATCGCTGCGTGGGCAACCGGCTAGCCGAGCTGCAGCTCAAGATCATCTGGGAAGAGATCCTGAGGAGGTTTCCGCGGATCGAGCTTGTCGGCCCGCCCAAGCGGACGCTTTCCTCGTTCGTGCACGGCTTCGAGCAGCTTCCGGTGGTGCTCCCGACGCGCAGCTGATCGCAGCGGGGTCGACTGCCCCCGGACGGCGACGCCTCCCCGAAAGGGTTCGCCGCCGCCCAAGGTGCTTCGGGAGTCAGCTCATGGTTTCCGCCACTTAACCGCGATTTTGAACCACTTCTCAATCGCACCCCGGCCAAATGCGGGCGCTCGCGGCGCGTCGGCGAGCGCTGCCTTGCGAAGCGAACATCCATGCCCACGCGCGCTTCGACCGCCAACCCGCCACGCTTGTGGGACCAGGCGGCGATCGAGACCGCGGTGGCCCAGCACGAACGGTTCCTCAAAGGCGCGCGCGGCGGGCGGCGCGCCTTCCTTCAGTACGCCGACGCGCCCGGCGTCGACTGCCGGCGCCGGCTGCTCAACGACGCCGACCTCACCGGAGCGAACCTCGAGGGCGCGGTCCTCGCGGGCAGCCACTTCGAGCGGGCCGCTCTCTACTGCGCCAACCTCGAAGGGTGTGATCTGCGCGCGGCCAACCTGCGTCGCGCCGACATGCGCGGCGCGCGCCTAGCCGGCGCCGTGCTTTCGGGCGCGGTGATGGACGAGGCCGACATGCGCGCCGCCTACATCGCCTTCCCGACCGGCCACGAAGGGCTGCACGTCTTCCGCCACGGGGCACAGCCGAGGAACCGTCTGGCGGTGGGAGGGCGCGGCGCCGATTTCACCAACTGTGCGATGCGGGGCGCGCGGCTCTGCGCCGCCAACCTGAAGGGCGCCGACTTCACCGGCGCGGTGCTCGCGGCCGCCGACCTTTCCGGCGCGAAGCTCACCGACGCCGTTTTCTGCGACACGGTTATGGACGGGGTTGATCTCTCGCGGCTGATGCTGACGCCCGACCAGATCGCTGGCTGCGTGTTCGCGCCGGGCCCTGCCGAGCAGGCGCGAGCGGAGGAGGTGCGCGAGCGGTTGCGACGCGCCGAAGAGTGGGCGGCGAGCGGCGGACGGACCGGCGCGCCGGCGGTCATCGACAGCGAAGACCTGCGCCCGCTCGCCGCGGCGTTCCGCGGCCGCACCCTGACCGCGCTGTCGGCTCGCAACGTGCGCGCGGTCTGCCTCGACTTCTCGGGCGGCTCGTTCCAGGGCGCCGTGTTCGACGGCGCCGACCTGCGTGGCGCCATCTTCGATGGCTGCGACCTTCGCGGCGCGTCGTTCAGCCGGGCGAAGCTGGCGCACGCCCGCTTCGTCGGCGCCGACCTGCGCCCCCTCGTCCTGCCGAGCGGTCGCCACCACCATGCCAGCTTCGACGGCGCGTGCCTCGAGCGCGCAGATTTCACCCGCGCCGTGGCGACACGCCTCGCGGCCCGAGTCTGACGGCCGACGCGCCAGCCTTGCCACGCCCGGCGAATTCCGCCCTAAGGGGCGCGACAAGCGCGGAAAGGGCGAGCAGGCAAGGGATGGCGGCGGCGGGCTTCTCGGTGACGGACGCGGCTCTCACGGGATTCCGCATCGTCTGGGAACGGCCGCTGGCGGTCGTCTATTGGGCCGGTCTGCAATTCGCGGCGTCCCTCGCCTCCACGACCTTCATCACGCTGTCGGCCGGGCAGCAGTTCGCCAAGGCGGCCGAAGCCAGCCTGCAGTTCAGCCTCGATCCCACGCCGATGCTGGCGCGTCTGGAGGCTCTGGCGCCCACGTACGCCGTGCTTCTGATCGGCGTGCTGGTGCTGCAGGCGGTGGTGAGCGCCGCAATGAACAGGGCCGTCCTGCGGCCTGAGGAATCGCGCTTCGGCTACCTGCGGCTGGCCGCCGACGAGCTGCGGCAGCTCGGCCTTTTCGCGCTGATCCTGCTCTTCGGGGCGCTGCTCTATCTCGGCGTCGTGCTGGTGGCGGGGGTCATCTTCGCGCTCCTCGGCTTCGCTGGGGGCGACACCGGCCTGGCGCTCGCCTTCCTGATCCTGATCCCGTTGCTGGTCGTCGTCTTCGTCTTCGCCGCCGTACGCTTCTCCCTGGCGCCGGCGATGACGTTCGCCACCCGCAAGATCGACCTGCTGGGCTCCTGGCGGCTGACACGCGGACGATTCTGGGCGCTGCTGTGGACCTACCTGCTGGCGTTCGTGCTGGATCTCGTGGTGTGGGCTCTGACGCTCGCGATCGCGATGTTCGCCACAGCGATCCTCGGCGGCGGCTTCGCCTCGCTCGGACAGGGCGTCGACGCCGACCTGTCGACGCTCGCCACCGCGTTCACGCCCGCCAGCGTCCTCTTCATGGCCATAACGGCGATCGGGTCGGCCTTGCGCCTGCCGCTCATGGTGACCCCGCCCGCCAGCGTGTACCGGGCGCTGACCGGAGGCGCGGCGGTGGGCGTCGGCAGGGTGTTCGATTAAGAGGACGGCGGTGCGCGAGAAAGCCGGACTGGCTGCGGACGATGTTTCCCTGGCCGCAAGGCTATTCCGACAAACCCAGGATCGACGCCGCCCATTCGCTCGCCCACGACATCGCCGACCTCGTCTCCCTGATCGACCAGCTTGACCTAAAGGGCCCGGCGATCGTCGGCCAGGACTGAGGCGACCGCGGCTGGGCGGACATAGCCTGGATCCAGAGCCCGCTGCCGCGGCTGAAGGACACCCCGATCCAGCTGATCTGGGCGCCGGAGGACCAGGTGTTCCCGAGCGAATACTGCGAGCGCCTGAAAGAGCTGCTGCCCCACGCCGAGGGGCCGATCCTCTTCGATCGCGCCGCGCACTTCCTGCAGGACGACCGCGGGCCCGACATCGCGCCGCAGATCGTCGCCTTCCTGGACCGCACCGTCGGGCCCGCGCCATGAACTTCGTCACGCCGACCGAGGCCGAACTCGCCACCTTGCGCGCCGACCCGATCGTCTTCGAGCAGGAGCTGGACGTCCGCCCCGAGGTGGCGTCGTCGCTGGAGACGGCCCTCGGCTTCCGCGCCGGGCGCGCCTACTGGCGCAGCCCCGGCGGCCATCTCTTCGCGATCGAGCTAGGCGACTTCGGGCGCGGGCGCCCGTCGATGGCCATCGTCTACGCCTTCTGGCCCCGCTACGAGCCGCGGCCGATCGACGACGAGGCGATCGACGCCGAGCTGGCGCCGTTCCTGCTCTGGATGGCCGAGGTGTGCCAGGGGCTCGATCCGGAGGACGTCAAGTGGAACCTCGGAGTGACGCCGACGATCCGGGCGAGGGCCCAGCGCAGGCCCTGAACGAGGAGGCGAGCGTCCGTGCGGCCCGCATCTGGTGGGGGCCGATCGTCTCGATGGCGCAGGCGCGGGAAATCATCGCCTGGACCGCGTGGTCGCTGCTCCTGATCGGCGCGGCTCCGATCGTCGCGCTGACGATCGCCGGAGCCGACGGCGAGATCGCGCTCGCCAGACCCTTCTGGGCCAACGAGGCCGACAACTGGCTGGTGCTCGGCCAGGCGGCGTTCCTATCGGTGGAATCGGCGGCTGCGCTGCTGCTGATCACCCGCAAGACATGGCTGGCCGCCCTCGCCCTCTTCGTCTTCTGCATCGCGGGCATGACCCTGCTGTTGGTGTCGATCGCGCGGCTGGGCGCGGCGGGGGGCCTGGACGCTGGGAAGACCGCGCAAGTGGCCCTGCTGGAGCTGTGCCTGATCTGCTTCACCCGCCTCGTCTGGCGCGCGTTCGCCGCCACCCGAGCGCTGCCGCGCCTCGCGCTTGCGAACCAGTTCGCGTGACAGTCCGCGCATGGAGGTCCGGCTGCTCGCCGCCGCCGATACTGGCGTGCTGAACAACGTCGCTGACGGCGTGTTCGATCACCCGGTCGATCCGGGGATGACGGCGGAGTTCCTGGCGGACCCGGGACATCATCTCTGCGTCGCGATCGACGATGGCGTGGTCGTCGCCATGGCGTCGGCCGTCCACTGCGCGCGGGCGGCGCGGAACAGACGGGCGTCGTGCAGGTCAACATCCCGCTGGACTGACCGGCCAGGCGAAGGGTTGTGCTCCCCCGGCGTATGGCGTTCAGTCGCGCCAGCCAACGGGAGGAACCGCCATGAGCGTGGAGACGCTTGAGCCCAGGATCGGCGAGACCAGCGCGCACGAGGAGGTGCTGCTCTGGCCGGAGGGACCGCCGGGCGGCAAGGCGCCGTACGACGAGATCGTCTACCGGGCGCCCATCGCCGGCGGCGCCGAGACCGACATCCTGCGCAACGTCTCCATCCCCTCGCTCACCGTGTTCCGGCCGGATCCGGCCAGGGCCAACGGCGTCGGCGTGATCGTCGCCCCAGGCGGCGGCTGGCGCATCCTCGCCTGGGAGCACGAGGGGATCGACGTGGCGCGCTGGCTGGCCGCGCGCGGCTACGCGGCCTTCCTGCTGAAGTACCGGCTGCGCGGCACGCCGCCTGATCCGGCCGAGTACGCGCGCACCTCCGCCGAGACGCAGGCCTCGGTCGCCGCACGCCTCGAGGGCGGCAGGCCGCCGCGTTCGCTCGGCGAACTCATCTCCGACCGCGGCCTTCAGCGCGCCCGCGACGAGGCGGCGGCGGACGGCCGGCGCGCGCTGGCCCTCGTGCGCGAGCGCGCCGCCGAATGGGGCGTGAAGCCGGACCGGATCGGGATGATCGGCTTTTCGGCCGGCGCCTTTCTCGCCACCGACGTCGCCATGGACCCGGGCGGCCCGCCGCTCGCCTTCGCCGCGCCGATCTACGGCGGCGAGACCGGCGGCCGGCCGGTCCCCGCCGACGCCCCGCCGTTGTTCGTCGCCGTGGCCGTCGACGACAGGCTGCTGTTCACCGTCACGCGCGGCCTCTTCGACGACTGGACCGACGCCGGGCGCCCGGCCGAGATGCACGCCTATTCCCGCGGCGGCCACGGCTTCGGCATGGCCCAGCTGGGGCTGCCGTCGGACAGCTGGATCGACCGCTTCGGCGAATGGCTGGTCGACCAGGGCCTGGCCTGACCCGGTCCGCCCATGCCCGACTTCAAGAGCCTGACCTACGCGGCGGACGATCGCGTCGCCACCATCACGCTGAACCGCCCCGAACGCTTCAACGCCATCGACGCTCGCATGCCACGCGAGATCCGCGCGGCGGTCGAGGAAGCCGACCGCGACCCGGACGTGCACGTCATCGTGGTGCGCGGCGCCGGCAAGGGTTTCTGCGGCGGTTACGACCTCAAGAAGTTCGCCGAGCGCTCCGACGAGGACAGCGGCGGCGGCCAGTCGATGCCATGGGACCCGACGCTGGACTTCGCCGGCATGTGGCGCAACACGCAGGACTTCATGAGCCTGTGGCGCGCGCGCAAGCCCACCATCGCCCGCGTGCACGGCGCGGCGGTGGCCGGCGGTTCGGACATCGCGCTCTGCTGCGATTTCCTGATAATGGCCGACGACGCCCGCATCGGCTATCCGCCGGCCCGCGTCTGGGGCGTGCCGACGCCGGCCATGTGGGTCTATCGCCTGGGCCCGCAGGCGGCCAAGCGCCTGATGATGACCGGCGACCTGATCACCGGCCGCGAGGCCGCCGAGATCGGGCTCGCGCTCACGGCCGTCCCCGAGGCCGAGCTCGACGCGGCGGTGGACGCCCTGGTCGGGCGCCTGAAAGGCGTGCCGCGCAACCAGCTGATGATGACCAAGATGGTGGTCAACCTCGCCTACGAGAACATGGGCCTCGCCACCACCCAGACGCTCGCCACCTTCTTCGACGGCGTCGCGCGTCACAGTCCGGAGGGGATCTGGTTTCAGGAGCGCGCGCAGGAGGTCGGTTTCAAGCAGGCCGTGGCCGAGCGTGACTCCGGGGACCCGATCGCGCCGCAGGTCTCGAAGCGGTGAAGCACAGGTGAGCGGAGCTCGCCCGGCGCAGACCGCCGGGGGCTTCAGCCATTCGCCACGGCGGCGAGCGGCGCCGCCTGAGGACTCGCGGTCACGCTCTGGATCGCCGCGAACAGTTCGTCGACCCTGATCGGCTTGGCCACGACGGCGTCCATGCCTGCGGCCAGGTAATCGGCGAGCTGGTGGGTCATGGCGTTGGCGGTGAGCGCCACGATCGGGGTTCGCGCCCGGCCGTCCGCCGCTTCTGCGGTCCGAATGGCGCGCGCGGCCGTCGGACCGTCCATCGTGGGCATCTGCACGTCCATCAGGATCAGGTCCCAGGGTTCGCGCCGCCACGCCTCGACCGCCATCGCCCCGTTCTCGACCATCACAGGCTCGATTCCGAGCTGCCCCAGCAGGGTCTGCAGCACCAGCTGGTTGACCCGGTTGTCTTCGGCGGCGAGCACGCGCCAGGCGCCGCCGAGGTGGGATCCGACGGCCTCGGCAGTCGCGACCGCCGTCGCGCCGGCCGGCGCCCGTTCGAGCGGCAGCAGCACGGTGAAGACGCTGCCCGCGCCCATCGTGCTCGCGACGGTGATCGTCCCACCCATCGCCTGACACAACTCGGCGCTGATGGCGAGCCCAAGGCCCGTACCGCCGAACCGGCGCGTGGTCGACGAGTCCGCCTGCACGAACTTCCGAAAGAGCCCGGCGATACTGCCCGCGGGAATACCGACACCGGTGTCGCGCACCGCGATCCTGACCCCGTCGGGCGTGGTCTCGGCCTCGATGACGACCTCGCCGCTCTCGGTGAACTTCACCGCGTTCGAGACGAGGTTGTAGAGCACCTGGCGCAGGCGCACGGCGTCGCCGCGCCAGAGGCCGCGCAGATCCTCGCTGAGCCGCGTCGCAAGGCGCAGCCCTTTCATCTCCGCGTTGGCCGCGAACGCCGCCTCCGCGCCCAGGACGATCTGGGCGAGGTCGACATCGGCCACCTCCAACTCGAGCTTTCCGGCCTCGATCTTGGACAGATCAAGAATATCGTTGAGCAGGGCGAGCAGGGTCTCGCCGGAGCGGGTGATCACCTGCAGCCGCTCGCTCTGGCGCAACGGAAGCTCATCGCGCGCCATGGCCTGCGCCATCCCTAGAACACCGTTCAGCGGCGTGCGGATCTCATGGCTGACGGTGGCCAGGAACGCGCTCTTGGCCAGCGACGCGGCCTCGGACTCGGCCTGTTTGCGGCGCAGTTCGTCCTCGAGCGCGAGACGGTCGGTGACGTCGCGCATGACGGCGACCGCGCCCAGAACCCGGCCGTCCGTACCGATCACCGGGCTGGAGCGGCCCTCGAACGTGATGCTGCGTCCGTCCGGAGTGCGCGTGCGCCAGACATTCTCCTTGCCCTGTGGCGTCGGCCTGCCGGCCGCCAGGTCGGCCATGAACGCCGCGTTGCGCTCCAGTTCGTCGGGATGCAGCGAACGCGCGAGGTTGGCGCCCGTCAGATCATCGGGATTCCAGCCGTAGAGACGCGCGGCCGGAGAAAGGTATTCGACGTGGCCCTCGATATCGTAGCGCAGGATGACGTCGGGCGAGCTCTCGGCGATCAGCCTGTAGCGGGCCTCGCTCTCGCGCAGCTGGTCCGCCACCTCGCGTTCGCGACCGAGATGCCGCTCGAGATTGGCGTGCACCACGCGGAACGCCCGGAACACCACGAAGGGACTCGCGACCAGCGTCACGATCTGCCAGGGCAGGCCGACCTCGATCAGGTTGGCGGCCGCGGCGGTCTGTACCAGGACCACCAGCGCGACCGGCGGCGCCAGGTTGGCGATCATCCGCCACGGCTGCGCGTAGTCGCGCGCCATGATCTGGAACAGCAGGACGCCGTACAGCGTGACGCCGAGGGTTTGCGCCGCGCCTCTGAACATGAAGACGAGATAGAACGCGGCGACCGAATAGCTGAAACTGAGCAGCCATTCGAAGAGCCGGAAACGCGGCGCGGCTGCGCGGCGCTGGGCCCGCCAACGCCGGTCGCAGAGCATGAGCGCCAGGGTCACGACCAGCCATCCGCCGGGCAGCGTCCAGCCAGCGAACGGTACGGCGCCGGCGAAGACGATGAGCGCCGAGACCATGTTCTGGGTGAAGCCCCGCCGCACTCTCGGCGAGGCCACCAGCGCGCCTCCCAGATCAGCGGCGAAGCGGCGCAACGCGGGCCCTCTCGTTCGAGTGACTGGCGACAAAGCGGACTCTTCTCGCAACCCTCTGTTCCAAACTGCGCCACAGGCTTGAACATTTCATTTCTGCTCGGCCGCGGCCTGCGGACGCGCGACGCGGTTGCGAGCAGCCCCTTGTCTTCCCCCGCGTGATTGGCGTTCACTCAACGCAAGGAGGATCGCCATGCCCCTCGACACCGCCGAAACGCTCGATTTCGACCCGGACGCCCTGCGTGAGAGATACCGCCAGGAACGCGACAAGCGCCTGAGGGCGGACGGCAACGACCAGTACGTCGAGGTCAAGGGCGATTTCAGGCACTACGTCGACGACCCGTACGTCGAGGCGGGCTTCACGCGCCCGCCCCTCGCCGACGAGACGGACGTGCTGGTGATCGGCGGCGGCTTCGGCGGCCTCCTCGCCGCTGCGCGGCTGCGCGAGGCCGGCGTCGACAGGATCCGCATCGTGGAGAAGGGCGGCGACTTCGGCGGCACCTGGTACTGGAACCGCTATCCCGGCGCCCAGTGCGACATCGAGAGCTACATCTACCTGCCGCTCCTGGAGGAGACCGGCTACATTCCGAAGGAAAAGTACTCGTTCGCTGCCGAGATCCGCGAGCACGCGCGGCGCATCGGGCGGCACTACGACCTCTACCGGGACGCCTGCTTCCAGACCGAGATCCGCGACATCCGCTGGCTCGATGACGAGCAGCGCTGGCTGATCCGCACCAACCGCGACGATGCGATGAAGGCACGCCATGTGGTGATGTCGAACGGGCCGCTGAACCGGCCGAAACTGCCCGGCATCCCCGGCATCGAGCGCTACAAGGGCCACTCGTTCCACACCAGCCGCTGGGACTACGCCTACACGGGCGGATCGAACGAGGGGAACCTCAGGGGCCTCGTGGACAAGAGGGTAGCCGTCATCGGCACCGGCGCGACCGCGATCCAGTGCGTGCCGCACCTCGGGCGCTGGGCCAAGCATCTCTACGTCTTCCAGCGCACGCCGTCTTCCGTCGACCTGCGCGGCAACCGTCCCACCGATCCGGACTGGGCGGCGTCGCTCCAACCGGGCTGGCAGAAGCGGCGGATGGAGAATTTCAACACCCTCGTCTCCGGCGGCGTGCAGGAAGAGGACCTGGTCAGCGACGGCTGGACCGACATCATCCGCAGCCTCATCTCCGTGGCCGCCGTGCGCGGCGACAAGCCGATGACCATGGAAGAGGCCGCCGAGGCGATGGAGCTGGCCGATTTCCGCAAGATGAACCAGATTCGGCGGCGCGTGGACGACACGGTCGCCGATCAGGCCGCCGCCGAGGCGCTGAAGCCCTGGTACCGCCAGTTCTGCAAGCGGCCGACGTTCAACGACGACTATCTGCCCACGTTCAACCGCGAGAACGTCACCCTGGTCGATACGGCCGGCCAGGGCGTCGAGCGGATCACGGAACGCGGCCTCGTCGTCGATGGCCGCGAGTACGAGGTCGACTGCATCATCTTCGCTACCGGCTTCGAGGTCGGCACCTCGTACACGCGCCGCTCCGGCTTCGATATCTACGGCCGCGACGGCAAGACGCTCAGCGACCATTGGGCCAAGGGCTTGCGCACCCTCCATGGCTTCTACAGCGCCGGTTTCCCCAACTGTTTCCACATGGGCGTCAACCAGTCGACGCTGACCCCGAACTTTCCGCACCTCCTCGACGAGCAGGCTCGGCATATCGCGCACGTGATCGGCGAGGCCAACCTGCGCCAGGCGGCCACGATCGAGCCGACGCCCGAAGCCGAGCAGGCCTGGGTGCAGACGATCGTCGACACGGCGCGCCTGAACCTCGAGTTCCGCCAGGCCTGCACGCCCGGCTACTACAACGGCGAGGGCCGCGCCGGCGCCGAGGACGGCCTCTTCGCCGGGCTCTACGGTCCTGGGCCCGTCAAGTTCTTCGAGCTGCTGCAGCAGTGGCGCGACGGCGGGATGGAGGGTCTGGCGATCGCCTAGCGGCCAGGCCCCTCGTCGGCCGCTAGTCGCCGAGCTGGCCCGGCATGCCTATGTGAAAGCGGCTCACCGAGGCGTCCTGCAGCCGGCCGTCGGGGCCGGGGCTAAGCCGCACGCGCCAGCCGTCCTCGCCGGCGTCGCCGCCGTCCGGCTTCACGCTGATCGAATATTCGCAGACCATGACGCCGCTGACGGCGCGGGCGGGATGGCAGGCCATGACCGCGCGCCGCACCCGCGCGACGGCCTCGGTCATCGGCAAACCCCGCGGCAGGTCCTGGGCCACGAACGCCTGCGCCAGGGCCATGCCTTGCGACCCCGGCAGGAACTCGGCCCTCGGGAATGTGAAGCGGCTTGCATCATGGGCCACGGCGACGGTCGAAAGAGCGATACCGATCACCGCCAAGCCGGTCACGCGCGTGATTGAAACGGACATTGGCTGCCTCCTTGGCGCCTAGTCCCCGACTTTGATCGCAAAGTGTAAGCCCGCCGCGCCGGGCCCAGTAGTGAAATCCGCTTCACCAGAGCGCGTCCCATCGCTGGGGCCGGCGCCGGCTCAGTGGCCGTAAAGGCCCGGCAGACCGACGTGATTGCGGGTGAGCGACGCAGAGCGAAGCCGCCCATCCGGCCCCGGCGTCAGCGTGAGGTCCCAGACGTCCTCGCCCAGGGAGCCGAACTCACGGCCGACAGTCGTCAGATAGCGGCAGCGGACCGAGCCATCCTCAGTGGGCGGGCGGCAAGCCATCACCGCGCGCTTCACCCGCGCCACCGCCTCGTCCATCGGCAGGCCCGGAGGCAGATCGTGGGCGACGAACGCTTGGGCGTAGGGCAGCCCCATGTCGTACGACAGCGACTCGGCGCGGGGAAAGGTGAACCTGGGATGGTCCCTCGTCACGCTCTGGCACGCCGCAAGCGCGGCCGCCAGTCCGACGGCTGCGACCAGCCGGCCTATTCCCCTCATCCCCGCGCGCCTCTGCAGCTGTCGTCGAAACCGCCACTGTAGCGGGGGCGCGTGACGGAGAGATGAAATCGTCGTCACCGCCCGAGCCCCGCCACTACGGCGGCGACCTCGCGCGCCGCCGCGTCCAGATCCGCCTGACCCAGCCCCGTCATCGCGACACACGCCAGCCGGGGATGCGGGTCCCTGCGCTCGGTGCGATCGTAGGCCGGATCGTAGTGTACGGCCACAAGGTCCGACGCGAGGGTTTCGAGTTCGCCCGCGTCCGCCAGCGCCAGCCACGCCTCGATCCGCTTGCGGCCGGGGAAGATCGGCAGCCGCTCGAGCGAGGCTTCGAACGTCGCGCGGTCGGCCGTGACGTCGGCGTAGACCTGGGCGAGGTAGCGGGCGCGCGCCTCGGCCGGCGCGACGAGCGTGATCCTGGGCGCGGCGGCCATCGCCGTCCACAGCGCGGGCGGCACCATTCGCTCGCCCACCTTGCTGGACTCCGCCTCGACCACGATCGGGCGCGTCGGATCCGCGGCGTCCAGGGCGCCGAGCAGCCGGCTCTCGAACATCTTCTGGCTGGGCTGCGGCGTGCCGACCAGCGCGCCGAAGAGCGAGCCGCGGTGCGCCGCGAGCCCTTCCAGGTCGATCGTCTGCACGCCCAGCGCGGAGAGCCGGCTCAGCACCTCGGTCTTGCCGGATCCGGTGCGGCCCTCGAGCAGCACGATTTTGAGCGGCGGCGCCTCGTCGTAGAGCCGCGTCTTCACGTGGCGACGGTAGGTCTTGTAGCCGCCCGCGAGCAGCGCCGTGCGCCAGCCCACCTCCGACAGGATGGTCGCCATCGCCGACGAGCGCTGGCCGCCGCGCCAGCAGTAGACCAGCGGCCGGAACGCGCCGTCCTTGTCGGCGAGGGCCGTCTCCAGGTGCCGCGCCACGTTGCGCGCGATCAGCGCCGCGCCGATGCGGCGCGCCTTGAACCGCGACTCCTGCACGTAGATCGTGCCGACCACGGCCCGCTCGGCGTCGCTGAGCACCGGCAGGCTGATCGCGCCCGGCGCATGGTCCTCGGCGAACTCGGAGGGGCTGCGCACGTCGATGACCGCGTCAAACGGCGCGAGGCTGGCGGGATCGGCGTTGCGGATGACCTCGATGGCGGCCATGGGGCGGGGTTGCTGCTATAGGGGCCGCGACGAAAGCCCCAGGAGGCCGCAGGATGCAAGACACGACCGTCACGGACGCGCCGCCGCGCCTCACCTCGCTCGCGCACGGCGGCGGCTGCGGCTGCAAGCTGGCCCCGGGCGTGCTGGCGGGCATCCTCGCCGGCATGCCCGCCGGCGGCGCGTTCGCGAACCTGATGGTCGGGACCGAGACCAGCGACGACGCGGCCGTCTGGCGCCTGAACGACGCCCAGGCGCTCGTCGCCACCACCGACTTCTTCATGCCGGTGGTCGACGACCCGTTCGACTTCGGCCGCATCGCCGCGACCAACGCGCTGTCGGACGTCTACGCCATGGGCGCCGCGCCGATCCTGGCGCTCGCCATCGTCGGCATGCCGGTGGACAGGTTGCCGCAGGACACGATCCGCCGGATCCTCGCCGGCGGCGCCTCGGTGTGCGCGGCGGCCGGCGTTCCCGTCGCCGGAGGCCACTCGATCGACAGCGTCGAGCCGATCTACGGCCTCGTCGCGCTGGGCCTCGTCCACCCGGACCGGGTGATGACCAACCGCGGCGCGCGGGCCGGCGACGCGCTGATCCTCACCAAGGGGCTCGGCGTGGGCGTGCTGAGCGCCGCCTTCAAGCAGGAGCGGCTGTCGAGCGAGGGCTACGCGGCGCTCGTCGCCTCGACCACGCAACTCAACACGCTGGGCGCCGAGCTGGCCGGCCGCGCCGGGGTCAGCGCCGTCACCGACGTGACGGGCTTCGGCCTCCTCGGCCACGCGCTGGAGATGAGCCGCGGCGCCGGCCTCCGCGTCGAGATCGACGCCGCCGCGCCCGCCCTGCTGCCCGGCGTCGAGGCCCTCGCCCGCGCCGGCGTGCGCACCGGCGCCTCGACCCGCAACTGGGCGAGCTATGGCGCCGACGTGACGCTGCCGGACGGCTTCGAGAGCTGGCGCCGCGACCTCCTCACCGACCCGCAGACCAGCGGCGGCCTGCTGATCGCGGTCGCGGCGGCCGAGGCCGAGGGCGTGCTGCGGCTGGCCCACGAACGGGGCTTCGACGCCGCGCGGATCGTCGGGCGCGTGACCGACGGCGCCGCGCAGGTCGCTGTCCGGTCTTAGCCGGCGGGAGGGTCCCTCTCTCCGCGCGGAGAGAGGGACGCCGCCTCAGGGGTCGACGCGGGCTTCGGCGTAGCCGGACAGCACCACGACGCCGTCCTGGTTCTTGGTCTCGACGTCGAACTTCGCGATGCCGCCGCCCACTTCCTTCACCGTCGCGGTGGCGTCGAGCGTGTCGCCCGGCCAGACCTGGTTGGTGAAGCGCACGCCGTACTTGGTCAGCCGCGCGTCGCCGACGTAGTCGGTGAGCATCTTGCCGGTCATGCCCATGGTCAGCATGCCGTGCGCGAACACCGACGGGTAGCCGGCCACCTTGGTGGTGAAGATTTCGTCCGTATGCAGCGGATTGTAGTCGCCGGACGCGCCCGCGTACTGAACGATCTGGGTGCGCTTCAGGTCCTCGACCAGGCGCGCGGTGTGGGTGTCGCCCACGTGCAGCTTCGATGCTGAAAGAGCCATGTTCCTCGCCCCTACTGCTTGGCTTCCGCGGGCTTCGCCTGCTCGACCGGCCGCTCGGTGCGCACGCCGACGCCCCGCGCGGTGATCACGAGCTCGCCCTTCTGGTCGCGGTATTCGGTGATGCTTTCCGAGAACACCAGCTTGCCGGCGCGCTTGCTCTCGCGCTCCCAGGTCGCGCCGGGCTTGGTCGTGGCGGTGAGCACGTCGCCGGGCTTCAGGTGCCGGTGGTATTCGAAGTGCTGCTCGGCGTGGAGGCCGCCGCCTCCACCACCACCGCCGCCGCCCCCGCCGCCGCCGGGCGCGCGCTGGATGCCGGTCGGGTTCTTGCCCGAGCCGAACCACGGCTGGCCGATCTTGGGCCGCAGGAAATAGTCGGGGTCGAACTGGGCGCTCGCCTGGGCGAACGTCGGCGGCGCGATGATGCCCCCCGCCTCGGTCGTCTTGGCGTAGTCGGCGTCGGAGTAGACCTTGTTGTCGTCGCCGATCGACCTGGCGAACATCAGTATGTGGCTGGCTTCGATGGGAAATGATTTGACGGCCATGGGCGTCCTCTCGAATTCGGGTCTCCGTCAGGCGGGAGCCTCACCCCACCAAGAGCGGAGTTGACGCGGCGCCGTCAACCGCCCGGGCCGCGAAAGTTTCGACGTCGCAGCCGCCCTGGCGCCCTGAGCGGC
>JAKAZA010000160.1 GCA_021816155.1 Pseudomonadota bacterium | reverse complement strand
GATCCAGTCAGGCCGCGCGGCCGGAACTTCGTTCGCGCGCTCGTCGAGGAAGTCGGCGCGCCCCACGGTCTGGCCGAGCGCGCGGAACACGCCGAACGGGTCGCCGTGGTCGTGGATGTCGCTCGCCCACACCTGGTCGAAGTAGTCGGCGAGCCCCCACGCCATGTGGCCCTCGCCACAGGCCGGCTCCCAGCAGGTGCGCGCGAGCGGATCGATCCGCCGGATCAGCTCGCCGCCCGCCCGCGCCGACCACGGAGGGGTCGGAAAGTAGTCGAGCGCGCCCGGAGCAGCGCTCGTCCGCCGCTCCGCCATCACCGCGCCCGCGCCGGAGGGTTTCACAGCTCGAGCCCCAGCGCCCTGCGCCGCGCCGAGCGGTGCATGTGCTTCAGAGGAATTGGCTGCGACTGAAGAGCGAGCATCGTCGCCGCACGCCTTTGCCGTCGCGCTTCGACGGCCGAGACGGCGCGTCTGCCAGGCGCGCCAAACCGCGGCGCGGGCAGCGGCGGCTCTTCGCGCGCGATCCATTCCAGGGCCGCGCCGCCCATTAGGGCGAGCACAGTTGACGCCAAAACCGAATTGATCCTCACGCCGCCACCCCCATCTTCGCGCTCAGCAAAGTCGCCGCGCAGGCGCGGCAGAGATCCGGCGTGGCGCTGGGGCACGCGCCGGGCTCGCGGCAGCCATCGCGCTGGCCGCCCACGCGCGGCTCGGCGTCGGCCGCCAGCATCCGCAGCCATCCCAGCCGGCCGCCGCGCAGCCAGCGCTCGACGCCGGCGCGCCAGATGCGCCGGTCGGCCTCGTAGGCGGCCTGTAGCTCGGCGGCGGGCGCGGTCATCACCACACCTGCGCCAGGGCCAGCGTCGGCTGGCGCGCCCGGCCGCGATAGTCGTTGACCATGGCCAGCGCCTCGGCGCGCGTCACGGTCTTGCCGTCGATCCGGAAGCCGTCGCCGTCGCGATAGGTGATGCGCCCCTTGCGGCTGAGGTAGGCCGCGATGTCGAGGCGCTCGCCGCCCGCTCGCGGCGGCAGCGCCGGGGACACCGCCGCCGTGAGGGACGCCGCCGGCTTCGGCGCCAGCCGCGCCTCCAGCTTCGCCGCGACGCCCATCCGCGCCGCAAACCGCGCCTCGAGCCGCGTCAGCAGCACCTGCCAGAGCGGCGTCCCGCGCTCGCGGCGCGTGATCGCCGCCTCGTCCAGCTCGCGCTCGAGGTTGATCGCGCCCGCGGCGCCGGCCAGCGCCTCGCCGCGCCAGTCGGGATGTCGGGCCAGCATTTCCACCAGCGCGCGGATCATGTTGGCGCTCAGCACGCCGCCGCGGTTGTTGAGCGCGTTGCCGGTGACGCACGCCAGCGCCGCGACCAGCGTCTCGCGGCCGTGCTCCTTCAGCGCGCGGCCGATCGCGCCCAGCGCCAGCGTCTCGCCGGGCTTCAGGTCGTCGACGTGCTTCGGATAGCCGAGGATGGTCGCGCCGCCGGCCGCCGTGGCCTCGCTCACCGCCTTCGCGGCCGGGTCGCCGGACGCCAGCGAGGCGCGGTGCAGCGCCAGCGCGTTCATCGCCGTCACCTGCCCGTTGATGGCGCGGAACGCCGCGGCCTGCGCCCGCGCGTCGGCGATCACCACCTGGCAGGGCACCGCCTCCACGCCGCGCAGCGCCGCCGCCGTCGTGCGGTGCTGGCCGTCGACGATGGCGTACTTGCCGCCCTCGATCGGCGAGACGACCACGGGCGCGAACATCGTCCAGCAGAAGTCGCGCGCGATGCGCCGCACGTTGGTGCGCCCGGCGCCGGCCAGCGGCCGCTGGTAGGCCTCGTCGACCACCAGGTCGGCGATGGAAATCCATTGCAGCATGGGCGCGGGCCCGGGCGCGAACTCGCCCTCGATCGCCGCAAAGCTCGCCGTCTCGATCGGCCGCCGATCGCTCATCTAGAGATGCCCCCGCCGCTGCGCCAGCTCGCGCGCCGGCTCGTCCAGGATCGAATCGACCGCCTTGGCCGCGGCGGCGACGGCAGGCGCCAGCTCGTCGCGGCGCACGTCGCTCTCGGCGATGGCGAACGCCTTGCCGAGCCGCACGAAGCCGGACGCGGCCAGCTCCGCCGAGGCCTCGCGCATCGGGAAGCCCCGGCGCTCGGCGTCGGCCAGCAGGCGCCGGAAGTCGGCCCGCCGGCCCGGCAGCCCGGCCAGCCGCTCGGCGTCGACGCCGTCCGCGATCGCCAACCGCCACGCCTTGGCGTCGTCCGCGAAACGGAGACTCATGGCGCGGCCTCCGCGATCAGGTCCTCGGCGGTGAGGGGCAGGCCATCGGCCTTGGCCGCTTCCAGGATGCGCGCCTGGAACTCGGCGGGCACCAGGCCGCCCGTGCCGCCCTTCGAGCGCGGCCTGTCCCACTTGCGGATCGCATCGGTCGTGCGCCCGCACAGCTCGGCGAGCCGGATCGAGCCCAGCACCTTGCGCGCCCGGCGCGAAGGGGAGAGCACGGCTTCGGCGTTGCCTAGGTGGGACAAATTGTCCATATGATCAGCTAGTCCATGACGAATGGTCACGCTCGGGTCGGCTGATTTGGGGCTAGCTGTCAACTCCTTGGTCAATGCGCCGCGCCCGCCGGCGTGGATGATGCTGGCCGCCATGGACGAGCTGCGCACCTGGGCCGATCTGAAGCGCGAGCTGGACGCACGCCCGGACATCACCCAGGCCGCGCTGGCCCGCTTCATGCCGATCGACCCGAGCCAGCTGAGCCGCTCTCTGAAGACGGAGGGGCAACTCACCGTCGATCAGGCGCGCCGCTTCGCCGCCTTCCTTGAAAGCCATGCCGCCACGCCTCCCGACGAGATGTCGCCGGCGCCGCAGACGGGACCGCGCCGTGACGCCCCTCGGAATCGATTGCCCGTCTACGGCTATGCTGCGGCCAGCGACGGCGATCGCTTCGTTCTCAACGAGGGGCAGATCCTGGAGTGGCGCGAGCTGCCCATGGGCGTCACCGTCGGGCCTGGCGAGTACTTCATCGTGTTGCCGTCAGGCTCCAGCATGGAGCCGCGAATCATCGCCGGCGAGCCGCAGGTGGTGCGCTGGAACTATCCGCCAGCGCGTGACAAGAACGTGGTGGTGGAGTTCAAGGACGGCACGGCGCTGATCAAGAGCTTCAAGGGCTGGCGCGACGGCCGCATCTGGCTGGAGCAGTTCAATCCGCCGAAGATGATCCACTTCCCCGAGGACCAGGTGAAGGCGGTCCACGCCGTGGTCTTCGGCTTCTAAGTCATCCCCACATGGCTTGATCGGGTGCCCGGATGGTCTCGGGCGGCAGATCGCGCTGACAGAACCGGCAGACCTTCGCCTCTCGCCTAACGATCTCGGCGCAATGCGGGCACCGACGACCGCCGTCGCCGATGGCGCGCGCATCCAGCGTGGGTCGGTCAGGCGCGAGCAGCAGCGCGTGGGGCAGCGCGACGATGAACAGCAGCGCGCCGTAGAGCCACCAGCCGACGAAGCCGTGCCCTTTCGACTGCGCGACGAAGGCCGGCAGCAGGCCAATCAGGACAGCGAAGATCAGGATTTCGACCACGGCGGCGTTCTCCCAGCAGCGCCGCACAGCTTGCAATAGGCGAGCCCGCAACCGCAACCGCGCATGTGGTCATGGACTGTCCACGCCGCGCTTCGCCACGAATGGATTGACAGTAGTGACAAATCGTCCATGACTACCACTCGGTTCGGACGCAACCCGCGTTCGCCTGAGGGAGACACGTTGAGGCCATGCCCCTTTCCGACCAACTCAGAGCCTCGCTGCGCCTGGCGGCCCAGCAGCCCGCGCCTCGGCCGCGCGACGTCGTCGTAAGATACGCGCCGTTCGCACGGGCCGGCGTCGAAGGCCGGCGCTTCGCCGCGCAGATCCCGCTGCAGGCCGCGGCCATGCTGCTGGCCGACCTCGAGCTCGACCCGCGCGACTGCTGGGCCGACGAGGTCATGGCCGGCGTCCCGACCGTGGCGCTGGTCCGCCGCGTCGCCGGCGCCCACAAGAGCGGCCAGGTCGTCGCCTTCGTCGTCGCCGGGCTCGACGTCGTCGAGCTGAACGGCGCACTGATGCTGCTCGCCTCCGGGCGCGGGCCGCTCGAGGCCTGCGAGACCGGCGCCGGCGACGAACGCCGTTCGCGCGCCGCGATCTACCAGCCGCACAACCCCTTCGCCGCCAGCGGCCTCTCGGCCCCGCCGCCTATCGGGCCCGCGTTCCTGTGAGCGACCCGCAATTCGCCCCGCCGGGGCTGGCGCTGAACGCGGTCCCGCAGCGCGGCCGCTTCCCGTTCGTGGACGCGATCTGCGCCATCGTCCCCGGCGTGGCGCGGCCGATGACCTTCGCCGATCTCGCCGCGCTCGCACGCTGGATCCATCGCCAGCGCGGCGCGCGCGGGCTCGAGCTGCGCCCGGTGGTCGCCAGCTATTCCGGCAGCGACACCTTCAGGGCGATCGCCGTCCGCTTCCAGGACGGCGCCGGCGGCGCCGACTACGCCTGCACCGTCTCCATTCGCGGCCGACCGCCCGAGGCCCTCGAAGCCGCGCTCGCCGCCGCCAACCCCGACACGCCCGAGGCCGCCTGACATGCCCGACGACGCCCCCGCGAACGCCGTTCGCGAGCCGAAGCTCACCGTGCTCGCCCTTTCCGCCGAGCCGCTGCTGCGCGCGCTCGCCGCCGCGCCCGGCGCGTCGTCGAAGGCGCTGGCCGAGGCCTCCGGCAAGAAGGTCAACAACATCGCCCGCGACCTCGACGTGCTGGCGGGCGCGGGCCTGATCGTCCGCCATCCGCCCAGGCTGGCCGCGGCCGGCGTCGAGGCCCTGCAGGCGATCGACCGCGCCAACGCCGCGGCCGCGGGGCCCCCGCAGGTCCCGGCGGCCGACGCCGGCGCCGTTCCGCCCGGCTTCGTGCTCGCCCGCCACGCCGACATCCGCCCCGACCCGGCGCAGGATCGCAAGGCGTTCGACGACGCGGGCCTGGAGGCGCTGGCCGACTCGATCGCGGCGATCGGCCTGCGCGCGCCGCCGACGCTGATCGAGAGCGCCGACGGGGCGCCCTACATGCTGCACGACGGCGAGCGCCGCTGGCGCGCCTGGGGCCTGCTCATCGGCCGCGGCGTCTGGGCGCCCGAGCGCGCCTTCCTCTGCCCGCTCGCCACCGACGACGAGCTCGGCCGGCGCGAGGCGGCGCTGGCCGCCAACGCCGCCCGCGCCGACCTCAACCACATGGAATACGCCCGCGCCTTCGAGCGCCTGGCGCAGCCGCCGTTCGGCCGCTCCAACAAGCAGATCGCCGAGGTCTGCTGCCGCACGCCGGAGTTCGTCCAGCAGCACCGGCGGCTGGCGCACCTCGCCGAGGCCGATCAGGCGCGCGTCGCCAGCGGCGCGCTACCGCTGCACGAGGCGCTGGCGATCCTGGCGCGTCCGAAGCCGAAGCCGCTGGAGCCGGCCGAGCTGCTGGTGCTCGCCGAGATCGGCGCGGCGGTGCTCAAGTCCCGCGGCAGCCTCGGCTACGGCACGCTCACCGTGCAGGCGAGCGCCGAGGCCGGGCTGCCGAGGCAGCTGAGGAGCGGCGGGCTGGTCGGCTGGAACGGCGAGCACTGGCAGAGCGGCCTTTGCACGCTCACCCTCACCTATCCCGGTGCCGCGCGGCTGCGCGAATGGCTGCCGGACCTCGAGCGCCACCCGGAGGTCGTGCTGGCGAAGCTGCGCGCCGCCGTGTCCGCCCGCCTGGGCGCGGACGGCTACACGACGCCGTGGCTCAACGGCCCGTTCGAGCCGACGCCAGAGGCCGCGGCGCGCATCGCCGAGCGCGAGCAGCGCGATGCGCTCGACAAGCAGGCACGCGAGAGAGACCGGGCCGAGCGCGCGGCGAACCAGCGCCTGCTGCGCAGCTACGCGGAACGCGCGGAAGCCATGCTGCCGGACGCGCTGACCAGCGGCCTCCACGCCCCGCTCTTCGACGTGCTGCCGCACGCCGCGAAAGCCGCCGCGCACCCGCTGCCGTGGCGCTGGTCGGAGGAGGACGGCATCCTCGACGCCGACGGCGACCCGGTCGAGATCAACGCCTACGAAGCCGCCGACTTCGATCGTCTCGTCGTCGCGGCCGTCAACGCCGCCGCCGGGGTCGCCACGCCGCCCCCGACCTTCGACAGGCTCGACAGGGACGAGGACGAGGCCACCGAGGAGGGCCCGGAATGAGCCCCCAGGTCGACCCGCCGATGATCGCTCAGCTGCGCAGCTCGATCTCGCCCGGGCGCCTGGTCGACCTGATGCTCGAGTCGCTCGGCGTCGGGGCGGCCGATCCGCACTTCCTGGAGCTGCGCCGCTGCCTCGACGCCGGCGTCGACTGCCTGGCCGAGGAGCTCGGCGACCCGCCGAGCCTCAGCCGCGCCCAGGCGCTGCGCATCGCCGCCGGCCTCTTCGCCGGCCTCGCCAGCCTCGCGGAGGCAGCGTGATGCGGGCGCTCCTCGCCGGCGCCGCCGCGGCTGTGTGGCTCTGGCTGCGGAGCCTTTCCGCGCCGAGCCCGCCCGAAGATCCTGACCTGGAGGGACTGTCGTGATGCGCAAATCCGTCGAGAGCTGGTCGCCGCCAGCGCTCCATGTCGCCACCGCCGCCGACACCCCGTCGCCGGCAGAGCGCATCAGGGCCGCCAACGCCATGCTGGCCGCCGCCGCGTCCGACCAGCTCGACGCCTTCGAGGCGTCGATCGCCGAGACCCTGCGGCTCGCCGCCGAGATCGCCGCCGCCGACGGCGTCCACGCCCCGGGCCCACGCGCCTGCGCCACCCGCATCGCCCAGCTCGTCACCGTCGAAGCCAACGCCCTCGCGGCCATCCGGGGCCGCGGGTGATGGCTGAATCGTCCCTCATAGAGTGGACCGGCACCGACCGCCCACGCCTGCCAGACACGACACGCGAGCTAGGGACGCATCGCCCGAAAGGTGAAGGGGCGCAGTGCCGGCTGCGGAGTCGCAGAACCGGGGAGCTCCAGCAACGTGTCGCGGGCAGCCTCTGCGCGCTTCTCCCACTCGGCAAGATCGGCGCGATCTCGGGGCGTAAGCGTCCGGGGCGAACCGTTCAATTGGCTGTTGAGGGACCTGATAAGACCTGGTGCCTTCTCGCACGTCCGTATCAACGCGCGGACCGCGACTATCGCATCTGCGCGAGGCAGGCGCGTGAGTTCAAACCCGGCAAGTGCTGCGCCGTAATCTTCGAAATCGGGCGTTGGGAGCCACACTGCGTCGCTGCCCAGCTGCGTCGATACATCCCGCGCCAGCCGCGCCACCTCGTTTGCGATGGCCTGGATGCTATCGACGGTTTGCGCCAGTTCAGCTTGGCTGAGCAGTCGCGCGTTCCGCAGTTCCTGGCGGCCGATCCAGTAGGCGACGAATACGCCCGCGATGGCCGCCACGAGCTGCGCCCACGCGCCGACCCCCGCCACGATCGCTCCCGTCGTCGCCCAATCAGTGTGTTTTGGATCGAGCGTCCACACGCCGGCCAGCCCGCAGTTAGAGATCG
>JAKAZA010000159.1 GCA_021816155.1 Pseudomonadota bacterium | reverse complement strand
ACCCCGCCGCCTGAAGCCTGCCGAGGCGATGGCCAAGGTGCGGACGCTGCGCACGAGCGCGCGCAAGCTCAACCTGGTCGCGGCTTCGATCCGCGGACTGAAGGTGCAGCGCGCCCTGAACGAGCTTGAGTTCAGCCCCCGCCGCATCGCCATCGACGTGCGCAAGGCGCTCTACTCGGCGATCTCGAACGCCGAGAACAACCACAGCCTCGACATCGACAACCTGATCGTCGCTGAGGCCTTCGTCGGCAAGAACCTGGTGATGAAGCGCTTCTCGGCTCGCGCGCGGGGCCGGGCGTCGCGGATCGAAAAGCCGTTCTCCGAAATCACCATCGTCGTGCGCGAACTGGGCGAGGCAGCCTGATGGGTCAGAAAGTCAATCCGGTCGGTCTGCGCCTCGGCGTCAACCGCACGTGGGACTCGCGTTGGTTCGCCCGCAAAGGCGAGTACGCCAAGCTGCTCCACGAGGACATGCGCATGCGCAAGGTGCTGAAGCAGCGCCTGAACCAGGCGGGTGTCTCGCGGATCATCATCGAGCGGCCGCACAAGCAGTGCCGCGTGACCATCTACGCCGCGCGACCGGGCGTGATCATCGGCAAGAAGGGCGCGGACATCGACAAGCTTCGCAAGGACATCTCGGCGATGACCGAGGGCGACGTCGCCTTGAACATCGTCGAAGTCCGCAAGCCTGAGACCGACGCCCAGCTCGTGGCCGAGAACATCGCCCAGCAGCTCGAGCGGCGGGTCGCGTTCCGCCGGGCCATGAAGCGCGCGCAGCAGAGCGCGATGCGCCTGGGCGCCAAGGGTTTCCGCGTCAGCGTCTCCGGTCGCCTGGGCGGCGCCGAGATTGCGCGGATGGAGCAGTACAAGGAAGGGCGCGTGCCGCTGCACACGCTGCGCGCTGACATGGACTATGGGTTTGCCGAGGCGCTGACGACCTACGGGATCATCGGCGTGAAGGTGTGGATCTTCAAAGGCGAGGTTCTCGAGCACGACCCGATGGCGCAGGACAAGCGCCTGGCGGGCGAGTCCGGGCCGGCCGGCGAGGGCGGTGGCCGCGGAGATCGTCCGGAGCGCGAGGGTCGCGGTCCGCGTCGCGAGCGTCGCGCCGAGGCGAACGCGTAAAGGGGTATCGCCGCCATGATGTCGCCGAAAAAGACCAAGCACCGCAAGCAGTTCAAGGGCCGCATTCACGGCATGTCGAAGGGCGGCTTCGCGCTGAACTTCGGCTCGCATGGACTGAAGTCGATCGAGCCTGAGCGCGTCACGGCGCGCCAGATCGAGGCGGCGCGCCGCGCGATCACGCGTCAGATGAAGCGGCAGGGCCGCGTGTGGATCCGCGTCTTCCCCGACGTGCCGGTCACCACCAAGCCGGCCGAAGTCCGCATGGGCTCCGGCAAAGGCGCGCTCGAATACTGGGCCGCGCGGGTCGCGCCTGGCCGCATCATGTTCGAGGTGGACGGGGTGCCGGACGACGTGGCGCGCGAGGCGTTGCGTCTCGGTGCGGCCAAGCTGCCCGTCCGCACCCGGATCGTCACCCGGCTCGACGCCGGGGTGGAGCACGCCGCATGAAGATCGACGACATCCGCCGCATGACGCCCGACGAGCTGGCCGCCAACCTGCTGCAGCTGAAGAAGGAGCAGTTCAACCTGCGCTTCCAGGCCGCCACGAGCCAGCTGGAGAAGACCCACCGCGTGAACGAAGTCCGCAAGGACATCGCGCGCATCAAGACCGTGCTGCGCGCCAAGGCGCCGGCCGCCTGAGGAATAGCACAGAATGCCGAAGCGAATTCTCGAGGGCGTGGTCGTCTCCGACAAGGGGAACAAGACGGTGGTCGTGCGGGTGGAACGCACCTTCCTGCACCCGCTGCTGAAGAAGACCGTCCGCCGCTCCAAGAAGTATCACGCTCACGACGAGGCCAACGCCTACCGTGAGGGCGAGCGGGCGCGGATCGTCGAGTGTGCGCCGCGTTCGAAACTGAAGACGTGGGAAGTCCTGCCCAAGGACGCCCAGTCGGCCGAAGCCTGAGGAGGATCCGATGATCCAGATGCAGACCAATCTCGAGGTGGCCGACAACTCGGGCGCGCGGCGGGTGATGTGCATCAAGGTGCTGGGCGGCGCTGGGCGCCGCTACGCCTCGGTGGGCGACCGCATCGTCGTCTCGGTCAAGGAAGCCATCCCGCGCGGCAGGGTGAAGAAGGGCGATGTGCTGCAGGCGATCGTCGTCCGCACCAACCAGGCCATCAAGCGCAAGGACGGCTCGGTGATCCGCTTCGACAGGAATGCGGCGGTGATCGTGAACAAGCAGTCCGAGCCGATCGGCACACGCATTTTCGGGCCGGTGCCGCGCGAACTGCGGGCCAAAAACCACATGAAGATCATTTCGCTTGCGCCGGAGGTGCTCTGAGCCATGGCCGCCAAGATCAAGAAAGGCGACCGGGTGATCCTGCTCACCGGCAAGGACAAGGGCCGCACCGGCGCAGTGCTGCGGGTGCTGCCCAAGGAAGGCCGCGTCGTGGTGTCGGGCCTGAACATGGTTCAGCGCCACACCCGTCCGTCGCAGAGCGACCCGCAAGGCGGCGTCAAGCACAAGGAGGCCTCGGTGCACGTTTCCAACGTCGCCATCATCGACTCGGCCGGCAAGCCTACGCGGGTCGGGTTCCAGATGCGCGACGGCAAGAAGGTGCGCGTGGCCAAGACCACCGGAGAGGTGATCAATGGCTGAGACACAGTACGAGCCTCGCCTGAAGAGCGAGTACCGCAGCCGCATCCGGCCGGTGCTGAAGGATAAGTTCAGCTACTCCAACGAGATGCAGATCCCGCGCCTCGACAAGATCGTGGTCAACATGGGGATCGGCGAAGCGGTTGGGGACTCGAAGAAGGCCCAGGCGGCGATGAAGGACCTGGCCGCCATCACCGGCCAAAAGCCGCTCGCCACCAAGGCGCGCCAGTCGATCGCGTCGTTCAAGCTTCGCGAGGGCATGACCATCGGCGCCAAGGTGACGCTACGCAGGGACCGGATGTACGAGTTCCTCGACCGGCTGCTCACCATCGCGCTGCCGCGGGTGAAGGACTTCCGCGGGCTCAAGTCCAACAGCTTCGACGGCCGCGGCAACTACGCCATGGGGCTTCGCGAACACATCGTGTTCCCGGAGATCAACTACGACCAGATCGACCAGATCTGGGGCATGGACATCGTGGTCTGCACCACGGCGCGGACCGACGACGAGGCGCGCGAGTTGCTTCGCGAATTCAAGTTCCCGTTCAACGCCTGATCGGGAGAGGAAAAACATGGCCAAGAAAAGCGCCGTCAACCGCAACGAGATGGTCAAGCGCCTGGTCAAGGCGAAGGCCGCCAAGCGTCTCGCTCTGAAGGCGATCGCTAACGACGAGAACCTGTCGCTGGAAGAGCGCTTCGAGGCGCGTCTGAAGCTGGCCGCGATGCCGCGCAATTCGTCGGCGACCCGTATCCGCAACCGCTGCGAGGTCACGGGGCGTCCGCGGGGCTTCTATCGCAAGCTCAAGATGAGCCGGATCGCTCTGCGCGATCTGGGGTCGAGGGGCCAGATCCCCGGCCTCGTTAAGTCGAGCTGGTGAGGAGCCTCTGATGGCCGCCAACGATCCCATCGGCGACATGATCGCCCGCATCAAGAACGCCGCCCAGCGCAAGCGCTCGAAGGTGCTGACGCCGGCCTCGCGGATGCGTCAGCGTGTGCTCGACGTGCTGCAGTCCGAAGGCTACATCCGTGGCTACACCCGCTCCGAGACGGCGCAGGGCTTCGCCCAATTCGAGATCGAGCTGAAGTACTACGACGGGGAGCCGGTTATCGCGGAGATCGCCCGCGTCTCGAAGCCTGGTCGGCGCGTCTATTCGTCGATCGGCGACCTGAAGCCGGTGAAGAACGGCCTCGGCATCTCGATCCTTTCGACGTCGAAAGGCGTCATGTCGGACACCGCCGCCCGCGACGCCAATGTCGGCGGCGAAGTCCTCTGCCGCGTCTACTAGGCCGGAGAGGGAGAGAGGTTCATGTCGCGTATCGGCAAAAGGGCCGTAGCCATTCCCGCCGGCGTCACTGTGACGCTAGACGGGCAGAAGGTGACGGTGAAGGGCCCCAAGGGCGAGCTTTCGTGGACGGTCGTCGACGAGATCGAGGTGGCCAAAGGCGAAGCCGGCCTCTCGTTCGCGCCGCGCAGCGACACGGCGCGCGCCAGGGCGATGTGGGGTCTGTCGCGCACGCTCGTCGCCAACATGGTGCAGGGCGTCACTCAAGGCTACGAGCAGGCGCTCGAGTTGGTCGGCGTCGGCTACCGCGCGGCCCTGAAGGGGACGACGCTCTCCATGCAGCTCGGCTTCTCACATGATGTGGAGATTCCGCCACCGCCGGGCATTACCTTCGCCGTGCCCAAGCAGACCGAGATTCGGGTCAGCGGGGTCGACAAGCAGCTCGTGGGCGAGATCGCCGCCCGCATCCGCAAGATTCGTCCGCCGGAGCCGTACAAGGGCAAGGGCGTGCGCTACGTCGGCGAGACCGTGCGCCGCAAGGAAGGCAAGAAGAAGTAAGCGTCATGGCGCACCTCCACCTCAGACCCGCTGTCAAGCGAGCAACCCGCGTGCGCCGCCGGCTCCGCAAGGTGGCCGGCGGCCGCCCGCGCCTGTCGGTGTTCCGCTCGGCCAAGAACATCTACGCACAGGTGATCGACGATGCCCGCGGCGTGACCCTCGCTCACGCTTCGACGCTCGAAGAAAAGGGCCAGAAGGGCGCCGACAAGGAAGCCGCTGCCCGCGTTGGCGCGCTGATCGCACAGCGCGCGATCGACAAAGGCGTCACCGAGGTCGTCTTCGACCGGGGCGGATACCTCTATCATGGCCGGGTGAAGGCGCTTGCCGACGCAGCCCGCGAAGCCGGCCTCAGCTTCTAAGGGACCGAACAACATGGCCCGTGGACCAGGTGAACCCAGAGAACGGCGCGACCGCCGCGAGCGCGGCGCTCCAGAGGAGCGCGCCGACAGCGAGATCGTCGAGAAGCTCGTCTATATCAATCGCGTCGCCGCCACCGTGAAGGGCGGCCGCCGCTTCTCGTTCGCCGCGCTGATGGTGGTGGGCGACCAGAAGGGCCGCGTCGGCTTCGGCCACGGAAAGGCCCGCGAGGTGCCTGAGGCGATCCGCAAGGCCACCGAGGAAGCCAAGAAATCGATGATCCGGGTGCCGCTGCGCGAGAGCCGGACGCTGCACCACGACGGCGCCGGGCGCTGGGGCGCCGGCAAGATCGTGATGCGTGCGGCGCCTCCGGGCACCGGAATCATCGCTGGCGGCCCGATGCGTGCGGTGCTGGAGGCGCTCGGTGTGCAGGACGTGGTCGGCAAGCGGCTGGGGTCGGCAAATCCCTACAACATGGTGCGCGCCACGTTCGAAGCGCTGAAGCGGCAGGCCTCGCCTCGGCAGGTCGCGGCCAAGCGCGGCAAGAAGGTCGCGGACATCATCGGTCGGCGCGCCGACGCGGCTGGCGCCGAAGCGGCGGAGGCGTAGGGACCCTTCATGGCCAAGATCACCGTCCGACAGGTCGGCAGCCCGATCCGCCGCACCAAGGACCAGCGCGCCACGCTGGTCGGCTTGGGCCTGGGGCGCATCGGCCGCACATCCACGCTCGAGGACACGCCGTCCGTGCGTGGCATGATCGCGAAGGTCCGTCACATGGTGGCGGTGGTGGAGTAGGGGCGCCTCGCGTCGCGACACCCTCGCCGCAGAGCGCGGCGAAGCAAACACACAGCCGAGTCGGGCCGGGCCCGGCGTGATCTCCGAGGAGAAGGCGAACATGACGAAGCTCAACGAACTGGCCCCGTCCGAGGGCTCGACCAAGGCCCGCATGCGCGTCGGGCGCGGGCCTGGCTCAGGCAAGGGCAAGACCGCCGGCCGGGGCGTGAAGGGCCAGAAGTCGCGCACCGGCGTCGCCATCGGCGGGTTCGAGGGCGGGCAGATGCCTCTGCACATGCGCATGCCCAAGCGCGGCTTCAACAAGCCGAACCGCAGGGCGCTCGCAGAGGTCAACCTGTGGCGAATCGAGCAGGCGATCTCCGCGGGCAAGCTCGACGCGGGCAAGCCGATCGACGCCGCAACCCTGGTCGCTTCGGGCGTGCTGCGCCGGGCCAAGGACGGTGTGAAGCTGCTCGGGACCGGCGAACTGAAGTCCAAGCTCGACATAACCGTCTGGGCCGCCACCGCCTCGGCGAAGGCGGCGGTCGAGAAGGCGGGCGGCACCGTCACGACGACGCGCCCGGCCCTGACCGAGGCTGAAGCGTAGGGGCTTGGCAGGCGTCGCAGGATGACGCGCCGCGTCATACGCCCTATGTACGGTCTCGCATCACTTCAGGGGTTCTAGATGGCTTCGGCCGCCGAGCAGCTCGCCGCAAACCTCGACGTCAGCGCTTTCCAGAAGGCGACCGAGCTTCACCAGCGCCTGCTGTTCACGCTTGGCGCGATGATCGTCTATCGGCTTGGCACCTACATTCCGATCCCCGGCATCGATCCGGTGCAGATCGCCGCGCTGATCGAGCGACAGCAGAACGGCATCTTCGGGATGGCCAATATGTTCTCTGGGGGCGCGGTGTCGCGGATGGCGATCTTCGCCCTCAATGTGATGCCGTACATTTCCGCGTCGATCATCGTCCAGCTTCTCGGCACGGTCTATCCGCCGTGGGAGAAGTTGAGGAAGGAAGGCGGCGAGGCCGGGCGCAAGGAGCTCAACCAGTACACCCGCTACCTCACCGTGGTGCTGGCCGTGTTTCAGGCCGCGGGCATCGCCATGGGCCTCTCGAACAGCCCGGGCGTCGTGCTGAGCCCCGGGCCGGTGTTCATTCTGACCACCGTCGTGATCCTCACCGGGGGAACGATGTTCCTCATGTGGCTGGGCGAGCAGATCACCAGCCGCGGTGTCGGGAACGGGGTCTCGCTGATCATCATGGCCGGCATCGTCGCTCGCATGCCCACGATGCTGTTCCAGCTGTTCTCTGAGACCCATACCGGCCAGCTCTCCAGTTTCATGCTCCTCCTCTTCATGGGCATGGCTGTCTTCGTGCTGGGCTTCGTCGTGTTCATGGAGCGCGCGCAGCGTCGCTTGTTGGTCCAGTACCCGAAGCGCCAGCAGGGCAACCGCATGTTCGGCGGCGAGACGAGCTTCCTGCCCCTGAAGGTCAACGTCTCGGGCGTGATCCCCCCGATCTTCGCCTCGTCGCTCCTGGCGATCCCCTACACGCTGACCACGTTCCTCAACCAGGCCAACCTGCCGAATTGGCTGCAATGGCTGCCGGGCGCGGCGGCCGAACTCAACCACGGGCGGCCCGCCTACATGGTGGCGTACGGCCTGATGATCGTCTTCTTCACGTTCTTCTACACCTCGGTCGTCTTCAACCCGGAAGAGACCGCTGAGAATCTGAGGAAATACGGGGGGTTCCTGCCCGGCATCCGGCCCGGAAAGAAAACGGCCGAGTACATAGACTTCGTGCTGACCCGGATCACCGTGCTCGGCGCGGCTTACATCGCCGCGGTCTGTCTCCTGCCGGAGGCGCTGATGGCGTCCAACCAGATCTCGACCTATTACTTCGGCGGCACGTCCATCCTGATTGTCGTCTCGGTGACCATGGACACCGTGGCCCAGATCCAGTCGCACCTCCTGGCGCATCAGTACGAGGGCCTGATCAAGAAATCGAAG
>JAKAZA010000158.1 GCA_021816155.1 Pseudomonadota bacterium | reverse complement strand
GGACGCTGTCGTCCCTCTTCGATGCGATGGGCGCGATGAGCTCCAAGTTCAACGACCGACCGGCCGTCGCCAGCCGCGCGTACGACGCCGATCGGGACGGCTTCGTGATCGCCGGCGGCGCCGGCCTGCTGGTGCTCGAAGCGATGGACCGCGCGAAGGCGCGCGGGGCGCGCATCTGGGGCGAGATCGTCGGCTATGCGGCCAACTCCGATGGCTACGACATGGTGCAGCCGTCGGGCGAGGGCGCGGCGCGCTGCATGCGCATGGCGCTTTCGCAGGCGGGCGGGCGGCGGATCGACTACCTCAATCCCCACGGCACAGGCACGCCGATCGGCGACGTCAAGGAGATGGACGCGGTGCGCGAGGTGTTCGGCGGCGATGCGCCGCTGATCTCGTCGACCAAGTCGCTGACGGGCCATAGCCTCGGCGCCGCCGGCGCGCAGGAGGCGATCTACTCGCTGCTCATGATGAACAACGGCTTCGTCGCCGAGAGCGCCAATATCGACACCCTCGATCCGGCGTTCGAGGGCCTGCCGATCGTGCGCAAGCGTCTCGACCGGCCCCTCGAGACCGTCATGTCCAACAGCTTCGGCTTCGGCGGGACGAACGGCTGCCTGATCATGGCGCGGGCTTAGAGAGGCGCTTGCCCGTCCGCGCTGGCCCGTCCATGAAGGCGACGCTTCACTAGCGAAACAAAAGGAAACGCCGCAGTCATGGCCGATGCGTTCGATCTGCCCAGGGGCGAACTGATGCGCGGCAAGCGCGGGGTCGTGCTGGGCGTCGCCAACCACCAGTCGATCGCCTGGGGCATCGCCTCCCAGCTGGCCGCGCAAGGCGCCGAGCTCGCGTTCGGCTACATGGAGATGAACGAGAAGAGGGTGAAGCCGCTCGGCGAGAGCATAGGCGTGAAGGCCTACGCCACGTTCGACGCGCTGCAGCCCGGCTCGCTGCCCGCCGCGTTCGACCGGATCGGCGAGACGTTCGACCGGATCGACTTCCTGGTCCATGCAATCGGCTTTGCGAACCGCGAGCAGATGCGCGGCTCGTTCGTCGAGAACGCCGAGCGGGAAGCATTCCTGCGGGCCATGGACGCCTCGGTGTACAGCTTCGTCGAGGCCGCGCAGTGCGGCGCGAAGATCATGGGTCCGGGCGGCTCGATGGTGACCATGAGCTACCTCGGCTCGGAACGCGCGATCCCGAACTACAACCTGATGGGTGTCTGCAAGGCGGCGCTGGAAGCCTCCACGCGCTACATCGCCCGCGACCTCGGGCCGAAGGGCATTCGGGTCAACGCGATCTCCGCGGGCGTCATGCGCACGCTGTCGCTGGCCGGCATCCACGGCGGGCGGAGCATGTACGCTAAGGGCCGCGAGCTCAGCGCCATGCACGAGGACACCTCAATGGAAGGCGTCGCCGGTTGCGCGTTGTGGCTGCTCTCAGACCTCGGCCGCTCGACCACTGGCGAGGTGGTCCACGTCGACGCCGGTTTCCACATGATGGGGCTGCCGAGCGAGGACGAAGCGGCCGCTCAGACGGCGTAGGCCCTCACGAAGCGGCGGGCGGCTTCGCGCGCGATCCGGTCGATCCGCTCGGCGGTCAGCTCCGAGGGCATGCCGAGCAGCGTCTGCAGCTGGTGGCGGCCGATCACCATGCCTGAAAAGAAGTCGGCGGCCTCGCTGGCGTCCCGGATCGCCAGGCGCCCGGCGCGCGCCTCGCGCTCCAGGAACGCCGACAATTGCGCGCCCCGCACGCCGGGCGGCAGGACGCTGCGGGCCAGCGAGGCGTCGTGCGACGCGCTGGCGACGAGCAGGCGAAGAAGCGCCACGCTGCGCTCCATCGCGATCGTCTCCAACAGCACGCGGGCATAGGCCGCCAGGGCCCGCTCGGGGTGCTCGCCGGAGGTGGGCGCGTCCAGCGGTGCGCCGACCTGCTTGACCCGCCGCTCGATCAGCGCGCGCAGCAGCGCCGACTTCGAGCCGTAGTGATTGTAGATGGTCTGCTTGGAGACGCCGGCGCGGCGCGCGATCTCGTCCAGCGGAGCGGCGAGGCCGCGCTCGAACACGACGTCGGACGCGGCGTCGAGGATGGCCTCGTTCTTGGCGCGGTCGATCTGGCCGGCGACGCGCGGCATCAGAGCGGACGAGGCGATCGTGCGGCGGGCGCCGCGAGTGGGATCATGCCGACTGCGACCCTCGTGAGGTGAGCGTGCCCGACGCCGCCCTAAGGTGAACCGCGGTCTTGCACAAGCAGTCCCGGCGGTCGTAGCTGGCGCCGCCATGAGCGATGTCATCGAAGCCGACGTGATCATTGCCGGCGCCGGTCTCACCGGCGCGACGCTGGGCCTGGCGCTGGCGAGCGCCGGCCTCACGCCGGTCCTGATCGATCCGCAGCCGTTCGACGCCCAGTTGGCGCCCACCTTCGACGGCCGGGCGTCGGCCATCGCCTTCTCGAGCTTCCGGCAATGGCGCGCGCTGGGCCTCGGCCCCTCGCTGGAACCGCACGCGCAGCGCATCGAGCAGATACTCGTCACCGACGCGCGCAGCCCGGGCGCCTCGACGGGCGCGCCGGGCGGGGCGTGGCTGCGCTTCGACGCGGCCGAGATCGCGGACCGTTCGGACGGCGAGCCGCTCGGCTACATGCTTGAGAATCGCCGGTCGCGCGCCGCGCTCGCCGAGGCCGTGGAGCGCGCCGGCTTGACGGTGCTTGCGCCCGCGGCCGTGGCGGGCGTCGCGTTCGGCGATGCGCGCGCGGAAGTGACGCTCGCCGACGGCCGGCGTCTCGCCGCGCCCCTGGTCGTCGGCTGCGAGGGACGCGGCTCGGTGGTGCGCGACGCGGCCGGAATCGAGACAATCGGGTGGAGCTACGGTCAGAGCGGCGTTGTCGCCACCGTCCATCTGGAGCGCGACCACGAGGGCGTCGCGCATGAGTACTTCCTGCCGTCGGGGCCGTTCGCGATCCTGCCGCTCACCGAGCGGCGGGCGAGCCTGGTCTGGACCGAGCCGACGCGCCGAGCCGACGCCCTGCGGAGTGCGCGCGACGAGATATTCCACGCGCATCTTCGCCGCCGGTTCGGCGACTTCCTGGGCGAGGTGGAGGCGCGCGGTCCGCGCTTCGTCTACCCACTGTCGCTGCAGATGGCGACGCGACTGACGGGGCCGCGCGTCGCGCTGGCAGGCGACGCCGCGCACGGCATCCACCCGCTCGCGGGCCAGGGCCTCAACCTTGGCCTGAAGGACGTGGCGGCGCTGGCCGAGGTCCTGAGTGAGGCGGCGCGGCTCGGCGAGGACATCGGATCGGAGGCCGTGCTGGAACGCTACGCCCGCTGGCGACGCCTCGACAACATCGCAGTCTCGCTCGCCTGCGACGGCTTCAACCGCCTGTTCTCCAACGACAACCCGGCCCTGCGCCTCGTTCGCGGCGCGGGACTGGCCGTCGTCAATCGCATCGGTCCCGCGAGGCGCCTTTTCATGCAGGAAGCCGGGGGCGCGCTCGGCGACCTGCCTCGGCTGCTCAGGGGCGAGGCGCCCTAGGCCCGTCCTCGCTCGCGGGCGGACAACCCTCGTCCAGCGAGCGCGCCTCTTCGGGCAACATGATCGGCACGCCCTCGCGGATGGGATAGGCGAGCCTCGCGCCGGCGCTGATCAGCTCGCCGCGCTCGCGGTCGTACGTGAGCGGCCCGCGCGTCACCGGGCAGACGAGAATTTCCAGCAGTCGAGGGTCGATCTCGGCATCGGTCATGGGCAATGGGCTCTACTGCAACGGCGGGGGCTCGTCATCGTCCTCGGCCGCGTCGATCGCGAGCAGCGTCTCGAGCACCGCCAGCCGATCGCGCATGCGCGGCGCCTCCAGGAGCGCCTGCTTCTCCGCGCGGTCCAGCGGCAGGCCCATGGCCAGGCTGTTGATCACGGCCGCCCCCGGCGCGTGCCGCGCGGCCTCCCACTCCACCGCCAGGTTCTTCTGGGCGAGGTAGCGACGAAGCAGGGTCAGGAACGGCGCCCGCTCGAAGTCGATCTCGGATTCCGCGGGGTCCAGGTCGCGGGCGAAGCGGCGGAAATCGGGCCGCACCTGCCGGTACGGCGTGGTCGCCGGAAGCTCGTCGCCAGCGTCGAAGCGGCAGATGCCGGAGAGCGTGATCAGGTAGCGTCCGTCGGGCGTCTCGGCGTAGGCGGTGATGCGGCCGGCGCAGCCGACTCCCGCCAGCGGGGGGTTGGCGCGGTCGCCGGCCCCCGCGGTCTGGATCATGCCGATGATCCGCCCCCCGCTCATCGCGTCGTCCACCATGTTGAGGTAACGCGGTTCGAAGATCTGCAGCGGCAGCTGGCAGCCCGGCAGCAGCAGCGCGCCGTCGAGCGGGAACACCGGGATCAGCGCCGGCAGGTCGGAGACCTTGCGGTAGCCGCCCGGCATGCGCCGCGTCCTAGCTGAACAGGATCGACGAGAGCCGGCGCCGCCCCTGCTTGGCGACGTCCGAGGCCGGGCCGGCCGCCTCGAACACGGTCAGGAGCTGCTTGCGCGCCGCCTGGTCGTTCCACTCGCGGTCCGCTTCGATGATCATCAGCAGCTGGTCGGCCGCGCCCTGGAAGTCCCCGCGCCCAGCCAGCGCCTTGGCGTATTCGAGGCGCGCCTCATGGTCGGCCGGGTCGCGCGCAAGACGCTGCTCGAACTCGGTGGTCTGCGCGGGCGCCGACTTGGCCAGGGCCAGCGCGGCGCGAACGCCTTCGATGTCGGGCGTCTTGGCGTCGGCCGGCGCCAGCGCCACGATCTCGGCTGCGCGCGCGGCGTCGCCGCCCGCCAGGTAGCATCTGGCCAGGCCGCCGATGGCGGCCAGATTGTCGGGTTCGGTCTGGAGGACCTGCGCGTAGGCCTGCGCCGCGCCCCCGATGTCGCCCAGCTCGAGCGACTCCTTGGCCATCGCGATCAATTCGTCCGCCTGGGAGGCTCCGCCCGGGCCGGCGGCCGCGACCAGACGGTCGATGAACGCCTTGACCTGGCTGTCCGGCACCGCGCCCATGAAGCCATCCACGGGGCGGCCGTCGACGAAGGCGTAGACCGTCGGGATCGACTGCACGCGCAATTGCCCGGCGTAGGCGGGATTGCGGTCAATATCGATCTTGACCAGCTTCACCTTGCCCTTGGCGGCCAGCACGGCCCGTTCGAGCGAGGGGCCCAGGGTCTTGCAGGGGCCGCACCACGTCGCCCAGAAGTCGACGATCACCGGCTGGTCGCGCGAAGCCTCGACCACATCCTTGGCGAAGCTCGCGTCGGAGCCTTCCTTGATGAGATCCCCAGGCGCCACGCCTTGCGTTTCCCCGATCAGGGACATCGATTTCTCCCGCTAATGCGCCTCAGCCAAAGATGGGATCATCCGTCGGCGCCCGCAACGCCGGTTTAGGCCAGCGCAGCGAAGTCCACCACGATCGGCGTCACGCCTACCGCAGTCAGGAACCGCCGGAAATCCGCCTGCGAGACCGCGGTCGTCGCGGTGTTCTCCAGCGGATGGAAGTTCACCGGGTCGGCCGCAGCCAAGCCCGCATCCAGCACGAAACGCACCCGGCGGTCCTTGTCATTGATCAAACCGAACGCGGTCACCGAGCCGGGCGTCACGCCCAGCGTCTCCGCCATCAGTTCGGCCGGCCCGAACGACAGCCTGGCCGAGCCGATCGCTCGCGGCAGCGCCTTCAGGTCGATGCGGGTGTCCTGCAGCGCCGAGACCAGCCAGATCTGGCCCTTGGCGTCCTTCAGGAAGAGGTTCTTGGTGTGGCCGCCCGGCATGGCGGCCTTCACCTCGTCGCCCTCGCCGACGCGGAACACGGCGTCGTGCTCCACGGTGCGGTGCGCGACGCCGAGGCGCACGAACAGGGCGAAAAGGTCGGCGCGGGTCGACATGGGTCCCCGGCTCATAGCGCCAGTCAGCGTGTCAAAGAACCGCATCGTTCCAGAGAAACTGGACGCGCGCGATCCGGCCCCGTTAGATCGATCTGAACGCCCCCGAACCCGAACGCAGCGCCCATGCCCACGCTCGAATGCTACCCGATGTCCCCGCGGCCGCCGGACATAGTCCCCGGCCGCCCGCAGCGCGCCTGGATGGATCGCTTCGTCGACCGCCATCCGTACCGCTGCCTTCCTCTCTCGATGGCCAACACGAGCGGCTGGGAGATGCTCTGCCCGGTCGGGTTCACGGCGGAATGGACTGGCGGAAACGCCACCGAGGACGTGCGCGTGACGCCCGACCACCCGTTCCCCTCGTTCGAGGATTTCGTGAAGTCGCACTTCAGCCACGGCGTGCTGACCTTCCATCCGGGCTACCTGTTCCGCTCGCCCGAGTCCTGGTCGATGTGGGTCATGGGTCCGCCCAACCACCTGAAGGACGGCATCCAGCCGTTGGTCGGTCTGGTGGAGACGGACTGGCTCCCGTTTCCGTTCACGATGAACTGGCGCTTCACGCGCCCCGGCAAGGTGCGGTTCCTGAAGGGCGAGCCGTTCTGTTTCGTCACCCTCGCTCAGGACCGGGCGCTCGAGAGCTTCGATCTGGTCCAGAAGCGCCTCGAGGCCGACGACGCCCTGCGCGGACAGTACGAGGCTTGGCATCGCCAGCGCGACGAGTTCAACGCCGCCCTCTCCCGGCGCGACCCCGAGGCGATGAGGGAGGCCTGGCAGCGCTTTTACTTCCGCGGCGAACTGCCGGAGCAGACGGGCGAGGCCCCGAAGTCGCACAGCAACAAGCGCCGGCTCAAGCCGCTCAGACTGGCGTTCTAGGCGCGACGATCATGCGGCGTCCCGGCGCCTTGCAATCGCCGGGCCCCTCTGCGATAAGCCCGCCCTCTCGAAACGAGCGGGTCTCCCGCTCGCGGAGCGCGGGCGTAGCTCAGGGGTAGAGCACAACCTTGCCAAGGTTGGGGTCGGGCGTTCGAATCGCCTCGCCCGCTCCAGATTTCGGACGAAAGCGCCTCCGGGCGCATCTCACGCTAGGGCTGGTAGACGGGGGGCGCCGCGGCGTCGTTCGGCGCCTGGCCGCTGGACTGCGGCGCAAGCGTCGGCGCGGGAGCATCGTTGGGGTTGATGGCCTGCGCCTGGGCTTTGGCCGCGCCAGCCGACGGCTGCGACGCGGCGATGGGGGCCGGCCCGGCGAGGCCTGGCGCGGGCGGCGGGGCGGCCTGTTCGGCCGGAACGGAATCGGCCAGCGCCAGCAAGGGATGCGGCGCGGCGTGGGCGCGGTCCGTCGCCAGCGCGCCCGAGCCTCGGTCCGGCGCGGGCCCGCCGAGGCCTTGCAGCGGCGGCTGATCGGCCGGCGCGGCCGCGCCGGCGTCGGCGAGGGTCAGCAACGGAGGGGATGCGTCGGCGTCGTCGGCGCCGCCGGCCTGCGCGAGCGCGCCGAGGCCGTCCGTATCGCCGGAGCCGGTCGCCGCCTGCGGCGCTGCGCCGTCCTGAGGCGAGCCGTCGTCCGCGGAAGCCTGGGCTCCGTCCGGCGCCGGCGGGATCGCCGACGGCCGACGGGGCGGCGGGTTCGTGTCGCCCGCCGCATGCGCCTGCGGCGCGCCCGGCGGGCTGGTTGCGGCTCGCCCGGCGATCTCCTTCGTGGGCTCGCCCGCCTCGCCGCCCGGACCCTGCGTGCCCGCGGCGGCGACACCGGCGACAACCCATGAGCGATCGCCGCGGGGTTCCGCGGACGCAACGACCTCGTCGACCGGGACCTGGCGCGCCGCCGCCCCCGCGCCGGCCGGCGCGCTCGTGCGGGGGGCCGAGCCGGCTGGCCGCATCATGTGGAGCGTCGAGGCGACAAGAAACGCGACGCCGACGAGCGCGAACGCATGCACGGCGAC
>JAKAZA010000157.1 GCA_021816155.1 Pseudomonadota bacterium | reverse complement strand
CTATTCATCACCATCCCCAGCGACGGACAGGTCGACGGCGTTCCGGCTCAGGTCGCGCAAGGCCTGCCGCAGGCGCCCGTCGCCGGCCTGTTTGCGCCTGGGCCGAACGGTCCGCTGCCCGTGATCGCGGCCGACGGCCGCACGCCGGCGCAGGCTTACGCGCGGCCCGCCACGCCCAACGGCAAGCCGCGCGTCGCGCTGATCATTGGCGGGCTAGGTCTCAATGCGAAGACGACGCGCGAGGCGATCCAGGCGCTGCCGCCCGACGTGACGCTCAGCTTCGTGCCTTATGTCGATGGCCTGCAAGGCTGGATCGACATGGCCCGGGCCGCCGGCCACGAGGTCCTGCTGGAGGCGCCGATGGAGCCGAAGGACTATCCCGACAACGACCCCGGCCCCGAGACACTGATGGCCAACGCGCCCCCTCAGGAGACGACACGCCGGCTCGACTGGCTATTGTCGCGCGCCAGCGGCTACTTCGGGGTGACCAACTATCTCGGCTCCAAGTTCGTCGCCTCCCCCGGGGCGATGGCGACCTTCGAGGGCGAGCTTCGCCAGCGCGGGCTGGCGTTCGTGGACGACGGCGTCGCGGCGCGCGTTGGCGGCGGCATCCTGAGGGCGTCGGCCAATCGCGTCGTCGACGACACCCTCGACGGCGCGGCGATCGACGCCCAGTTGACGGCGCTTGAGGCGCAGGCCGAGAGAAACGGCCAGGCGATCGGCTCGGGATTCGCCTATCCGGTCACCCTCGCCGAGGCGCAGCGCTGGACCCAAGGTCTGGCGGCGCGCGGCATCCAGCTGGTCCCGGCCTCGTCGCTGGCGACCCTTCGCTAGGCGAGCGAAAGGGGTGGCCAGTCTGGCGCTCGACCGGAAACAGCCGCAAATGACACCGATGGATCTCTCCCAATTGAGGCCCAATGTCGGCATTGTCCTGATCGCGCGCACCGGCCAAGTGTGGCTGGGCCGGCGCGCGAAGACGCCGGGCCCGGACAATTGGCAGTTTCCGCAGGGCGGTATCGACGCCGGTGAAAGCGACACCGAGGCCGCGCTGCGCGAACTGCGCGAGGAGACCGGCGTGACCTCGGTGCGCGTTATCGGTCGGACGCGCGACTGGCTGGGCTACGAGTTTCCCCCCGAGCACCAGGGCTCGAAGGTCGGCAAGGGCTGGCGCGGTCAGAAGCAGATTTGGTTCGCGCTGGCTTTCGACGGAGAGGAAAGCGAGATCGACATCCTGAGCGGCGGCCACGAGCCGGAGTTCGACGCCTGGCGCTGGGCCGAGCTCGACGAGGCCGCCGATCACGTGATCGGGTTCAAGCGAGATGTCTACCGCCAGGTGATCGCGGCTTTTCGGCCTCTGGTCGGCCGCGTCCGTCCGCAGAGTGCGTAGGGGCTTGCCGTCCGGCCCCTCGGCCTCCAAGGTCACTTGGGCGGGTGGGGAGCGTATGGCGAGAGCGCCGATCATATTCGTGCACGGCGCCTTCTGCGGCGGCTGGGTGTTCGATGATTTCGCGAAGGTTTTCGCCGAGGCCGGCCATCCCGTGACAGCGCCCGATCTGCCCGGACACGGCGCCGACGCGCCGCGACGGGCGGCGGCCGGCCTCTCGATGTCCGACTACGCCCGCGCCATCGCCGCGTGCGCGGACGCGTGTGGCGACCGGCCGGTGCTGATCGGGCACTCGATGGGCGGTCTCGTGGCGTTGCTCGCGGCGATGCGCGCGCGCGTTTCGGGTGTCGTTCTGCTGGCCCCGTCAGCGCCCTGGGGCGTCACCGGCTCCACGATGGAGGAGGCGGTCTCGGCGGTTAGCCTCTATGCGTTTGGCGCCTACTGGACGCAGGCGATCGAGCCCGACTATCCGACATTCCGCCGCTTCTCGGTCGATCGGTTCGCGCGCGCGGACCGCCATTCGCTCTACGGCCGCATGCGCCCGGAGAGCGGGCGCGCGCTGTTCGAGACGCTGAACTGGTGGCTCGATCCGTTCATGACCACCATGGTCGACCCGGCCCGGATCGGCGCCCCGATTCTTGCAATCGCCGGGGAGCGCGACGTGGTGCATCCGCCAGCCACGATCCGGGAGACAGCCCGACGCCTCGGCGCGGGGTTCCGCGCCATGCCGCAGATGAGCCACTGGCTTCCCGGCGAGCCGGGCGCCGACGCGGTCGCCACTGCCTGCATCGATTGGCTGGATGCAGTACGATCGCCGCTCGCGGCCGAGTGACGGGCCAGCTCAGCTTGGCGTCACGCTGTAGATGATCTGGGAGCTGTCGGCGTCGCGGTGCAGCGGGGCGCCGTCAGGTTTGCGCATGTTGGTGAACACGAGGCCCTGCGTCTTGCCGTTCCACTCGAGCGTCCACGAGCGCGTGGTCACCAGCATGCCGTCCTGCACGCTCTTGTCGTTACGATAGAGGCTCCAGCCGTTCTCCACCGCGGCCCAGTCGTTGAGGGCCATGACGATCGGCTTGCCTGGCGAGTCCGGGTCGACTGGATGGGTGAGATCGACGTGGCACTGGTTGGGATTCGAGCCCGGATCCTCGACAACCAACGTGAACTCGCGGCTCTTCAGCACCCAGTTGTTGTCGCCGTTCTTGCGAAGTCCGGCGGCCTTCACCAGCTTCAGGAAGTCGCCCCCGCTGGCCGACGGGATGCAGACCTTCTTGAGCACGTTCATCACGGCTATCGCCGCTGGGTCCGTGGGCGGAGCGGGGGGAGGTGGCGGAGCGGCCGCGGCCTGGGCGGCGGGCGCGGGCGTCCCGGCGGTAGGTGCGGCGGTCTGAGCAGACGTGGTGGCCGATGTCGCCGCCGGCGGAGCGGCTGTCGCTGATGGCGCCGCGCCGGGCGCCGGCGTGGTCGGCGCTGTCGCTGGGGTGGCGGGGGACGACGACGGCGCGGGCGTGGTGCTGGCCGGCGGCGCAGTTTCGGGCGTCGCGGTATTTGCGGGCGGGGTTTGAGCGAAGGCGTCGGCGCTGGCGGCGGCCAAGGCCATCAGGCTGACGAGCACAATACGCATGATAGGCGTTTCCTGGGCGATCGATTGTCCGTTGGGGACATTCTTCTAAGGGCGCGGCGCGGCGCTTTCCAAGATGCTAAATCACTTCTGCGGCATGCTCGGCGAGGATGATTAGTCCCTCGGCGTTCACATCCGCGAAACCACCCCTCACCTCGAACACCATGGTGTTGTCGCCATCGTACGCTTTCACGCGCCCTTCTTTCAGAGTGGTCATGAACGGCGCATGACCGGACAGCACGCCGAAGTCGCCTTCCGACCCGGGCGCGTCGACCTGGTCGACCTCGCCCGAGTAGAGTTCGCGTTCCGGCGATACGAGTGCGAATCGGAGCTTCGCGGCCATTCTCAGGCTTCCGCCGCCATCTTCTCGGCCTTCGCCACCGCATCGTCGATGCCGCCGACCATATAGAAGGCGTTTTCGGGCAGGTGGTCGTACTCGCCTTCGCAGACCGCTTTGAACGAGCGGATCGTTTCCTCCAGCGGCACGAAGACGCCCGGCTGGTTGGTGAAGGCTTCGGCCACGTGCATCGGCTGCGACAGGAACCGCTCGATCTTGCGGGCGCGGGCCACGATGATCTTGTCCTCTTCGCTGAGCTCGTCCATCCCGAGGATGGCGATGATGTCCTTCAGCGCCTTGTACTGCTGCAGGATCTCCTGCACGCGCCGCGCCGTACGGTAGTGCTCCTCGCCGATCACCAGCGGGTCGAGGATTCGCGAGGTGGAGGCCAGCGGGTCGACCGCCGGGAAGATCGCCTTGGCGAACACGTCACGCGACAGCGCCGTGGTGGCGTCGAGGTGGGCGAACGAAGTGGCCGGCGCGGGGTCGGTGTAGTCGTCCGCCGGCACGAAGATCGCCTGCACCGAGGTGATCGAGCCCTTGTTGGTCGAGGTGATCCGCTCCTGCAGATTGCCCATCTCCGTCGCGAGCGTCGGCTGGTAGCCCACGGCCGACGGGATGCGGCCCAGCAGCGCCGACATCTCGGAGCCGGCCTGCGTGAAGCGGAAGATGTTGTCGATGAAGAGCAGCACGTCCTTGCCCTCTTCGTCGCGGAAGTATTCGGCCTGGCAGAGACCGGTGAGCGCGACGCGGGCGCGGGCGCCCGGCGGCTCGTTCATCTGCCCATAGACCAGCGTGCACCGCGAGCCTTCCGTCGACCCGCCGGTCTCCTTCGGGTTCACGTTCACCTTGGACTCGATCATCTCGTAGTAGAGGTCGTTGCCCTCGCGGGTGCGCTCGCCGACCCCCGCCAGTACGGAGTATCCGCCGTACTGCTTGGCGATGTTGTTGATCAGCTCCTGCATCGTCACCGTCTTGCCGACGCCCGCGCCGCCGAAGAGTCCGATCTTGCCGCCCTTGGTGTAGGGGCAGAGCAGATCGATCACCTTCATGCCTGTGACCAGGATCTCGGCCTGGGTCGACTGCTCGGCGAAGGACGGCGCGTCGCGGTGGATCGGAGCGCGTTTGGTGTAGGGGATGGGGCCCGCCTCATCGACCGGGTCGCCGATCACGTTCATGATCCGCCCCAGCGTGCCCGGGCCGACTGGCACCGTGATTGGGCTGCCGGTGTCGGTCACGTCCTGGCCGCGGGTCAGGCCCTCGGACGTGTCCATCGCGATCGTGCGCACAGTGTTCTCGCCGAGGTGCTGCGCGACCTCCAGCACCAGTCGGAACGGCTGGCCGGTCCGCTGGTCGATGTTGGAGGTCTCGAGCGCGTTCAGAATCGGCGGCAGGTGACCGTCGAACTCCACATCGACGACGGCGCCGATCACCTGGGTGATCTTCCCGACGGGGCCCTGAGCGTGGGGAGCGGCTTGGGTCTCGGCCATGGTCTTGCTCGTCTTCCTTCGTACTCTAGAGCGCCTCGGCGCCGGAGATGATCTCGATCAGCTCCTTGGTGATCTGCGCCTGGCGGATGCGGTTCTTCTGCAGGGTGAGGCTGGCGATCAGGTCGCCGGCGTTACGGGTGGCGTTGTCCATCGCAGCCATCTGGGCGGCGAAGAAGCCGGCCTGGTTTTCCAACATCGCGGCGAGAATCTGCACCGTGATGTTGCGCGGCAGGAGCGTGGCCAGGATCGTCTCTTCATCCGGCTCGTATTCGTAGGCCGCGCCCTTCAGGTCGATGGCGGGCGCGGCGTTCGCGCTCTGAGCCGGGATGATCTGCTGCGAGGTCGGAACCTGGCTGACGACCGAACGGAAGCGGCTGAAGAACAGCGTCACCACGTCGGCCTCGCCGGCCTCGAAGCGTTCCAGAATGAACTGCGCGATCTCCTGCGCCCGCTCCAGGCTGGGCGCGCCGCCGGCCTCGTAGAAGCCGACGAACTGCGGCTGGTATGGCCGGCGCAACTGGTCGCGCGCCTTGCGGCCGACCGGCAGGACCGAGACCTGCCGGCCTCGCGCGATCGACGCGGCGATGTGCTCGCGCGCCGCCCGCACGATGGACGAGTTGAAGCCGCCGGCGAGGCCCCGATCGGCGGTCGCGACCACTACCAGCTCGCGCCGGTCGGAGCCCGTGCCCACCAGAAGCTTCGGCGCGCCCTCGCCGGAGACGCCGGAGGCGAGGTTGGCGATCACGGCGGCCATGCGCGCCGCGTAGGGCCGGGCGTTCTGCGCCGCTTCCTGCGAACGGCGCAGTTTGGCCGCGGCGACCATCTGCATCGCCTTGGTGATCTTCTGCGTCGCCTCGAGGCTCGAGATGCGATTGCGCAGGTCCTTCAGGCTGGGCATGGGCGGCTAGTCGCTCCGGACCCTTAAGCGAACGTCGTGGCGAGGTGGTCGAGCACGCCCTTCAGCTTCGCCTCGAGGTCGTCGGTCAGGCGCTTCTCCTTGCGGATGCCTTCGAGGATCTCGGGGTGCTGATTGTGGAGGCGGCTGAGCAGCTCGGCTTCGTAGCGGCCGACGTCACCGGTGGCGATCGCGTCGAGGTAGCCGCGCGTGCCGGCGTAGAGCGAGCAGACCTGCTCCTCGACCTGCAGCGGCGAATACTGAGGCTGCTTCAGAAGCTCGGTCAGGCGTTCGCCGCGCGCCAGCAGCTTCTGGGTCGCGACGTCAAGGTCAGAGCCGAACTTCGCAAAGGCCGCCATCTCGCGGTACTGGGCCAGTTCGCCCTTGAGCGTTCCTGCGGCCTGCTTCATCGCGCGGATCTGGGCGTTGCCGCCCACCCGGCTCACCGACAGGCCCACCGACATGGCGGGACGGATGCCCTGGAAGAACAGGTCGGTTTCCAGGAAGATCTGGCCATCGGTGATCGAGATCACGTTGGTCGGGATGTAGGCCGAGATGTCGTTGGCCTGCGTCTCGATGATCGGCAGCGCCGTCAGCGAGCCCGAGCCGAAATTCTCGTTCATCTTCGCCGCGCGCTCGAGAAGGCGCGAGTGCAGGTAGAACACGTCGCCCGGATAGGCCTCACGTCCGGGCGGGCGGCGCAGCAGCAGCGACATCTGCCGGTAGGCGACGGCCTGCTTGGAGAGGTCGTCGTAAATGATCAGCGCGTGCATGCCGTTGTCGCGGAACCATTCGCCCATCGCGCAACCGGCGAATGGCGCCAGGAACTGCAGCGGGGCTGGCTCGGATGCTGTGGCCGAGACGACGATGGTGTAGTCGAGCGCGCCGCGGTCTTCGAGCGTCTTGACGATCTGGGCGACGGTCGAGCGCTTCTGTCCGATGGCGACGTAGATGCAGTAGAGCTTGGTGGACTCGTCGCCCGCCGAGTTCACCTGCTTCTGGTTGAGGATCGTGTCGATGGCGACGGCGGTCTTTCCGGTCTGGCGGTCGCCGATGATCAGTTCGCGCTGGCCGCGGCCGATGGCGGTGAGACTGTCGATGCACTTGAGGCCCGTGTACATCGGCTCAGTCACCGACCGGCGTGGGATGATGCCCGGCGCCTTGACGTCTACCCGGCGCTTCTCGGCCACGTCGGTGAGCGGTCCCTTACCGTCGATGGGATTGCCAAGCGGGTCCACGACGCGGCCCAGAAGTCCCTTGCCGACAGGAACGTCGACGATCTCGCCGAGGCGGCGGACCTCATCGCCCTCCTTGATCGCCTTGTCCTCGCCGAAGATCACGATGCCGACATTGTCGCGTTCGAGGTTCAGCGCCATGCCGCGCACCCCGGCCGCGGGGAACTCGACCATCTCGCCGGCCTGCACCTTGTCGAGGCCGAACACGCGGGCGATGCCGTCGCCAACGCTTAGAACCTGACCGACGTCGGAAACGTCAGTTTCCTCGCCGAAGTTGGCGATCTGCGACTTAAGGATGGCCGATATTTCGGCGGCGCGGATGTCCATGGGGTCTTACGCTCTCTTGGGTCTTATGCGCGCTTAAGGGCGAACTTGAGGGAATCCAGCCTCGACTTCAGCGAGGCGTCGAAGAGACGGGAGCCGACGCGGACCTTCAGCCCCCCGAGGATGGCGGGGTCGACTCTGGTCTCGATCTCGGGGTCCTTGCCGAGCGCTGTGCGCAGGGCGGCGGCGAGCGCCTGCTCCTGCGCGCCGGTCAGCGGCATGGCGGTGGTCACCTGGGCCGAGACCGCGCCGCGGTCGGCGGCGGCCAGCGCCTCGAAAGCTGTGATCATGGCCGGCAGCGCGCTCGCGCGGCGATTCGCCGCGACGACGCCGATAAACTTGCGCGTGGTGGCGGCGAAACCGGCGGCTTCGGCGATGGCGTTCAGGCCGTTAGCCTTCTCCTCGGCGTCGAAGCCTGGCGAGGCGATCAGAGTGCGCAGATCCGCGCTCTCGGCGCACATGGCCTTGAGCGCCTTGAGGTTCTGCTCAACGACCACTGTCTCGCGCTGGTCCTTGGCCAGTTCGAAGAGGGCCTGGGCGTATCTTGCGCCCACGTCCGAAGCCTTGGAATCG
>JAKAZA010000025.1 GCA_021816155.1 Pseudomonadota bacterium | reverse complement strand
ACGCGGTCCGCGCCGTCTCGCCTGGCCGTTCGTTCTGCCGCTGATGGGCGCGTTCTTCCCGGCGCCCACGCGATCGAAATCCCCACCATTTCAGGTCTGCGGCTCAGGGCGGGCCGCCTGTGCAGGCAGGGTGCGTTGCGCAACCGGGCCGCCGCCGGCCCGGTTCGGTTGGAGCGCGAGGCCTGTCGCATCGACAGTCTTGCTCTATCTTCACAGCGCCGAGCCGCTCCACCGCCAAGCCCACCCCAACGGCGCCCGAGATCCGTGATGTCGCTTCCAACGCTGCCACCTCAACCGCCCGGCACGCCGTGGCCTACGGAAGCCTGGCCCTGTGGCGACGGTCCCGGCGACCCCCGCTTCGGCCCGCTTCTCGAGATGGCGTTCGGCGCTCAGAGCCGCCCCGACCTGGCAGAGACCCATGCGCTCGTCGTCGTCCATCGTGGCCGGCTGGTGGCGGAGCGCTATGCGGACGGATTCGGACCGGACGTCTCGTGCCCGTCCTGGTCCGTGGCGAAGAGCGTCACGCATGCGCTTGTCGGGCTGCTGGTCGGCGACGGCGAGGTCGATATCCACGCGCCGGTGGCGGCGCCCGAGTGGCGCGAGCGCACGGATCCGCGTTCTGCGATCACGCTCGACCTTCTATTGCGCATGTCGAGCGGACTCGCATTCGTCGAGGAATACCTTCCCGACCGGCCCTCGGACGTGATCGAGATGCTGTGGGGCGCGGGCAAGGACGACGTGGCGCATTTCGCCGCGTCGTTCCCGCTCGCTCATCCGCCCGGCCGTTTCTGGGCCTATTCCAGCGGGACGACCAACATCGTGGCGCGCGCGGCCGGGGCCGCCGTGGCGGCGCGAGACGCCGGAGTCGAGGGCTTCATGCGGAATCGGCTGTTCGAACCGCTCGGCATGACGAGCGCCGCTCCGAAGTTCGACGCCGCCGGGACGTTCATCGGCTCGTCGTTCTGTTTCGCGACGCCGCGCGATTTCGCCCGTTTCGGCCTGCTCTATCTGCGCGACGGCCTGTGGGAGGGACGACGCCTGTTGCCCGAGGGCTGGGTCGACTACGCGCGCACGCCGACATGGCGGCAACCCACCGACGAGGCCCGCTACGGCGCCCATTGGTGGCTGGACATCGCGGGCCCCGGGTCATTCTCGGCCAACGGCTACCAGGGACAGTTCATCGTATTGGCGCCGACCCGGGATCTCGTCATTGTGCGCAACGGCGCAACGTCGGCCGAAGACATGCCGGGCGTGAAGGGCTGGATCAAGGCGATCGCAGAATGCTTCCCGGAGGGTGGCTGATCAGAGTTGCGGGCCGCCCGGGTTCGACGCCCTTGCCGAATCGCGACGATCGGCGCGCGTGGGGCGGCCGATTGCTGCTCGCTGCCGCGCTGATGCTTTCGGGCTGCGGGCGCGGACCGCCCTCCAAGCAAACGGAACTCCTTCCGGTCCCTTTGGCGATGGGGCAGTGCCAGGCGATGACGCAAGCCATGATGGCGCCCGACCAGGACGGCGTCTCGCCGGGGGCGGCCTTGCGGCGATGCATGGGAGAGCAGGGATATGCCTATCAGCCCGGGCCCGGCTGTCTCCCGGCCGAGAGGGCCGACAAGTCGAACCATACCCCGCTGGCCCGGTGCTTCGTCTTCCATTGAGTCCTGGTGCGCCCGACGAACTTGACGGCTCCGTGTGAAACGCGCTGGCGCAAAGTTGCGCTTGATGCGATCACTTTCGCGCTGCTGCACCTCGGCGAGCGCTCGCCGACGCGGAGAGCGGTTGCCGCGACGCGGTGGCGGAACTCAGGATCGAGGCGCATGACGCAGGTCCCTCTCGTGCATCCTCGTCGGGGGTGCGGCTCGGGTGATGCAGCTTGATGGCGTCGCTCTCGTTGGCGATAGCGTCCGCCGGACGCTTCCATGTGCTGGATCTCGCCAGGGAGTTGGACTCCCTCGGCCATGCCGTGAGGTTCCACTCCTACGTTCCTTCCGCCCGCGCACAGCGCTTCGGGCTCCCAGCGAGGTGCTGCGCTGATGTGCTGCCGTTCGCCGCGCCGGGGCTCGCGTGGCAACGCCTGCTTCCCGGCTTCATGCCTGGCGGCGCAACGGCGACTCTGGAGGCCGGGCTGAACCTCGGGACGATTGCGCGGCTGAGGCCTTGCGACGTCTTCATCTGCATGAGCGGCATCTACCTTGAGGCGGCGGCTTACGCGCGTCGCCGCCATGGCGCCCAGGTCTGGCTCCACCGCGGGAGCCGGCACATCCTCAGCCAGGATGAGATTCTAGCCGCTGTCCCTGGGGCCGAACGCCCCTCGGCGGCGGCGATCAAACGGGAACTGGCTGGCTATCGGCTGGCCGACCGGATCGTCGTGCAGTCCAGACACGTCGTGGAAAGCTTCGCGCGCGACCCGGAGATCGCCGCGAAGGTCGTGCGAATCCCGACCGGGACCGACGTGGGCGTCTTCAAGCCGCGGCCTGGCCCCGCGCCGCGTGTGACGTTGCCGATGTCGCTGCTCTTCGTCGGCACCTGGTCGCTGCGCAAGGGTTGCGACACGCTGGCGGCGGCGGTCAGGGCTACGCCCGGCGTCAGCCTGACGCACGTCGGAAGCCTGGGCGATCTCGCGTTTCCCTCCGACGGACGATTCCGTACGCTTGGGCGCAGAGACCAGTCCGAGCTGCCTTCCGCCTACGCTGAGGCTGACGCCCTGGTCTTGCCGTCGCGCGAGGAGGGGCTGTCACAGGTTCTGATCCAAGCCTTGGCGAGCGGATTGCCCATCATCTGCAGCGACCGAAGCGGGGGGGCGGACTTGGCCCACACCCCCGCGCTGGCCGAGCGCATCACCGAGGTGGCGGCCGGCGACGAGTTCGCGCTTGCCGCCGCTTTGGCGTCGTTGCGTGACCGGCTCCTCGCCGAGCCGCTTCCGCCGCTCTCCGAGGCCGATCGAGAGACACTGGGGTGGCGCGCATATGGTGAGCGATACAATCGCGCTCTGGAGCGGTATGCTCGCCCGTCGGGAGGTTCGACGACTAGCGCAGCGGCCTGGGGAGCCTAGCAAGTGAGCACGGCGGTTCAGCGGCAGCGGGCGTTCTATGACGAAACGTCCCCACGATATGACGTCATCCACAGTCACGATACGGACGAGCATGGCCAGGCGATGGCCTATCTCCTCGGAATGATCGACTTCCTTGGAGCGCGGTCGATCCTCGACGTCGGGTGTGGGACGGGGTGGGCGCTGCTCAAGCTCCGGGCGCACTTCCCTGAACTGTCCATAATGGGCGTGGAGCCCTCGGCGGCTCAGCGCGCCGTGGCCTATGCCAAGGGGATCTCAGAAACCGAGCTGGTCGAAGGGGATGCCCAGAAGCTGAGCTTTGACGACGGCGCCTTCGATGTCGTCTGTGAGTTCGGCGCTCTCCACCATATGCCGCGCCCAGCATCGGCGGTTGCGGAGATGCTGCGCGTGGCGCGCAAAGCCGTCTTCATCTGCGATGCCAATTGCTTCGGGCAGGGCGGCCCGGTCGCGCGCCTCGCCAAGCAGGCGCTCCACGGCGCGGGGCTCTGGCCACTGGCGGTCTGGGCCAAGAGCGGTGGCAAGGGCTACCATGTCTCGGAGGGGGACGGCGTGCAGTTTTCCTATTCGGTCTTCTCCGACCTGCCGCAGATCAGGCGTCGGTGCTCGGAAGTCAGACTTCTCAGCCTAACCGGCTCACCTTCGCCGAACCTGTACCGCAGCGCTTCTCATGTGGGGGTGTTGGGGATTCTCGGCGACCGCAAATGACGTCGGCGGAGCGCTTCTACGCCCGCCATTACGGGCATAGCCTGCGCGTCGGCGCGATACAGTTGGCCCAATACGAAGCTGCGATGATGCAGCCCGGCCAGCGCTACAGCCTGCCGGCGCGCCACTTCGAGGCGCACCCGCCTCACGGGAAGACGCTGGTCGAGGTCGGATGCGGGGGCGCCGAGGCGCTATTGTTGCTGGCGCAGCGGTACAAGTTCCAGGCGCTAGTCGGCATCGACGTGGCGCTGCCCGATAGCGCCGAGATCGAAGGCCTGTGCGTCCTGAAAGGTGACCTGGACCAGACTTGGCCGATCGACAGCGGGTCAGCCGACTATCTCCTCGCCATGATGGTGATCGAGCACCTTTACGACCCTTTTCACGCCTTCTCCGAGGTCGCGCGAGTTCTGAGCCCGCAAGGGATCGCGTTCATCAATCTCCCGCTGGTGACGTCGCTCGCCAACCGTCTGCGCTTGGCGTTGGGGCTGCTTCCGCAGACCAGCACCAAAGTCGCGGATTGGTTTCAGCGCTGCGAGTGGGATGGCGGGCATCTGCATTATTTCAGCCTGCCCGGCATCCGCCGGCTTGCGCGCCTCGGGCCTCAGGGTGTGTGATGTCCGTGGCGTGGGGCGGCTCTCGTCTCTGAAGACCGCACTCCCGCAACTCCTGGCCGCCGAGATCACGTTCAGCGTCTGCCGAGCGTGAGCGGGTGCGCAGGCGGGGCGCCGTCAGCCGCAACGCACAGCAGCACATGCGCCGGGCCTCCAGCGGGAACATGTGGGGCGCGGGCCGTCGGGGCGCGTGGCGCCTTGCCTTTCCGCCCCTCATCGCCTATCTCGCCCGCCATCACACACGCAGGCGTTCGGCGACCCGCGGGGAGAAATCCCGCGCGTTTCCGTTCCGGGCTCTCAAGTCTTGGGGGTTTTGGCCTGCGGAGGCGCACCGGAAGAAGGAGACGATCTGAATGGCGCTTCCCGAATTCTCCATGCGTCAGCTCTTGGAAGCTGGCGCCCACTTCGGCCACCAGACACATCGGTGGAACCCGAAGATGGAACGGTACATCTTCGGCTCGCGGGCCAACATCCACATCATCGACCTGTCGCAGACGATGCCGCTGCTGCATCAGGCGCTGGTCAAGGTGCGCGAAGTGGCCGCGTCGGGTGGCCGGGTGCTGTTCGTCGGCACCAAGCGCCAGGCCTCAGAGCCGGTGGCGACCGCGGCCAAGCGCTGCGCGCAGTACTACGTCAATCACCGCTGGCTTGGCGGCACGTTGACCAACTGGCGCACCATCTCACAGTCGATCACGCGCCTGCGGGAGCTGCAGAGCGTGCTCGAGAACCCCGAGACCTCGGGACGACCGAAGAAGGAGCTGCTGCAGCTGACGCGCGAGCAGGAGAAGCTCGAGCTGTCGCTGGGCGGCATCAAGGACATGGGCGGCATCCCCGACCTGATGTTCGTGATCGACACCAACAAGGAGGCGATCGCGATCCAGGAGGCGCGCAAGCTGAACATTCCGGTGGTTGCGATCCTCGACACCAATTGCGACCCGCTGGGGATCAGCTTCCCGATCCCGGGCAACGACGACGCCGCCAGGGCCATCCAGCTCTACTGCGACCTCGTGGCCGACGCGGTGCTCGATGGCCTCACCGAGGGCCAGGCCGCGATGGGCGTCGATATCGGGGCCGCGGAGGCGCCGGTCGAGCCGTCGCTCCGTCGGTCCGCCGCCCGCGCCGCCGCGCCCGCTGAGCCCGAGCCGGAAGTCGGTCCTGAGGTGAGCGAGGCCGAGATGTCCGGCGAGGCGCCGGCCGAAGCCGAAGGCTGAGTTCTGTTGCGATTGCGGGGGCGAGGTCCCCCGCAAGTTTGAAACGTCTATTCGGAGAGAAGGCCATGGCCGAGATCACGGCTACCATGGTGAAGGACCTGCGCGAAACCACTGGCGCGGGCATGATGGATTGCAAGAAGGCCCTGCAGGAGACCGGCGGGGACACCCAGGCCGCGGTCGACTGGCTCCGCACCAAGGGGCTGGCCAAGGCCGCAAAGAAGGCCGATCGCGTCGCCGCCGAGGGCGCCGTCGCCATCGCCACCCGCGACGACGGCGCGGGCATGACCGGGGCCCTGATCGAGCTCAACGCCGAGACCGATTTCGTCGCCCGCAACGAACTCTTTCAGGCCTCGGCTCGAAAGGTCGCGATAGCGGCGCTGGACACGGCCGGTGACGTCGACGCCCTGCGCGAGGCTGCGCTGGACGGCGGCCAGACCGTGGGGGAGATGATCACCGGGCTCGTCGCCACGATCGGCGAGAACATGATGCTGCGCCGCGCTGCGGCGTTCGGCGTCTCCCCCGGCGCAGTCGCGGGCTATATCCACGGCGCGCTCGCCGGCGCCCCGGACCTCGGCCGGATCGGGGTCCTGGTCGCGGTGGAAGGCGAGGGCGACAAGGCGCAGTTGAAGGAACTGGCGCGCAACATCGCGCTGCACGCGGCTGCGACCAACCCTCTGGCGCTTTCGCCGGCCGACCTCGATCCGTCGGCGGTCGAGAAGGAGCGCGCGATCCTCACGGAGCAGGCCGCCGAGTCCGGCAAGCCCGCCAATGTGGTGGAGAAAATGGTCGAAGGCCGCATCCGCAAGTGGATGGAGGAGGTCGTTCTCCTGAAGCAGGCGTATGTGAAGGATCCCGACCTGACGATCGAGCAACTGGTCGCCCAAACCGCCAAGACGGCCGGTTCGCCGATCAAGGTCATCGGCTTTGTGCGTCTCGCGCTCGGCGAGGGCGTCGAGAAGAAGGCTGACGACTTCGCCGCCGAGGTCGCCGCGATGACCGGCGACCGCTGACCCTTCGAAGCGCTCCCTCCCCACGGCGGGGAGGGAGCGTTATTGTGTCCCGCAAAGCCCCGACTCAGAAACGAGGGAACGCGTCACCATGCCTGCTGGTCAGCCGCGCTACCGTCGGATCCTACTCAAGGTTTCCGGCGAGGTGCTGATGGGCGACAAGCAGTTCGGCATCGATCTGGAGACGCTGGACGCCGTAGCGGCCGACATCGGCGAGGTGCTGCGCGACGGCATCGAACTCTGCCTCGTGATCGGCGGTGGCAACATCTTCCGCGGGCTTTCGATGGCCGGCAAAGGCATGGAGCGGGCGAGCGCCGACTACATGGGCATGCTCGCGACCGTGATGAACGCCCTCGCTCTGCAGAGCGCGCTCGAGAAAATCGGCGTCGACACCCGGGTGCAGTCGGCTATTCCGATGCAGGCGGTCTGCGAACCATACATTCGCCGGCGAGCGCTCCGGCACCTCGAGAAAGGCCGCGTGGTGATCTTCGCCGCAGGGCTCGGCGCCCCTTACTTCACCACCGATACGCCGGCTGCGCTGCGCGCGGCCGAGATGGGCTGCGACGCGCTCTTCAAGGGCACCAGCGTCGATGGCGTCTACACGGCCGATCCGAAGAAGGAGCCGGGCGCCCAGCGCTACGAGCAGATGAGCTACCTCGAAGTGTTGGCCCAGGATTTGAAGGTGATGGACGCCTCGGCGATCTCGCTGATGCGCGACAATGGTATTCCGATCGTCGTGTTCTCGATCCGCGAGCCAGGCAACCTTCGCCGCGTCTTGCACGGAGCGGGGGTCTTCACCACCATTTGCGAAGACCGCCAAGCGGCGTAGCGAGGGAAGAGAGCCATGGCTCAGGCGGAAAAGCCCAATCTGGCGAAGTACCGTGACCGGATGGACAAGGCGATCACGGCCCTCAAGGACGAGTTCGGCTCGCTGCGCACGGGCCGGGCCAACGCCCACCTGCTCGATCAGGTGACGGTGGAGGCCTACGGCCAGAACATGCCCATCAATCAGGTCGGCGCGGTCACCGTGCCCGAGCCGCGCTCGATCACGGTCAATGTCTGGGACCGAGGACTTGTGGTGTCGGTCGAGAAGGCGATCCGGAACGCGGGCCTCGGCCTCAACCCGGTCGTCGAGGGGCAGAACCTGCGCATCCCGATCCCCGCGCTCACCGAGGAACGGCGCAAGGACCTCGCCAAGCTGGCCGGGAAATACGCCGAGCAGCAGCGTGTCGCCGTACGCAATATCCGACGCGACGCGATGGACGACCTCAAGAAGGCCGAGAAGGACGCCGTCATCAGCCAGGACGAGCACAAGCGTCTGGAGGCGGAGGTGCAGAAGATCACCGACGAGGCCGTCAAGCGCGTGGACGAGGCCTTGAAAACCAAAGAGCATGAGATCATGCAGGTATGAGCGCCCGGCCAGCGCCCCGCCGCGCGCCTCGTGAGGCCGCCATGTCCCTTTCCGAAGGAGCCGCGTCGCGCGCGCTTCGGCCTCAAGGGCCGGCTGGGGGCGAGGCCCTCCACGTCGCGATCATCATGGATGGCAATGGCCGTTGGGCCAAGCAGCGCGGGCTGCCGCGGGCGTTCGGGCATCGCGCCGGCGTCGCCGCGCTGAGGCGGACGGTCGAGGGGGCGGAGGCGCTTGGCGTCGGCCGTCTGACGGTATTCGGGTTCTCGACCGAAAACTGGACACGGCCGCAGCGGGAAGTGTCCGAGATCCTCGGGCTGATGAAGGCGTACTTCGCCAGCGACCTTGGCCGCCTCGAGCGCGGCGGGGTTCGCGTTCGGATCATCGGGCGCCGCGAGAATCTGTCGTCCGACCTGCTGGCGATCGTCGATGAGGCTGAAGCGCGCACGGCGAAGAACGAGAAATTCCATCTCCAGGTCGCCTTCAACTATGGAGGGCGTGCGGACATCGCCGACGCAGCCCGCCGGTTCGCCCGGGAGGTGGAGGAGGGCAGGGCGCGCGCCTCCGATCTCGACGAGCAGCGGTTCGAGGCCCAGCTCTCGACGGCGCCGGCCCCGGCGCCGGATCTCGTGATCCGCACCGGTTGCGAGCGGAGGCTTTCCAACTTCCTGCTCTGGGAGTGCGCCTACGCCGAGCTCATCTTCCAGGACGTCTACTGGCCTGACTACGGCCCGGATCACCTGAGAGAGGCGATCCTCGAGTTCCAGTCCAGGGAACGTCGTTTCGGCCAGGTGGCGGTCGATGACGTCCTCGCGGCCGGGTGACCGGTCCAGCCAGCGCCCCGGAGCCTCGCTCGGCGCGGCGGCGGCGGTTCGATTGGGACAACCTGGCCCTGCGCATAGTCTCCGGCCTCGTTCTGGCCCTGGCCGTGCTGGCGGCGGTGTGGTTCTTCGACGCGCGCGCGAGCTTGGTTTTAATCGCGGTCGCCATGTCGCTTCTGTCCTACGAATGGGCCCGCATGGCCGCGCCGACGGCCTGGCAGCGCGTGGCCGTGGTGATGACGGTCGCGCTGCTGACCGTGCTATTCCTGACCTACAAAGCGAACCCCCACCAGGACCAGGCTCAGTTCAACGGCCACTGCGTCGAACTCGCGCTCGGGGCGATCCCGTTCGGCGTCGCGGCGACGGCCTTCGTCTCGCGCGGCGTGACCGTGCGCCGCTTGGACGCCGCCTACGGCGTGCTCTACGTGGCGCCGGCCGCGATGGCGCTGATGTGGCTCCGGGAGACGCCACAGGGCGCCGGTTGGACAGTGATGCTGTTCGCGACGACCTGGGCCGCCGACATCTGCGCTTTCGCGGTCGGCAATGTCCTGAAGGGCCCGAAGCTCTGGCCACGCTTCTCGCCCAACAAGACTTGGTCAGGCTTCTTCGGCGGTCTCGTCGGCGCATCCGCCGCCGCGGTCGGCGTTGCGGCGCTGCTGATGCGGCTCTCGCTGGCCGGCGCGGCGCTGATCGGTCTTGCCGCCGGGCTTGCAACCATGATGGGCGACCTCTGGGAATCGATGTTGAAGCGCCGGTTCGGTGTTAAGGATTCAGGCGATCTAATCCCCGGACACGGGGGCCTGCTGGATCGGGTGGACGGATTGATGTTCGCGACCTTGGTGTTTGCCGCCGCGCGGCTGATCGTTCGTCTCGGGTGGGCGCACTGATGCCCCGCTCCGTCACCATCCTCGGCTCGACCGGGTCGATCGGCGTCTCCACCCTGGATCTTCTGGAACAGGCCGGCGTCGAGGTCGAGATCGTGGCGCTTGCGGCCGGACGCAACGTGGCGAAGCTTGCCGAGCAGGCGAAGCGCTGGCGTCCTCGCCTTGTGGTGATCGAGGACGAGTCGCTGCTTCCGGAGTTGCGCGACCGGCTGAACGGCTCGAACGTTCACGCGATGGCGGGGTCCGCCGCCATCGTCGAGGCTGCGTCGATGGGCGCAGACTGGGTGATGTCGTCGATCGTCGGCTCGGCGGGGCTCGCGCCCACGCTGGCGGCGGCTCGGCTCGGCTCCGTCATAGCGCTGGCGAACAAGGAGAGCCTGATCTGCGCCGGCCCGGCGCTTCTCGCCACAGCGAAGGCGGCGGGCGGCCAGGTGATCCCGGTCGATTCGGAACACTCGGCCATCTTCCAGGTGCTGCAGCCGGTCGCGCCTGACCGGATCAGCCGTCTCATCCTGACCGCCTCGGGCGGGCCGTTCCGCGGCTGGACGCGCGAGGAAATGGCTGCCGCCTCCGTAGAGCAGGCGGTGGCCCACCCCAACTGGAGCATGGGGCGCAAGATCTCTGTCGACTCTGCGCAGATGATGAACAAGGGCCTCGAGATGATCGAGGCCTCGTACCTGTTCTCCATGCCCCCGGATCGAATCGATGTTCTCATCCACCCGCAGTCGATCGTGCACAGCCTCGTCGAGTACGCAGACGGCTCGACGCTGGCGCAGCTTGGCGCGCCGGACATGCGCACCCCGATCGCCTGCGCCTGGGCCTGGCCCGACCGGACACCCTGGCCGGCGCCGCGCCTCGATCTTGCGCGGATCGGCCAGCTGACCTTCGAGGCGCCCGACGAGATCCGTTTTCCCGCGCTCGCGATGGCGCGCGACGCGCTGAAGGCCGGCGGGGGCGCGCCCGCAGCGATGAACGCCGCCAACGAAGTGGGCGTCGCCGCATTCCTTGACCGCCGGATCGGCTTTCTCGATATTGCAGCGCTTGTTGCCGAGACACTCGACGAGCTGTCCGGCGCGGGCGATCTGGCCCCTGTCGGGGAAGACTCTGACCCGTTGGAGTGGGCGATGACGATCGACGCCGCGGCCCGCCGCACCGCCGCCCAAGTCCTGTCGCGATTTGCAGGCAGAGGCTGACGAGCCCCGGGGGAGGGAGCGCCGCTGACATGTTGCCATTCCTCGTCGCCATGCCGGCGTTCCTGGCGATCATCACGGTGATCGTCACCATCCACGAATTCGGCCACTTCCTTGCGGCGCGCGCCTGCGGCATCGCGGTCGACCGGTTCTCGGTCGGCTTCGGTCCTACGCTCTGGGCCCGCCGCGACCGCGCGGGCGTGGAATGGCGGGTCGCTTGGCTGCCGCTGGGCGGCTATGTGCGTTTCGCCGGCGACGACAACGCCGCCTCGGTTCCCGACCAGGAAGACTTGGACGACCTGCGGCGGCGCATAGCGCTGCGCGAGGGGGCCGGCGCGGAGAGACGGTATTTCTTCTTCAAGCCCCTGTGGCAGCGCGCGCTCGTCGTCGTCGCCGGGCCGGCCACCAACTTCCTACTGTCGATCGCTCTTTTCGCGGTCATCTTCGGCACGTTCGGCGAAGCCGTGCCATCGCTCCGGATCGCCGAGGTGACGGCGGGTTCGGCGGCGGCGCGCGGCGGCGTCGAGACCGGCGATGTGATCATGGCCATCGATGGACATCCGATGGTCGGCTACGACGACTTCCAGACCTACATCCGCGAGCGGCCCGAGACCCCCATGCGCCTCACTGTGTTGCGGGCGGGCCATCCGCTCGACATCGCGGTCACGCCCGGCGTCAAGTTCGAGCGTGACCCGGCGGGCGGCGTCACCCGCATCGGTCTTCTGGGCGTCGCCAGCAGGGTCGAGAAGGTCACCTACGGCCCGATCCAGGCGATCGGGCGCGGCGCCGTGGTGACCTGGGATGTCGTCGCCAAGACCGGGTACTACGTCGCGCGCGTCGCCGAGGGAAAGATCGACTGGCCGTTCTCGGGCATCATCGGTACGGCGCACGTGACCGGCGCCATGACGCAGGACGCGATCGACATTTCCAGCAGCGAGCACGTCAGCCTCATAGAGGTCCTCACCTTCCAGTACCTCTCGCTGGCCGGACTCCTCTCGACGAGCATCGGCCTCGTGAACCTGCTCCCCATCCCGATCCTCGATGGCGGTCACCTGTTGTTTTACGCGTACGAGGCTGTGGCCCGACGGCCATTGCCCGCCCGGGCGCAGGCCGCGGGCTACCGGGTCGGACTTGCTTTGCTGGTCGGATTGATGTTGTTCACGGCGTGGCACGACCTGCAGGGGCTGCAGGTGTTCCACTTCCTCGGCGCCCTGTTCTCCTAAAAGCGAAGAGTCACCGGCCAGTGATGACCGCACCGATGACCAGGACCCGTGCCCGCTATGCGGCGCTTTTCACCGGCGCCGCGCTTATAGCGGCTGCCGTGGCCGTGGCTGCGCCGCAACCGGTGCTCGCGCAGGTGCAGCAGGAGAGCGGCATCGTTGGGCGCATCGAAGTGCGCGGTAATGAGCGCATCGAACAGGAAACCGTCCTGTCCTATCTGCCGGTCCAGGTCGGCGACACGGTCGATCAGGCCAAGCTCGACCTGGCCCTCAAGACCCTGACGCGCACGGGTCTGTTCGCCGACGTGCGCATCGACCTGCGCGGGGACACGCTGATCGTACAAGTGGTCGAGAACCCGATCATCAACCAGGTGATCTTCGAGGGCAATTCGAGCCTCAAGACCGACAAGCTGCGCGACGAGGTGACGGTCCGACCGCGCGGCATCTTCACCAAGGCCAAGGTGGAAGAGGACGTCGGCCGCATCATCGAGCTCTATCGCCGCTCGGGACGGATCTCGGCCACGGTCACGCCGCAGATCGTCAATCTGCCGCAACGCCGCGTCGACCTGATCTTCAAGATCAGCGAGGGGCCGAAGAGCGGTATCCTCGGCATCAATTTCCAGGGCAACCAGGCGTTCTCCGCCAACGACTTGCGCGACGTGGTCGTGACCAAGGAGAGCCACTGGTACAAGTTCTTCGAGTCCAACGACAACTACGACCCGGATCGGATCGAGTACGACCGCGAGCAGTTGCGGAAGTTCTACCGGAACCATGGCTATTACGATTTCCGCGTGGTGTCCTCGATCGCCGAGCTGTCGCCGGACAAGAGCGGCTTCGCCGTCACCTACACGCTCGACGAAGGACAGAAGTACAAGTTCGGCAAGCTCACTGTCTCCACCGAACTGAAGAAGCTCAATCCCGACATCCTGAAGGCGCTGCTGCCGATCCACCAGGGCGACGTGTTCTCGGACGAACGCCTCCAGAACTCCACCGACGCGCTTACCTTCGCCGCCGGGGCCGCGGGTTTCGCGTTTGTCGACGTACACCCACAGTTCCATGCGGACCCCGTGACGCATACCGTTGACGTGAACTTCAACGTCAAGGAAGGGCCGCGCGTCTACATCAACCGCATCAATATCGTCGGTAACACCGCGACGCTCGACTATGTGATCCGTCGCGAGATGTCCCTGTCCGAGGGTGACGCCTATAATCGGGTCCTGGTCGACCAGTCGAAGAACAAGATCAAGGCGCTTGGCTTCTTCAAGAATGTCGACATCACCACGCAGCCCACGTCGGAACCGGACCGCTCGGACCTGCTCGTCAAGGTCACGGAACAGCCGACCGGAGAGCTTTCGGCCAGCGCCGGCTATTCGTCGATCGACCAGTTGGTCGTGGACCTCGGGTTCAACCAGTCCAACTTCCGCGGAACCGGCCAGGACGTGCGCGCGCGGGTCGAACTCGGTTCGTTCACGGAGGATGTCGACTTCTCGCTGACCGACCCGCGATTCCTGGGTCACAACCTCGGCGCGGGCTTCGATGTGTTCGCGACTCGGTACAACTTCCTGCAGTTCGCCTCGTATCAGAGCGCCTCGGCTGGCGCGGGCGTTCACGTGGCGTTTCCGCTGACGACCAACTCGACGATGAGCGTGCGTTACCAGCTCCGCACTGACGACGTGATCGTGGCGCCGCAGGACTGCATTCCCGGCGAGGAACTGGTGTCCGTCGTGCTCTGCGACCAGAAAGGCTCGTATATCACCTCGTCGTTCGGCTACAGTTTGCGCCTCGACAAGCGCAACGACCCGATGATTCCGACCCGCGGCTACTACGTGGATCTCAGCCAGGATGTCGCAGGCTTCGGAGGCACGGTGCACTATGTCCGCACCGAGTGGGACGCCGGTTGGTACCACGGCTTCAACAAGGATTACGTGCTGAGCCTGACCACATCAGGCGGCTACATCACCGGCTGGGACGGCAACTCGGTCCTCATCAACGATCGCTTCTACAAAGGCGGGGATAGCTTCGTCGGCTTCCAGCTCGCGGGCATCGGACCGCGTGACATGCGCTACGGGGACGCCTTGGGCGGTAATCTCTATCTCCTCGGCGAGTTGCTGGAGACGTTCCCGAACGGACTGCCCCAGCAATACGGCATCAAGACCGCCATTATCTCGGACGTCGGCACGCTGGGACTGCTCGACCGGGCGAGCAAGTACAACCCGCTCACCAATGCGCCGCTCACCACGGTGCAGGACCAACTTGGCCTCCGCGCCTCAGTGGGTATCAGCGTTTTCTGGAAGTCGCCGCTTGGTCCCTTGCGGTTCGATCTGGCCGAACCGATCGCGAAGGAACCCTACGACGTTGTCGAAGTCTTCCGCTTCTCCACCAATACAAGTTTCTAAGGAACACTCCTCATGACCGCCCGACACCGCCTCTCCGCCGGCATCGCCGCCGGCGCCGTTCTGGCGCTCGCCGCTCAGGCGACGCTGCCGCAAGTCGCGTCCGCCCAGACCACGCCCGCGCAGCCGCCGATCAGCTATGGCGCGCCGATCCCGGGCTTCTGCACCTTCTCGTTCAACCAGATCATGGCCCAGTCGAAGGTCGGCCAGTCGGTCGTGGCCCGATTGAAGCAACTCGACCAGACCTGGCGCGCGGAACTCCAACCGCAGGCCGACGCGATCAACACCGACAAGCGTGCTCTGGACGCCCAGGCCGCTTCGCTTGACGCGGCCACCCGCGACGCGAAGGAAGCCGCGCTTCAGCTTCGGTATTCCAATTTCGAAAAGCTGGTGCAGCAGCGCCAGCAAGAGATGCAGGCCACGCAGCAGAAGGAGATCGGTGTCGTCTCCCAGGAACTCGAGCCGGTGCTGCGCCAGCTTTTCCAGACCAAGTCCTGCTCGGTGCTGATCGAGCGCGACCAGGGCGGGGTGAGCGTGGTCAACCCGCTGATGGACCTTTCGGTCCAGGCGGTGTCGAGCCTCGACGCCAAGATCCAGACGTTGACCTTCGATCGCGTCCATATGGACCAGACCTCTGGCGCCGCGCCGGCCGCGCGGTAGCGGCGACGCGGAGCGACCACGGTGAGCGCGCCGGATTCGAGGTTCTTCGAGACGTCCGCTCCGGTTGCGGTCGAGACGTTGGCGGAAGAGACGGGGGCGCGGCTCGGCCGCGCGTCCGGGCTCGCGGTGGCCGGTGCGGCGGTCCTGGCTCGCGCCGGCGCCAGCGAGGTCGCTTTCCTGAGCGATCGCAAGTTGGGAGAGTTGGCGCGCGCCACGAACGCGGGCGCGTGCTTCGTCAGCGAGCGTGACGCCGCACTGCTTCCAGAGAGCTGCGTTGCGCTGGTGACACCACTCCCGGAGGCGGCCTGGGCCATGTCGGCGCAGCGCCTGCACAGGGTGCGGCGGCTCGATCCGGCGGCGCCGCCGTTGCATCCGAGCGCGATTCTCGAGGAAGGCGTCGTCCTCGGCCGCGGCGTGATCGTCGGCGCCGGTGCGCAGATCGGCGCCGGAACCGAGATCGGACCCTACGCCGTGATCGGCCCCGGCGTCGCAATCGGCCGTCGGTGCCAGATCGGCGCCGGCGCCACCATATCGTGCGCGCTGATTGGAGACGGCGTGCGCATTGATCCGGCCGTGGTGATCGGGGAGGCGGGGTTCGGCATCACGGTCGGGCCGCGCGGCCTCATGGACAAGCCTCAGCTTGGCCGCGTGATCATCCAGGATGGCGTCTCGATCGGTCCTCACACCTGCATAGACCGCGGCGCCTACGAGGACACGGTGATCGGGGAGAACAGCAAGATCGACAACCTGGTGCAAATCGCCCACAACGTCGTGATCGGCCGCAACTGCGTGATTGCGGGCCACTGCGGGCTGTCCGGCAGCGCGGTCGTGGGCGACGGCGTGCAGATGGGCGGGCGCGTGGGACTGGCCGATCACGTGACCATCGGCTCGGGCGCGCGCCTCGCTGCGGCGTCCGGCGTGATGCGGGATGTGCCGGCGGGGGAGAGCTGGTGCGGCGTTCCGGCCCGCCCGGTCAAACAGTTCTTCCGCGAAGTGGCTTGGCTTACCCGGGCCGCTAGCCGGAAGGGCGGGGGAGCGGAGGCATGAAGCAGGCGCCGGTCGAGGCCTCCTCGTCCTTGGATATCGGCATCGAGGAGATCCTGGCGCGCATTCCGCACCGCCCTCCTTTTCTGCTGATCGATCGCGCCGAGGACTACCGACCGCACCAGTCGATCGTGGGCATCAAGTCGGTCACCATCAACGAGCCGTACTTCGTGGGGCATTTTCCGGGCCGACCGGTCATGCCCGGCGTCTTGATCATCGAGGCGCTCGCCCAGACAGGCGGCGTGCTGATGAGCAAATCGCTCGACGTCGACGTCGAGAATAAGGGCATCATGTTCATCTCGGTCGACAACTGCCGCTTCCGGCACCCGGTCCGGCCAGGCGACGTGCTGCGCATGCCGGTCGAGGTCCTACGGGCCAGGGGCGACGTGTTCAAGTTCCGGGGGCGGGGAATGGTCGGCGACAAGATCGCCGCCGAGTGCGAATTCGCCGCGATGCTGATCGAGACGCCGGCATGAAGATCCACCCGACGGCGCAAGTGGCGCCTGGGGCCGAAATCGCGGGCGATGCGGAGATCGGCCCCTACTGCATCGTCGGCCCGGGCGTGCGCCTTTCCGCGGGCGTCGTGCTGCGCTCGCATGTCGTCATCGAGGGGCAGACTCAGCTTGGCCAGGGCTGCGAAGTCTACCCCTTCGCCATGCTTGGCGGCGCGCCGCAGCACTCAGGACATCGACCGGAAGATCCCTGCCGGGTGAAGATCGGCGCTCGCACGCTGATCCGCGAGCACGTGACGGTCCATGGCGGCTCTAGATTCGGCCGCGGCATCACCGAGATCGGCGATGATTGCGCGCTTTACGTAGGGGCCCATGTCGGCCACGACTGCGAGGTCGGCAACCATGTGACGATGACCAACGGCGCCACGCTGGCCGGGCACGTCCGCATCGCCGACTACGTGATCATGGGAGGGCTCTGCGCCGTGCAGCAGCGCGGCCGCGTCGGGCGTTACGCTTTCCTGGGAGGTATGGCCGGCGTGAATTGCGATGTCATCCCGTTCGGGATGGTCTGGGGCAACCATGCGCGGCTGGAGGGGTTGAACCTTGTCGGCCTGAAGCGGCGCGGGTTCTCGCGCGAGGCGATCAATGCGCTGCGGGCGGCCCACAAGGCGCTCTTCCTCGCGGGCGGACTCTTCCAGGACCGGGTCGACCGTGTCGCCAGCGAGTTCGCGGACTCGCCCGAGGTGATGGAGATCATTGATTTCATCCGCGCCGAACCAGGCCGGCCGCTGACCCCGGCGGCGAACGCGGCCTGACGCGGTTGCGCAAGCTCGGTCTCGTCGCGGGCGGCGGGGCCCTCCCGCGTGCGCTCGCGGCGCACTGTCGTGACACTGGGCGGCCGTACTACGTTGTGCGCCTGCGCGGCTTCTCCGATCCAGCGCTGGCTGAGCATCCGGGCGGCGAGGCCGGGATCGCCGAAGTCGGCAGGATCGTACGCCTCGCCAGGGAGGCTGGTTGCGAAGCGTTGTGCTTTGCGGGCTATGTCCGGCGGCCGGACTTCTCGTCCCTGCGCCCGGATCTGCGCGGCCTCGCGGTGCTGCCATCCGTCATCAGCGCCGCACGCAACGGCGACGACGCCCTGTTGCGCGTCGTGATGAGCGAATTCGAAAGCGAAGGTTTCGTCGTCGAAGGCGCACACGAGGTGATGGCCGCACTGACGCTGCCCTGGGGTCCGCTCGGTCGGCATGCGCCGGCGGAGGCGCACGCGGCCGACATCGCCCGCGCCGTCGAGGTCGCCCGAGCCATCGGCGCGCTCGACATCGGCCAGGCGGCGGTCGTCTGCGACGGCTTGGTGCTGGCGGTCGAGGCGCAGGAAGGCGCCGACGCGGTGTTGGCGCGGGTGGCGGAGCTGCCGCAGCCTCTGCGCGGCGCGCCAGGTCGGCCCCGCGGCGTGCTCGCCAAGGTGCCCAAGCCGATCCAGGAGGAGCGGATCGATCTGCCCACGATCGGGCCAACGACGATCGAGGGTGCAGTGCGAGCCGGGCTTGCCGGTGTGGTAGGCGTCGCTGGCAAGCTGCTGCTGGTGGAGCGCGAGGCGCTGATCGCCGCGGCCGACGCGGCGGGGTTGTTCATCGTCGGCGTGGCGGATCAGGCGCGGTGAGCCAGCCGCTCAAGGTCATGCTGATCGCCATCGAGGCGTCGGCCGACGCGCTGGGCGCCGGGCTGGCGCATGCGCTGAGGGCGAGGCTCGGCGAGGCGGGCGTGCGCTTTGTCGGCGTCGGCGGCGCGCGGATGGCTGCGGAAGGGATCGCAAGCCCGTTCAGCATCGACGACCTGTCGCTCGTGGGCGTGATCGAGATCGTCACCTCGATCCCGCTCGCCCTGGCTCGTATCGACGCCATTGTGCGGCTGGGCGAAGCCGAGCGGCCGGACGTCGCTGTGCTCGTCGACGCCTCCGTCTTCAACTGGTGGGTGGCCGAGGGCCTGCGCCGTCGCGCGCCAGGCGTCGCCATCGTCAAGTATGCGGCGCCGCAGGTCTGGGCGACGCGGCCATGGCGGGCGCGCTCGCTCGCCAGGCAGGCCGACCATCTGATGACGCTGTTCGCGTTCGAGCCGCCGTATTTCGAGGCCGCCGGGCTCGCCAGCACGTTCGTCGGATCGCCCACCCTGTCGGCGGATCATGCCGACGCCAATCCGGATCGGCTGCGTGCGGAGATCGGGGCGGCGCCGGACGATCCGATCCTGCTCGTGCTGCCCGGAAGCCGGCCCAGTGAGGTCAAGCGTCTCATGCCGACGTTTGAAGAGGTGGCGATGCGACTGAAGGATGCTCGCCCGCGGCTCCACCTCGTCGTGCCGGCGGCCGAGACGGTCACGGGCCTCGTCAAGGCGCGGGTTTCGGGCTGGCGTCATGCCGCGCACGTGGTCGAAGGCGAGAAGTCCCGCCGCGACGCGATGCGCGCCGCCACCGTCGCGCTCGCCAAGAGCGGAACGGTCACGACCGAACTCGCCATGGCCGGCTGTCCGATGGTGGTGGGCTACAAGGCCAATCCGATCACCGCGCTCATCGCCAGGGCCCTCATCCAGGTGAAGTACCTGACGCTGATCAACATCGCCGCCGGCGAGGCTGCGGCGCCGGAGTTCATCCAGGGCGACTGCACGGCGTCCAAGCTCGGGGCGGCGCTCGCCGCCTTGCTCGACGACCCTGCGCGGCGCCGCGCACAGGTCGCAGCGCAGACTGCGGCGCTGGCCAAGCTGGGCGCCGGCGCACCCGATCCGTTCGGCGCGGCGGCTGACACGGTGATCCGGGTGCTGGCCGAGCGCGGCCGGGCGGCGTCGAACTGAAGCGCTCACCCCTTGTGGATCGGGTCGATCCACCGGACGGATTGCGGCTTCTCCGCCGGCTCGATGTCGAGGTTCACCACCACTGCCTCGTTGTCGCTGCGCACGAGCACGCACTCGAGCGCTTCGTCCGCAGAGGCGTTGATCTCCTGGTGGGGCACGAACGGCGGCACGTAGATGAAGTCCCCGGGGCCGGCTTCGGCGGTGAACTCCAGATGCTCGCCCCAGCGCATGCGGGCGCGCCCACGCACCACGTAGATCACGCTCTCGAGCGGCCCGTGATGGTGGGCGCCGGTCTTGGCGTTCGCATGGATGTGCACCGTGCCCGCCCAGATCTTCTGCGCCCCGACGCGGGCGAAGTTGATCGCTGCGGCCCGGTTCATGCCCGGTGTCTGAGCCGTGTTCCTATCGAGCGAACCGGCCGAAATCACGCGCACGCCGGAGTGCTTCCAGCCGTCGTCGGGAATATCGCTCATGGCTTGGCGCTCCTGGAACTCTGAGCGCCACTATGCCGGCGGGTCTCGGCGGCCGCTAGCCGTGCGCGATCCAGCTCTCGAAGGCGAGGTTGACGTTGAACCACTGCTGGCGGACCCAGCTGAAAAGTGTCCGCCGCTCAGCGATGCGGCGGTCGATCTCGCCGAGACGGGCGAGGATCTCCGCCTTTTGGCGAGCGAGGAACTCCATTTCGCCGGCCGCCGCCACCTTGTCGATGTCGTCGCCGTGGTCGTAGGCCCAACGCGCTTCCCGTTCAGCCTCTTCGTTCAGTACGAGGGCGTGGGTGATCTCATGGCGAATGTCGGCGACGGCCATCGGCGTCTCCTGAGGAAGACTGAGCCCCGTCGACACAAAGCATACCATGCCCCGGCGGTTCCGCGCGCCCTGCTTATGGCGCGCCGACAGCCTTGCCGGCGAGGATCCAGGGGAGGGTCGTTCCCCAGCCGTCGTACGCGGCGCCGTATCCCGCCTCGCGGAAGGCTGGCTCGGCGTCGGCGAGCAGGCGGCAGAGGCTGCCGGCGCCGCCTGGGTCCAGCGCCGCGGACAGGCGCCGGCTCAGTTCGGCAGGTCCAAGCGGCAGTTGCTGCAAAGGAAAGGTCGCGAGCTCCCAGCCGAGGTACTTGTAGTAAGGCCGCAGCCGGGCGCCGTGCAGGGCGAACGCCGCGTCCAGGAAAGGACCCACGCCCTCGGCGGCTTCGAGGCGGCCGGCCGGCGCATCGCCGTCGCGCAGGCACTTCAGGCCCCGGTAGGCCTGGTTGAGCGCGTGGTCGAGCGAGCCATGCACGAAGTGCGCAATCGCTTCGGTCGGCACGCGGGCCTTGGCGTCGATCAGCGGCTGCGCCCGTCCGGTCTTGTCGACCAGCGCCTTGAGGTGCGCGAACATGTAGCGATAGCCGCGCTCGGCCGAGTCCCATGCGGCGAAGGCCTTGAGCATGGGGAACGTCCGCACCGAAAGGTCAACGCCCGGCCGCCAGTCGGCCTGGTACGGAGCGGCCATGCCAAGCTGTTGCAGGATGGCGTCGTAGGCGTCTTCCGCCACGATCACGCCCACATCGTAGTCCGAGTGCGGCGTCGCGAAGCCCATGCCGCGCGAACCGCCCAGCCAGAAGGCGAGAATGGCCGGATCGCTCTCGGCGCGGGCCCGCAGCGCCTCGTAGGTCCGCGCCGCTTCGTCGTCGGCGGCGCGGACCAAGGCTTCAGCCCCGCTTGTCGATGGCGACGTAGTCGCGCTGCAGCGGACCATTGTAGAGCTGGCGGGGCCGGCCGATCTTGCGGCGCGGATCCTCGAACATCTCCTTCCACTGGCTGATCCAGCCGACCGTGCGGGCGAGCGCGAACAGCGCGGTGAACATAGTGGTCGGGAAGCCCATCGCCTTCAACGTGATGCCGGAGTAAAAGTCGACGTTCGGATAGAGCTTTCGCTCGACGAAATACTCGTCGTTCAGCGCAATCTTCTCCAGCTCCATCGCCACTTTCAGCAACGGATCATCGGGATCGCCCACTTCCTTGAGCACCTCGTGGCAGGTCTCCTGCATCACCTTGGCGCGCGGGTCGTAGTTCTTGTAGACGCGGTGGCCGAAGCCCATCAGCCGATACTTGCGGTCCTTGACGCCCTGGACGTACTCGGGGATGCGGTCGACCGTCCCGATCTCGCGCAGCATCATCAGCGCTTCTTCGTTGGCGCCGCCGTGGCTCGGGCCCCAGAGGCACGCGATGCCGGCGGCGATGCAGGCGAAGGGATTGGCGCCCGACGAGCCCGCGAGGCGCACCGTCGAGGTGGAGGCGTTCTGCTCGTGGTCGGCGTGCAGGATGAAGATTCGGTCCATGGCGCGGGTCAGCACCGGGTTCGGCCTCCAGTCCTCGGCCGGCACCGAGAAGGCCATGCGCAGGAAATTCTCGGCGTAGGAGAGGTCGTTGCGCGGCGTCACGAACGGCTGGCCGACCGAGTACTTGTAGGCGCGCGCCGCAATGGTCGGCATCTTGGCGATCAGGCGATGGGCCGAGATCTTGCGCTGCTCTGGGTCATCGACGTTGATGCTGTCGTGATAGAAGGCGCTGAGCGCGCCGACCGCCCCGGTCATGATCGCCATCGGGTGAGCGTCCGAGCGGAAGCCCGAGAAGAACCGGTCGAACTGCGCGTGCAGCATCGTGTGGTAGGTGATCGTCTTGTCGAAGTCCGCGAACTCGGCCGCAGTCGGCAGTTCGCCGTTGAGCAGGAGGTAGCAGACCTCGAGGAAGCTGGAATTGTAGGCCAGCTGCTCGATCGGATAGCCGCGGTGCAGCAATACCCCTGCGTCACCGTCGATGTAGGTGATCTTGCTCTCGCACGAGGCCGTCGACGTGAACCCCGGGTCGAACGTGAAGACGCCGCTTTCATCGTAGAGCTTGCGAACGTCTATGACGTCGGGCCCGGTCGTGCCTTTTATGACCTGCAGGTCATAACTCGTGTTGCCGATAGTCAGCGTCGCGTTCTCGGCCATGCGCCTGTCCCTTTCTGAACCCCGACGCCTTATAGCGGCTTACTGCACTTGCGAAAGGGCATCCGCGATGCGGGCGAGACTCTCGCCCCTGTCCAGGGCGGCGAGCGCGCTGGCGAGGTCGGGGGCGACCGCGCCCGCGGCGAGAATCGCTCGCAGCGCCGGTCCGAACTTGCCGAACCCGCCTTCCGCGTCGGCGAACGTCTTCAGCCGTTCGTGCATGGCGCTGCTGGTCCATTCCGGCGCGTCCCCGAGGTTCGCCGCCAGGCGCGCAAGCCGGGCTTTGACCTCCTCGGTGAAGAGGTTGCGGGCCTTGTCGGCGAGAGGCGTATCGTGGGGCCGGAGCGCGAACAGCACGAGATCGGTGAGCTCGAGAACTGTCTTGGCGCCCTCTTTCACGAGCGGGATGGTCCGCGCCAGCCGCGCCGCGACGTCGTGCGGCAGGTGCGCCTCGCGGCTCCTCAATACGTCCATCACGAGCGCGGCGAGCCGCGTGTCGTCGGCGAGACGGATGTAGTGCTGGTTGACGTGGTTCAGTTTTGGCCAGTCCAGGCGGGCCGGCGCGCTGACCACGTCGGCGATCTCGAACCAGGCGATGGCCTCGGCGTCGGAGAATATCTCGTCGTCGCCGTGGCCCCAGCCCAGCCGCGCCAGATAGTTGCGCATCGCCTCGGGCAGGTAGCCCATATCCGCGAACTCGGACACGGCTTGGGCCCCATGCCGCTTCGAGAGCTTGGCGCCGTCCGGACCATGAATGAGGGGCAGGTGCCCGAATTTCGGCGGCGACCAGCCGAGGGCCTGGTAGATCTGCATCTGCCGAGGCGTGTTGGCGAGGTGGTCGTCCCCCCGGATGACGTGGGTGACACCCATGTCGTGGTCGTCGGCCACCACGGCGAGGTTGTAGGTCGGCGTGCCATCCGCGCGGATCAGGATCAGATCGTCGAGCTCGCGATTCCTGAAGGCGACGCGGCCCTTCACGAGGTCGTCGACGATGGTGTCTCCGTCCTGAGGTGCGCGCAGCCGGATCACGTGCGGCGCGTTGGTCCCCGGCGGCGCCTCGCGGTCCCGCCATGGCGAGCGGACCGGCCGGCCCTCGGCTCTGGCCCTCTCGCGCTCTTCGGCGAGTTCGTCGACGGTCATGTAGCAGCGATAGGCCGCGCCGCGCGCCAGCAGGTCCATGGCCGCGGCCCGATGGTGTTCGGCGCGACTGAACTGGAAGACGGGCGCGGCGTCGGGCTCCAGCCCCAGCCAGCGCAGGCCCGCGAAGATCGCCTCGACCGCCTGCGGCGTCGAGCGTTCGCGGTCGGTGTCCTCGATCCGCAGCAGGAACTTGCCGCCGGTGTGGCGCGCGAACAGCCAGTTGAAAAGCGCGGCGCGCGCGGTGCCTATGTGCATCATCCCGGTGGGCGAAGGGGCGATGCGTGTGACGACGGGGGAGTCGGGGTCTGACATTGCTCTGCCGGGCGCGTGGGCCGCGGCTCTTAGCACGCGCCTCCGGCGGCTTCCTAGCTTGGCGGCGCTCGGTCGTGGCGCGCTGGCGGAGGCGGCTGCGCAACTGGATCGCGTGTTCCTCTGGGTTCCCGTCGCCTTCGGCGTCGGCGCCGCGCTCTACCTCGGCTGGAAGACCGAGCCGCCACTCTGGCCGGCCGCCGCCGTTGCGGTCGCGCTGGCCGCAGTCGCGGCGGCGGCGGACCGGCGCGGTGCGGCGCGCGGATGGATAGCGCTCGCGCTGCTGACAGCCGCCGCGTTCGCCGGCTTCGCCGGCGCGAAGCTCCGGAGCGATCATGTCGCCGCGCCGATCTTGCCGGCGCATCTCGGGGTCGTCGACGTGCAGGGCTACGTCGTCGACGTGGATACCCCCGGCCAGAGCGGGCCCCGTCTCGTCATCGCGCCGACTTGGATCGACCATCTCACGGTGGACCAGCTGCCCTTGCGGGTGCGGATCGTGATGCAGCCCGGCGACTTCGTTGCTCCCGGTCAGGCGATCTCGGTGAAGGCGCTGCTTGATCCACCGCCGGCGCCTGCCGCACCCGGTGCTTACGACTTCGCCCGCGACGCCTGGTTCGCCGGCGAGGGCGGCGTCGGGCTGGCGCGCGCACCGGCGCAGGTCATCGCCGCGCCGCCCGCGCCGCGGGCGCTGCGCCTGCTGATGACGGTGAACGCATTCCGCTGGGCGACGGCCGAGCGGCTCGCTGCGGACATGGACTCGGCGATGGGCGGTCACGCAGGAGACGCCGCCGGCCTCGCCGTCGCTGTGACCACCAGTCATCAGGACTGGCTTAGCCCCGAGGTGCGAGAGAATCTTCGGGCCTCGGGCCTCGCCCACATGCTCGCCATCGCCGGCCTCCACACCGCCGCCCTTAGCGGCTTCGTGTTCTTCGGCGTGCGTTTCCTGATCGCTGCGTGGCCGTGGCTGGCGGTGCGGGTGAACGGCAAGAAGGCCGCGGCCGTCGCCGGTCTCCTGGCGGTCGGCGGCTACCTCGTCCTGTCCGGCGCGCATCCGCCCGCCCGACGCGCCGCCATCACCGCGGCCGTCGCGTTCACGGCGATCCTCCTCGACCGGCAAGTAGTCAGCCTACGCTCGCTGGCGCTCGCCGCGCTGATTATCCTCGCGGCGGAGCCCGAAGTTGTCGTGCAGCCGGGCTTCGAGATGTCGTTCTGCGCCACTGCTGCGCTGGTCGCGCTGGCGGAGGTATGGCCGCGCGGCGGGACCGCGCCGCCGGGACTGCCTTGGTGGGTCGTCGCTCTGCAACGCGGTGGGGACTGGCTGGTCGGCCTGTTTGTCGTGGCGCTCGTCGCGGGAGCGGCGACAACGCCATTCGCCGTCCAGCATTTCAACCGCATCGCCAATTTCGGCGTGCTCGCCAACCTTGGGGCCGACCTCATCGCGAGCGTTGCGATGATGCCGGCGCTGGCCGTCGCGCTCCTGCTGGAGCCGTTCAGCCACGTACTGGCCGAAGGTCCTCTCTTCGTCGCCGGATGGGCGGCGAGAGCGATCATCCGCATCGGCGCGCTATTCGCCCGTGCTCCGGGCGCCGCCGCCGCGGCGAGCGCCGCTCCGCAGATCGCGCTCGTTTTCTCCTACTGCGGCATCCTGTTCGTCTGCCTCTGGAAGGGACGTCTGCGCTGGGCTGGCCTGCCGCTGGCGGTCGCGGTCGTATTGTGGCCGCGGCCGGCGGCCCCCGTCATCTGGATCGCCGGTGACGGCGGTGACGCCGCCATCGCCACGGGCGGTCAGGAGGTTGTGCTGCGTCCTGGCGTCAGAAGCTACGCGACCGGACTCTGGGCCCAGCGGCGCGGCCTTGCGGTTCCCGAGGATGCCGAGCGAGCGAGAGGAGCGCTCTTTGACTGCGACTACTGGAGTTGCGCACCCCGCGCCGGCGTCGCCCCAGCGCTCGGCATTTGGTGGACGCGTCGCGCTCCGAAGCCTGAGCGGCTCGCCGAGCTCTGCGCGCGCTCGGACGTGCTGGTGATGCGGGCGCCCGCGACGCTTCCGGGGGCGTGCCGAGACGTCCTGGTGCTCAGACCGGGTGACTTCGCCGTGGGCGGTGCGGCCGAGATCTTCACGGAAAAATCCGGCTGGCGGATCGAGTGGTCGCAGCCGATCCGCGGACAGCGGCCCTGGTCTGCGCGAGAGCTGTAGCGGCGCGGCGCGCTTCGTCAGCCAAGGAATCGGACGATGGCCTCGCGGAACGCCGGCGAGGCGACGACGCCAGCATGATCGCCGGGAAGGCGAAGCGGCCTGCATGCCGGCATGATCTCAGCCAGCGCCTCGACCGAGCCGTTGTCCAGATCCGCATCGCCGAGGATCGCCAGCGTCGGCGTCGGCACGCCGGCGAGTTCGTCGCGGCTGGTCGGTGCGAAGGCGGCCAGCACGCCCAGCATGGCCGCAGGCTTAAGTCCCTGAGCGTCTATCAGCCGGTGGATAGCTCGGCCCATCGTGGGATCGGCGGCGTCGGGGCCATTGCGGATGGCGTCCTCGAACGCCGCCGCGCGCGGACCCGCCTGCATGACGCCGAGATCTCCCATCCCCCCCAGGACGCACCGTCGAGGACGGGCGCCGCGCACCATGAGACGCGCGGCGGTGCGTCCGCCCATCGAATATCCGGCGAGATCGTAGTCGACGAGACCCAGCTGGCCGATGAGCGCCTCAACATCCGCCGCCATCACGTCCGGCGGCCAGTCGGCGGGCTCGGTCGGCGCGGCGGAGAGGCCGTGCCCTCGGCAGTCCGGCGCAATCACGCGCAACCCCACCGCGGCGAGTGCGGCGGCGATTCCGGGCTCGAACCAGTTGCGTCGCGCGCTGGAAAGGAATCCGTGCAGCAGAATGACGGGCCGGCCGCCGCCGAGTTCGTGAGAGACCAGCGGTGCGCCGCCGAAGCCGACGAACCGGCGCGTCTCGCCGGCCGGCGCCGCGCTCAGTGGTATCTCCGGATCAGGCCAACGAGCTTGCCCTGCACCTGAACTTGGTCCGGTCCGAAAATACGCGTCTCATAGGCGGGATTGGCGGCTTCAAGTGCGATTGAGGCGCCCTTCTTGCGCAGCCGCTTCAGGGTCGCTTCCTCGCCCATGACGAGGGCGACGACGATCTCGCCGGAATTGGCTGCGTTGGTCTTGCGGATCACCACGAAGTCACCGTCAAGGATTCCCGCATGGATCATCGAATCGCCCTGCACCTCGAGCACGAAATGCTCGCCCGCGCCGAGTATGCTCTCGGGCACCTGCATACGGTCGCGCTCATGCTGGATGGCTTCGATCGGCGTGCCGGCGGCGATGCGCCCAAGGACCGGCAGTTCACGCACGTCGCTGGCCGCAACGGCGGTCGGGACGGCGCCTGGCGACGGCTCGACCAGCGTCGGACGGAACGTGGCGCGGCCGCGCGGTGGCGCCGACGCCGTCGCCTGCTCGGGCAGCTTCACCACTTCCAGCGCCCGCGCTCGGTGCGGCAGGCGGCGCAGGAAGCCCCGCTCTTCGAGCGCCGTGATCAGGCGGTGGATGCCGGATTTGGACGCAAGGTCGAGCGCCTCTTTCATCTCGTCGAACGAAGGCGAGACGCCGGTCTCCTTGATCCGCTCATGAATGAACATGAGCAGTTCGTGCTGTTTGCGCGTGAGCATATCGTCCGCCTCGGGATGCTTCCGACGCCGCGCGCCGGAACAAATCAAAAACGCTTGCGGATGTTCTCTAGGTGTTCCTGATTAAAGTCAAGTGAACGGAATCCGCAGTGAAATCAGGAAGGTGGCGGGCCGCGTGGAGGTTTGATCGTGGTCATTGCGGCGACTCGCGCCGGGACGTCCTGAAGCCGAGTCGGCTGCGCGGAACCTATCCCCACGTGCCGGAGGAGACGCGATGATGAGGGCTATGATCCTGACGGAGGTAGGGCGGCCGCTGCGGCTGCTGGACCGCCCGGACCGGCTTCCGGGCGCGGGCGAGGCTCGACTGAGCGTCCTGGCGTGCGGGGTCTGCCGCACCGACCTTCACGTCGTCGACGGGGAGCTCGCAAACGTTCGCACGCCGATCATTCCGGGTCATGAGATCGTCGGCGTGGTCGATTCGGTCGGGGAGGGCGTCTCGCTGGCGGTCGGCGAACGGGTTGGCGTCGGCTGGCTTGGCCGAACCTGCGGCGTCTGCGCGTTCTGCCGCAGCGGCCGCGAGAACCTCTGCGACACGCCTGAGTTCACCGGCTACACGCGCGATGGCGGGTTCGCCACGCATGCGATCGTCGACGCGCGATTCGCCTACCCTCTGGCCGCCGCTGGGACCCCGGCGGACCAGGCCCCGTTGCTCTGCGCGGGCCTGATCGGCTGGCGCAGCCTTGTCTTCGCTGGCGCCGGGAAGCGGCTCGGGATCTACGGTTTCGGCGCGGCGGGCCACATCATCGCGCAGGTGGCGAGGTGGCAGGGGCGTCAGCTCTTCGTCTTCACGCGGCCGGGCGACGGCGCGGCGCAGGATTTCGCGCGGAGACTGGGCGCCCACTGGGTCGGCGGCTCGGACGAGGCGCCGCCCGCGCCGCTCGACGCGGCCATCGTCTACGCCCCCGCCGGCGAGCTTGTGCCTGCTGCTCTGCGCGCGGTCGGCAAGGGCGGTCGCGTCGTCTGCGGCGGGATCCACATGAGCGACATCCCATCGTTCCCGTATGAGATACTCTGGGGCGAGCGTGAGGTGGTGTCGGTCGCCAACTTGACCCGCAAGGACGCGCACGAGTTCCTGGCTGTCGCGCCTGAGGCTGGCGTGCGGACCCTGGTGACGCTCTATCCGCTCGAGGCGGCCAACGACGCTCTCGCCGACATGCGTTCAGGACGCCTCACAGGCGCCGCGGTGCTGGTTCCTTAGCACGCCCCGGCGTCGGGTTCGGGGGCGCCGCGGCGCGATAGACCGGCCGCTCGCAACCGGGTGGCGCATAGGTTGGCGCCTCATGGACCGGGCTCAGCCGAGCAGCACGCGGGTCGCGACCTCGACGTCGGCGTGGCGCATCAGGCTCTCGCCAACCAGCATGGCCCTGGCGCCGGCGGCGGAGAGACGTGCGACGTCGGCGGTGCTCACGATGCCGCTCTCGGTGACCAGGAGCCGGTCGCTCGGAACCCGCGCCGCCAGACGCTCCGTCACCGCCAGGTCGGTGACGAAGTTGCGAAGGTTGCGGTTGTTGACGCCGATCAGCCGTGCGCCAAGGCGGACCGCGCGATCGACCTCGGCCTCGTCGTGCGCTTCGACCAGCGCGTCCATCCCGAACCGCTCGGCCTCGGCCAGCAGCTCAGCAGCGAGTGCGTCGTCGCTTATCGCGAGGATGACGAGGATGGCGTCGGCGCCGAGGGCGCGCGACTGCGCGACCTGCCACGGGTTGACGAGGAAGTCCTTGCGCAGCGCCGGCAGCGTGGATGCGTCCCGCGCGGCGCCAAGATAGACGTCGGCGCCCTGGAAGCTGGGCGCATCGGTCAGCACCGAGAGGCACGCCGCGCCACCCGCTTGGTATGCCCGGGCCAACTCGGGCGGGTCGAAATCGGCCCGGATCAACCCCTTCGAGGGCGAGGCCTTCTTGATCTCCGCGATCAGGGCGAGACGGCCGGGCGCGGCCGCGCGCTCGAGCGCCGCCATGAAGCCTCGCGGCCGATCTGCCGATCTGGCGCGGGCCTCCACGGCGTCCTGGCTCTCGGCGCGCCGCAGGCTCGCGACCTCGTCGCGCTTGTAGTCCGCGATCCTCTCGAGGATGTCGTTCATGGTGCGTTCGTCGCTGCGATCAGCGTCGCCAGGGCCGCGGCCGCGCGCCCCTCGTCAATGGCCGCGGCGGCCGCAGCCACGCCGTCGCGCAACGTCTCGGCCCGCTCGCCGACTAGCAGCGCGGCCGCAGCATTGAGCAGCACGATGTCGCGGTAAGGCCCGCGTTCGCCCGCCAGCAGGCGCCGGATCGCTTCCGCATTGGCTTGCGGATCGCCGCCGGTGAGGTCGGCGAGCGCCGCGCGCGGCAACCCGACCGCCTCGGGCGTTACGTTGAAGAGCCGCACGCCGCCGTTGCGCCACTCGGCGACCTGTGTCGCACCGGTTGTGGTCATCTCGTCGAGGCCTTCGCCATGGACCACCCACGCCCGCTCGGCGCCCAAGGCGCCGAGGACGCGCGCCACCGGCTCGACCCATCGCGAGTCGTAGACGCCCAGTAGTTGCCGCTGCGCGCCCGCGGGGTTGGCCAGAGGGCCAAGAAGATTGAACACGGTGCGGAAGCCGAGCTCCTGGCGGATCGGCAACACGTGTCGCATCGCTGCGTTATGGGCCGGGGCGAACAGGAAGCAGACGCCGGCGGCGTCGAGCGCGCGGCGCTGCTGGTCGAGGTTCGCAGCGATGTTCACGCCGAGCGCGGTCAGGACGTCGGCGCCGCCGGACCGCGAGGAGATGGCCCGGTTGCCGTGCTTGGCCACCTTCAGGCCGGCTCCGGCGGCCACAAGCGCCACCGCGGTCGAGATGTTGAAGGTGTGAGTCCCGTCGCCGCCGGTTCCGCAGACATCGATCACTTGGTGGGGATGATGCAGCGTGATCGCGGCCCGCCGCATGGCCCTGGCGCAGGCGGTGATCTCGCCGACTGTCTCGCCGCGCAGGCGCATCGCGGTGACGGCGGCGGCCACCTGCGCGGGCGTCGGTTCGCCGCGCAGCGCCGCGGCGAAGAAGGTCTCGGCGTCCTCTTCGCTGAGCGTCATCCCGTCGGCGAGCTTGGCGAGGAGCGGCTTGAACGCGTCGGACATGAGGAGCCTAGGCGTCCTCGAGACGTTTGACGCCGGCCAGGTCGAGGAAGTTGGCCAACAGTTGGCGCCCGCCTTCAGTGGCGATGCTCTCGGGGTGGAACTGGACGCCGAAGAGCGGTCGCGAGCGGTGTGCGATCCCCATGATCTCCCCGTCGTCGGTCCACGCGGTGATCTCGAGCTCCGGCGGCAGCGTCTCGCGCTTCACCGAGAGGCTATGGTAGCGCGTTGCGGTGAACGGGTTCGGCAGGCCGGCGAAGACGCCCTGGCTGGCGTGGTGGATGGGGCTCGTCTTGCCGTGCATGAGCGTCTTGGCGCGGACCACCTCTCCGCCCAGCGCCTGACCGATCGATTGGTGGCCGAGGCACACGCCGAGGATCGGCAGGTCGCGAGGCGCCGCCGAGATCAGCGACAGGCAGATTCCCGCTTCATTGGGCGTGCACGGCCCCGGTGACAGCACGATCGCCTCCGGCCGCATGCCGATGGCGTCGGCGACGCTGAGCGCGTCGTTGCGGCGCACCACCGTCTCCGCGCCCAGCTCGTTCAGATAGTGGACGAGGTTGTACGTGAAGCTGTCGTAGTTATCGATGACGAGGATCATGCGGCGCGTCCTTGAGGATGCGCGTTCTAGCCCGGCGACAGCGCCGGCGGGAACGCCTTTCTGCGCCTTGCGCCGCTCCCCAGTCAGCGCGAGGTTGCGCAGGCAATGGCTGATTCACGTCTCGATCCGGCGCGCCTTCGCCAGGCGCGATCCATGTTGCTGTCGCCGCCGCAGGCCGAGGGCCTGAGCGGAGTCGCGGCCGCCGCGGTGTTCTTCACCCTGAGCGCGCTCGGCCTGGCGATGACTGTGGTGTTGATGCCGACGCCCTGGCCGCGCTAGCGAGAGCGCCTCTCCAAACAGGAGCCTTGTGGTTGTTTGTGATCCGCCGTGAGCCTACGGCCTAGCATGGCTTCTCTTCGTTCGTCGCAATCGTACAGGCTGAGACGGCGCCCGTTGCTGCGCGCGCGGCTCTATGCGCGCCGCGTCAAGCGGCTGGCGATTGTCACCGCCGTCTCGATCCTCGCCGGCGCGGCCGCCGCCGCTTTCGCGTGGATGAGCAATGTCGCGATGGCCGCCCACGAGCGCCTCTACGCCTGGAACGGGCCGCTGATGCTGATCCTGATGCCGGTGGGCTTCGGCCTGGCGGCATGGCTGACGCTGCGCTTCGCGCCCGAGTCGTCGGGCAGCGGCATCCCGCAGGTGATCGCGGCGGCCGAGCAGCGCTGGAAGGGGCGCTGGGGCGGGCAACGCGTGACGCTGAAGACGGCGATCTGGAAGGTCGTGCTGGCGCTCGGCCTATACATCTTCGGGGCGTCGATCGGCCGCGAGGGGCCTACCGTGCAGGTGGCGGCCGGCATCGTGCGCTCCCTGACCCGCGGCCTGAAGGGTGGACCGGGCCGGCGCGCGCTGATCCTGGCCGGCGGCGCGGCGGGCGTCGCCGCCGCCTTCAACACCCCGATCGCAGGGGTGGTCTTCGCGGTGGAGGAGCTGGCGAAGGGCTTCGAGAAGCAGACCCACGCCACCGTCATCATGGTGGTGGTGATCGCCGGCTTCACGTCCTACGCCCTCCAGGGCGACTACGCATATTTCGGCGTCAGCACCGGCAAGGACACGCTGCTGGCGGCGTGGCTCCTCTCGCCGGTGATCGGCCTTTCCGGGGGGATCTTCGGCGGCGTGTTCGCCAAGGCGATCGCCTATTTGATGGGCCCCGAGTCCAACCCGTTCTCGCGATGGCGTCGGGCGCACCCGGTGCTGTTCGCGACGCTGTGCGGCGTCGTGGCGGCGGCCGTCGCCCTCGGCTCGGGAGGCCTTACCTTCGGCGCCGGCTACGACGAGGCGAAGTCGTTGCTGCGCGATCATCCGGGCCGGGGAATGACCTTCGCGCTCTGGAAGTTCGTGGCGAATCTCGCCGCCGCCGTCTGCGGCGCGCCAGGCGGCCTTTTCTCGCCGTCACTGGCCGCCGGCGCCGGGCTCGGCGCGGCGTTCGCGCGGATTGGCCTTCCTATCGCCGGGCGCGACGCCGTCGTGCTAGGGATGGCGAGCTACCTTTCAGGGGTGGTCCAAGCGCCGCTTACGAGCGCGGTGATCCTGATGGAGATGACCCGCGAGCCCGGCCTCGTGGGACCGCTCATGCTGGCGTCGCTGGTCGCCCGGTGGGGGTCGAGCCTCCTCATGGACGAGCCGCTCTATCACGCCCTTTCGCATGCGTGGCGATACGAGCCGCAGCACGAGCACGCCACGGGGACGTGACGTTCAGGCGAAGCGCCAGGCCTCCACCGCCGCGTCCCGGAGCGCGCCGGCCTTGTGGACGGTTTCCTCGTACTCGGCCACCGGGTCGGAGTCCGCGACCACGCCCCCGCCAGCCTGAACATACATCATTCCGTCCTTGAAGAGCGCCGTCCGGAGCACGATGCAGGTGTCGACCGAGCCATCGGCGCCGAAATAGCCCACGGCGCCGGCGTAGGCGACGCCGCGCTTCTCGCTCTCCAGTTCGTCGATGATCTCCATCGCCCGCACCTTGGGCGCGCCCGAAAGCGTGCCAGCCGGCAACGCCGACATCACCACGTCCACCGGGTCCAGGCCCTCCGGCGCGTCGCCTTCGACGTTGGACACGAGATGCATCACGTGGCTGTAGCGCTCGACGAAAAAGCTGGCGGTGACCCGCACGTGCGGGCTCCGCCGCCGTTCCGACGGAACGTTGCGGCCCGACTGGCCCAGCATGGCGACGCGACCCACGTCGTTGCGTCCGAGGTCGAGCAGCATCAGGTGCTCGGCGTGCTCCTTGGGATCCGCGATCAGCTCGGCCTCCATCCGGGCGTCCTCTTCGGGCGTGGCGCCGCGGCGTCGCGTGCCGGCGATCGGGCGGATGGTGATCTTGCCGCCGCGCAGGCGCACGAGGATCTCTGGCGAGGAGCCGACCAGCTGAAACTCCGGATAGTTCAGGAAATAGAGGAAGGGCGAGGGATTGGTGCGGCGCAGCGACCGATAGAGCGCGAAGGGGTCGAACGGAAACGGCGCGCGGAACCGATGACTGGGCACCACCTGGAAGATGTCGCCGGCGCGGATGTACTCCTTCGCCTTCTCGACGATCTCGCCGTACGCCTCCTTGGAGACGGGCGAGGCGAGGGCGTCCGGTTGCGGCGCCGGTCGAGGGCCGGCGGGGGGCAGGGGACGGGCGAGCGCGTCGATCACACGCTGCAGGCGGGTGCGCGCCGCGGCGTAGGCGGCATCGGCCGAAGCGCTGGAGGCGGGCCGAACCGTGGTGACGAGCAGTATCTCCTGCGCGATGCCGTCGAACACGGCGACGACCGACGGGCGGATGAGCACGCTATCCGGCAGCCCCAGCGGATCGGGGTTCACGTGCGGCAGCTTCTCGACCAGGCGGATCATGTCGTAGCCGATCACGCCGAAGATTCCGGCGGCCATCGGCGGCAGGCCGGGCGGCAGCTCGAGGCGCGAACGGGCGACGAGGTCGCGTAGCGACTCGAGCGCGCCTTCGCCGTCGGCGTGGAAGCGGCCGGCTGCGATGTCGTCGCCTTCGGCTGTCTCCGCGACTCCGCCCTGGCATCGCCACACCAGGTCCGGCGCCATCACGAGGGCCGAGTAGCGCCCGCGCCAGGCGCCGCCTTCGACCGATTCGAACAGGAAGCTGTACGGCTGCCCGTGCGCCACCTTCAGGTAGGCCGAGACCGGCGTCTCCAGATCGTCGACCAGACGATGCACGACAACCTGCGCGCGCCCCGCCTCGTAGGCGCGGACGAAGACCTCCTTGGCGGGCTCGAACCCCGGCGGCTCAGGCACGGGCGCGACTCATTGGGCGGGCCGCGGAGCGCCTGTCTGGGGGCTGGTCGCGCGCCGCACCATGGCCTCGTCGATCCCCATCACGCTGCGGGCAAGCTTGAGGTTCGTCCGCGGTTTCACCATGCGCACCGCCGCCTGGCGGGTCGCGTCGTCGATGCCCTGCAGATAGCGCTGTGCGTTGCGCTCGCCGAGAGCGTCCAGCAGCGTCGCCGCCTGCTTGGGGTCCGCCGGATGGATGGCGTCGAGCCGGCCCACCACGTAGCCCTTCAGGGGATCGGAGCCGGCCACGAAGGTCGCGCCCACCTTGGCGTCGAACACCGCGGCCAGGAAATCCTGGCCGAGCGTCTGCACGAGTTGCTGCGCCGCCGCGCGGGTCATCCCCACTTGATGGGCGACATGCGCGCCGTAGACGGCGGCGACCGCCTCCATGGTCTTGCCCTTGGCGAGCGCGGCTTGCGCGTCGGCGCCCTTCTTCTCGAGCGCACCGACGATCGCCTGCTGGAAGTAGGCCTGTGTCAGCATCGCGCGCACGCCAGGCTCGGCGAGAGTCGGCGGTCCCGGCGGCGTCACCTGGTCGACGCGCACATAGAAGTATTCACCCTTGCCGCTATCCTGCTCCACACCGTCGCTGCTTGCGCCTTTCGCAAGCTGGAAGGCCGAGGCCAGGAGCTTGCGGCTCACGGCGGGATCGGGCTGGCCAGTGCTGACATCCTTGCCGTCCGCCGTCACCGGGCCGACCTGGAGAACTGTCAGCCCGAGCTTCGCAGCCGCGTCCTGCAGCGACGCCCCGCCCTGGACCAGATCCTCGAACTTCTGGGTGAGGTCGTACACCTTGTCGGTCGCCTCCTGCATCTGCAGGTCGGCGATGATCTGCGGCTTGGCGGTGTTCAGATCCGGGGGCTGGCCAGGCGTGATGCTGATCAGCTTGATCACCACAGGCTTGAAGTCACCCTGGACGGGACCCGCGACCTCGCCGGGCGTCATCTTGAAGGCCACGTCCGCCGCCTTGCGGTCGGCGACCGCCGACTGCGGCTGGCTTGTATAGGTGACCGCCTCGACCCCCACCGATTTCGCGACGGTCTCAGGATCCTGGCCCGCTTTCAACGCCGCGACCACCTGCGGCGCCTTGCTGGGATCGTTCAACGGGATCTCGATCAGACAACGA
>JAKAZA010000156.1 GCA_021816155.1 Pseudomonadota bacterium | reverse complement strand
GTGATTACAGTAGCATAGCGCATCGGAGCGAAACCCATCGAAAAGCGTCGAAGGGCAGGTTAAATTGCTCCGAAGGCAGAGGTCACAGGTTCGAATCCTGTCGGGTGCGCCAGTTTCGTCATCATTGTGGGGTTGTCAGGTTTCGTGAAACCTGACTCCTGTTTCGCCAAAGCGACTTTGGGCCGGGGCGAGCGGTGGCGGGATCACGGGTCGGAGCCGACTTGGCGCGCGGGGCGAATTGGCGGCCCCGGGCGAGATGGGCGTTGCGCCGGGGGCGGGCGCGCGTCTTGATGCTCGATCGCGGCGTGAGACCGGCGGGCGGCGGCGCGAGAGGGAGGAAAAGGCGATGACCGAAGCGACGGCGCGCGACTGGACGGGCGTGGCGACGGAGCTGGAGCGGCTCCTGAAGCTGAGAACCGTGGTTTTCTGCATGAAGCTGTTCGAACGGCGCGCGGACATGGAGGCGATTCCCCGCATCCGCCGGCCGCAGCACGTGCATACGCTCGACCAGGTCGTGGGCCAGGCCGCTCGGCTCGGCTGGACGGTGGGCGTGACGTCGGACGATCTCGTCGGCGCGCAATGCCGCGCCGTGGTCGGTCTCGGCGGCGCCAAGACCGACGAGTGGTACTCCGGCCGCCACATGACCGGCGTCTGGTTCTCGACCGAGGCCGACGCCAGCGCGCACCAGTCGGCGATGGCCTGCGTGCCTGACGGCCGCTACGAGGCGCTGGCCGTGGGCCCGCTCGCGGGGCGCATTCCGGACCCCGACATCGCGCTCTTCTACGCGACGCCCGGCGCGATGATCTATTTCATCAACGGCCTGCAGTGGGCCGGCTACAAGCGCTTCGACTGGAGCGTGGTCGGCGAAAGCGCCTGCGCCGACTCGTGGGGCCGCGCCCTGACCCGGCGCGAGCCCAGTCTCTCGATTCCCTGTTTCGCCGAGCGGCGCTACGGCGGCGTGAACGACGACGAGATGCTGATGGCGCTGCCACCGGCGCAGATCGAGCAGGCGATCGAGGGCATGCGGGCGCTCGCCAAGAACGGCTTCCGCTACCCGTTCCCGCAGTACGGCGTGCAGCAGGATGTGCGCGCCGGCATGGCGGTGAGCTACCCGAGCCGGGCGCCCTGACCGCGGCGGACCCGCGACCTTTCGCCCCTGCTACAACCGGCGCCGTCGACGGGCGCGGGGCGGAGGCGCGAGTCTGAGCGGCGAGCCATGCGCCGCGCTCGCCGGTCGAGACGGCGTTTGAGAGGAGGCGCCGTCGTGCTGTCCTGGATCCGCCGTTCCGTCGCGCTCGCCGCATTCGCGGGGGCGGCGTGGCTCGACCTCGCCGCGCGCGGGGCCCCGGCCCGGGCCTCGCTGATCGCACACGCGCTGCAGGGGGACGGCATGGTCTCCGTGGCGGCCCTCGCGACGGTCGCCCTCGTCGCAACCACCATGCTCGTGGCCCTGAGCCCGGCCGGCCGCGCGCCGCGCCCGACCGCGTCGGCCCCGCCCCGGGAAGCGCCCCGGGAAACGCCCTGGGAAGCGGCGACGCAGGTTAGCTCAGCGCGCGCAGGGCGGCGTTGGCGATCGTGAGCTTGGGGAACGTCCAGCCGCCGCCGTCGCGCTCGATGGCGGCGATGGTCGTCCTCGCCGCGCGCGCCGCCCCGGACTTCAGAGCGCTCCACGAGGCGACGGCGGCCCGCGCGGCGGCGGCGTCCTCTCCGGCGTCGGCGCGCCCCGCATAGGCGATCACGCCACGGGTCACGGCGGCCTGCTCGGCCAGCATATCCTCGATCAGGCGGCGCACCGCGAGGCGCTCGTAGGCGTCAGCCGCGGGCCGTGCGCCGGCCGCCTCGCGCAGCCGATCGAACGCGAACGTCCCACCCACGCGGTGATAGACCCGCGCGACGGCAGCGGCGGGCCAGCCGCTCTCGCGAGCAAGATCGGCGATCTGGCCTGCGACAGTGAGCGGTCGGTAGAGCGCGACCTGGTGGGCGATCTCCTTGCCGGCGCCCGCCCGGGTCCAGCCGGCGGCGCGACGCACCGCGGCCTTCTGCTCGAAGGGCGAGAGCGCCTGCGGGACCAGCCCCTTCAGCGCGTCCGCCGCCGGCTTGTAGGCCTCGACGAGCGCCTCGACGCCCCGGCCGCCCCGCGCGCCCCAGCGGGCCAGCCAGTAGGTCTGGCCGCGCAGCACGTAGGCGAGTTCTCGAAACAGCGCGGCCTGCGCGGCCGGCGGCGCCTTGCCGTCGAGGGCGGCGACCCTCGCCCACACCTCGTCGAAGCCGAGCACCTCCCGGGCGGCCGCGAAGCTGACCGCCAACTCACCGACGCCGCACCCCGCCGAGGCCATCAGCCGCCGTGGGAACGTCGGGCCGCAGAGGTTGACCATCTCGTTGCCGATGGTCGTCGCGATGATCTCGCGGCGCAGGCGGTGGCGCCGCATCTCCTCGTCGAAGCGGCCGAGCGCGCTCGGGAAGTAGTCGCGCAGGGCGCGCAGGAAATAGGGATCGTCCGGCGCCGACGAGCCGACGACAGCGTCGCAGAGATCGAGCTTCCCGTAGGCCAGCAGCACCGCCAGCTCCGGCCTGGTCAGGCCCTTGCCCGCCCGGGCCCGTTCGGCGATGGCGACCGCGTCCGGCAACCCCTCCAGCGCCCGGTCGAGACGGCCGCGCGTCTCGAGGTCGGCCATGAACTCGGCCTGCGCGTCCAGGTCGCCGGCGCCCTCCGCCTGAAGCAGGGAGAGCGCCAGCGTCTGCTCGTAGTTGTGCTCCAGGACGTGGGCCGCGATCTCGCCGGTCATCGAGGCCAGCAGCGCGTCGCGGTCGGCGTGCGCGAGGCGTCCGGAGCGCTCGGCCATGCCGGTCAGGATCTTGATGTTGACCTCATGGTCGGAGGTGTCGACGCCGGCCGAATTGTCGATCGCGTCGGTGTCGATCCGCCCGCCGGCGAGCGCGTACTCGATGCGCCCTGCCTGGGTGAATCCGAGGTTGGCGCCTTCGCCCACCACCCTGCAGCGCAGCTCGCGACCGTCAACGCGGACCGCGTCGTTCGCCTTGTCGCCGACGGCGAGGTGCGATTCGTGCGAGGCCTTCACGTAGGTGCCGATCCCGCCGAGGTAGAGCAGCTCCACGCGGCACCGCAGGATGGCGGCGATCAGCTGGTCCGGCGTCGGCGCGTCCGCCTTCAGGTCGAGCAGCGCCTTGATCTGGTCGCTCAGCGGAACCGACTTCAGGGTCCGCGAGAAGACGCCGCCGCCGGGCGAAATCAGGGCGCGGTCGTAGCTGTCCCATGACGAGGCCGGCAGGTCGAAGAGCCGCTTGCGCTCGCCCCAGGAGACTGCGGGATCCGGCTCGGGATCGATGAAGACATGGCGGTGGTCGAAAGCCGCGACCAGCCTTATCTTGCGCGAGAGCAGCATGCCGTTGCCGAACACGTCGCCCGACATGTCGCCGACGCCCGCCACCGTGAACGCCTCGGCCTGGATGTCCTTGCCCAGCTCGCGAAAGTGGCGCTTGACGCCTTCCCAGGCGCCGCGGGCGGTGATGCCCATCGCCTTGTGGTCGTATCCGGCGGAGCCGCCGGAGGCGAACGCGTCGCCGAGCCAGAATCCGTAGTCGTGCGCTACGCCATTGGCGATGTCGGAGAAGGTCGCGGTGCCCTTGTCGGCCGCGACCACCAGATAGGGGTCGTCGCCGTCGAGCGGCGGCACATGCGGCGGGTGCTTGACGCCGCCTTCCGCATCCAGCGTGTCGGTGAGGTCCAGAAGGCCTGACAGGAACGTCTTGTAGGCCGCGACCGCCTCGGCGCGCACCGCCTCGGGCGGGCCTTTCGGCAGGCGCTTGGGGAAGAACCCGCCCTTGGAGCCCACCGGGACGATAACGGCATTCTTCACCTGCTGCGCCTTCACCAGGCCCAGCACCTCGGTGCGGAAGTCGTCGCGCCGCTCCGACCAGCGCAGCCCGCCGCGCGCGACGGGGCCGAGGCGAAGGTGCACGCCCTCGACCTGCGGCGAGGCGACGAAGATCTCGCGGTATGGCTTCGGGTCAGGCAGGTCGGCCAGCTCGCGGCTGGCCACCTTGAAGCTGATGTACGGCTTCGGCGCGCCGTCCGCGCCGGGTTGGTAGTAATTCGTGCGCTGGATCGCGGCGACGAGCGCGGCGAGCCGGCGCAGCACGCGGTCGGCGTCGAGGCTCTCCACAGATCGCAGCGCCTCCTCGATGCTCTCGCGGGTCGCCGCCGCCTGCGCCCTGCGTTCCGCCGCGGCCAGCGGGAGGTCCGGGTCCAGGCGGAGCCGGAACAGCTCGAGGATCAGCGCGGCGACCCCGGGATTCTCGCTCAGCGCCTGCTGCTGCGCCTGCGGGCTCGGATCCAGGCCGGACTGGGTGCGGTAGCGGGCGAGCGCGCGGATGAGCGCCGCCTCGCGCCACGGGACGCCCAGCTCGAGCACCAGCCGATTGAAGCCGTCGCTCTCGGCGCGGCCCGCCCAGACGGCGAGGAGCGTCTCCTCGAACGCGCGCCGCACGTCCTCGAAGACAAGGCGCTCGCCGCGCGGATCGTCGAGCGTGAACTCGTGGGTCCAGATCCGCCGCCGTCCCCCATCGCCCGCGAGCGGCGCGAGCTCAAAGCCATCCTCGGCCAGCGCGCGCAGGCCCATGTCGCCGAGGATCGGCAGCACGTCCGCGATCGCGAGCGGCTCGCGCTCGTGGTAGAGCTTGATGCGGAAGCTGCGCGGCGCGTCGGTCGCGTGGCGGAACGCACGTATGGCGATCGGCGAGCCGGGCGCGAGGCGCGCGATCGCGGTCAGGTCGGCCAGTCCTTCCGCCGGACCGTAGCGGTCGCGATAGCCCGGCGGAAAGGCGTCGGACCACACCGCCATGATCGCCGCCGCCTCGTCGGGGCCCGCGCGCCGGCGCAGGACTGCGCCGAAGTCGTCGGCCCAGGTGCGAGTCAGAAGCGCGATCGCGCGCTCCAGTCCGGGAAGGTCCGGGCGCAGGTGGGCGTTGGGCGCCACGCCGATGATGTAGTGGACGCGCGCCAGCGGCGCGTCCGAGTAGCTTGCGTAGTTGGCCGAGACATGGCCGCCGAACGCCTCGGCCAGCCGGTCGCCGACTTCCACCCTCAGCTTCGGGTCGTAGCGGTCGCGCGGGGCGTAGAACAGGACCGAGACGAAGCGGTCGAACGGGTCCGGTCGCACGAACAGCCTTACTCTGGGTCGGTCCGAAAGGTGCAGCACGCCGAGCGCAACGCCCAGGAGCTCATCCTCGGAAGCCTGGAACAGTTCGTCGCGAGGGTAGGTCTCCAGGATGTTGGCGAGCCGCAGCTCGTTGTGGCTGCCGACGGCCTGGCCGGCGCGGGCCATGATCCGATCAACCTTGCGCCGGATCAGAGGCACGTCGCGCACCGGCTCGTCGTAGGCCTGGGCGGTGAACAGGCCGACGAAGCGGACCTCGCCGACCGGCCGGCCGTCGCGCCCGTACCGGCGCACGCCGACGTAGTCCATGTACACACGCCGGTGCACAACGGATTTCAGGTTCGCCTTGGCCACGATCAGGGGCGCGGCGTGGGCGAGCTCGGCGCGGGCGCGCGGCGAGAGCACCGCGGGCTCGCTGCCCCGGCGCAGCACGACCCTGCGCTCGTCGCGCAGCAGACCGAGGCTCGAGCCCGGGGTCCTCACCGGCTCCTCGGCCGCGTAGCCACCGTCGGCGGTGCGCGGATACTCGTAGCTGCGCGCGCCCAGGAACACGAAGTGACCCGCATCCATCCAGGCGAGGAACGCGAGGTCTTCCTCGAGGCGCGCCGGGTCGCCCGGCGGCGGCGCGGCCCGCAACTCGGCGATGGCGCGCCCCATCAGCGCCGTCATCGGCTCGAAGTCGGCCACGGCCTGGCGCACGTCGGCCAGGGTTGCGGCGAGCCGCTGGGCGAGCGCGGGCGACCGATCCTCTCCCAGCGGCTCGATCCAGACCTGGATGGTCGAACGGCGGCCCATCGGCCCATCGATGATCGGGTGGAACATGGCCAGGACGTCGGCGCCGAAGTCGACCAGCTCGCCCATGATGCTGTCGACGAGGAACGGCGCGTCAGGCTGCACGATCTCGACCAGTTCTGCTCCGAGTTCGGCGCCGTCGGCGGCGCGGGCGGCGCGGATGCGGATGGCGGGCTCCGGGCCGGTCTCGGCCGCCGCGAACGCCCAGAGGTCGGCCGCGCGGGCCCCAAGCTCCGCGGCGCCGACGCCAGGCAGCTCCTCGGGTCGGTAGTCGGTTTCGACGGCCGCCAGGAACGCCGCGGCGCCCGGCGGCGGCGTCCCGTTCGAGGCGCCCAAGGCGGACCAGAAGGCCGCGGCGAGCAGGGAAGAGGGCGGGCGGGGCGAGCCGGCGTCGTTCATGGGACGCGCAGCCTACGCCCGATCGGCCAAGGGCGCATGTCGCAGGCGCCACGCGGACAGCAAAGCGCCGCCGGTGGGGGGGTTCCGGCGGCGCCAGCTGGCCGCGTCTTCGCGCGGCCGAGCACTCAAGTTCCGGCCCATGGTGTCGGTAGGGGAACTGGGCCGGGGTCAGGCTCTTTGGGGGGAGAGGCCCTGACAGCCTCTAGATAGGAAGTCCGGCTCAACCCGGAAGTGCGGGCGCTTCACTGTTTGGTGAGGGCTGCTCGCGCCTGGCGGGCGCGGCCCCCAGGCTGCGCGGATCGCCATCCGCCGAGATCAGCACGGCGATCCATCGGGACCCGTCGAACTGGGCCAGCACCACCATCACCAGGATGGTGAGCGGCGTCGACAGGAACATCCCGATCCCGCCCCATACCGCACCCCAGAACGCCAGCGACAGGAGAATCATGACCGGGTCCATGTTGAGGCTGCGCCCCTGCATGCGCGGCATCAGGATGTTGCCCACCACGAACGCCAGCGCGAACATGCTGAGGCCGAGGAAGACCGCCTGCCACGGCGACGGGAACTGGAGCAGCGCATAGAGCGCCGGCGCGAGGATCCCTATCGCCGCCCCGACGATCGGGATGTAGCCGATGACGAAGATCAGGAACGCCCAGAAGAAGGCGCTCTCGAGCCCCACCAGCATCATCAGGATCCACGAGCCGGCGGCGATGAACGCGCCGCAGACGGTCTGGATGTAGAGGTAGCGCTCCAGCGAATCGCGCACCCGCAGGAACACCTGCAGCGCCTCGTGCCGGCCCTCGCGGTCGTGGAACAGGCGCACCGCCTTGCGCTCGAAGCCGCGGCGCGCCGCCAGCAGGAAGCCGAGGTACACCAGCACGAAGACTCCGTTGGAGACCAGCTCCTGAACGCCGGTGGCGACGATAGGCAGGTATTTGCCGGGGTCGACACCCTGGAGCAGGGCGTTCACGCTGCGCGGAATCTTCCGCATGTGCAGCGTCCTGGCGAGCGCCTCCAGCACCTCGTTGAGGCGCGCCTGGTAGGCGAGGAGCTTGGCGACGAAACCGGCTGCGTGGGCCGCGACGAAGAAGACGATCACCGCGAAGACCAGGATGCACAGGCAGATCGCAAGGCCCAGCGACGCGCCCGCGCCGATGAACGGCGCCCGCGCATGCAGGTCGCGGGCCATGGCGTCGATCATCAGCATCAGGAAGACGGCGAGCGCCAGCGGCGTGAGGATCGGCGCAAGCCAGGCCAGAGCCGCCCCCGAAAGGATGACCGCGATGAGCACCAGCGCATTGCGCGCGGCGTTGGGGCCGGGCCTGGGAACGGACGCCATGGCGCGACTGTCATCCGCCCGGGCGACGAGTCAATACATCGGCAAGTCTATGGCCATCCGATAGCAGCCGTGCGGCGGCGGGTGCTGCGCGGCCAAGACGGACAACAGGACAGCACTGATCGAACGGCTTCTCTTGGAAAAGCTCGGCTCATTTCGCGGAAGGACTCGACGACCGGTCTATTTCGAAGCAAAAAAGCAAGCGTCGCCTTGCGCACTTGGGCGCGGCTTCTTGTGCTGCATGAAGTTCGCAGAGTTCGGGAAGGAATTGCGGATGACCCGACCGGCAGGCGCCCGCCTGTATGCCGTCGCCGTGCATGCGTTCGCGCTCGTCGGCGTCGCGTTTCTTGTCGCCTCGACGCTCCACATGATGCGGCCAGCCGGCTCGGCCCCCCGCACGAGCGCGCCGGCCGGCGCGGGGGCGGCGGCGCGCAGGCCCA
>JAKAZA010000155.1 GCA_021816155.1 Pseudomonadota bacterium | reverse complement strand
CGTGGCGACCTGCAGCGCCTCGCCGCGCGCGACAGGACGCTTTTCGCCGGCGCCAACCGAAAGGATCGCGCCTTGCGGCTCGTTGATGATCGAGGCGAAGCTCTTCACCCCGAACATGCCGAGGTTCGAGATCGAGAAGGTGCCGCCCTGGAACTCATCCGGCTTCAGCTTGCGCGAGCGCGCCCGTTCGGCGAGGTCCTTCATCTCGCGCGCGATCTGGGCGAGCCCCTTGACCTCCGCGCTCCGCACGATCGGCGTGATCAACCCCCCATCGATCGCCACCGCGACCGCGATGTCGGCATGGTGGTGCAGAGCAATGCCGTCCGGCGTGTAGCTCGCGTTGGCGTCCGGGACACGCTTCAGGGCGATCGCGGCGGCCTTGATCACCATGTCGTTGACGCTGACCTTGGTCCCGTCCTTCTCCAGGAGCGCATTGACCTTGGCTCGGGCGCCGAGCAGCGCGTCGATCTCGATATCGACGGTCAGCGGGAAGTGCGGCACGTCGCGGAACGAGTCTGTCATCCGCCGCGCGACCGTGCGCTTCATGCCGTCAAGCGGAACGAGGTCGTACGAGCCCGGCGCAATGCCCTGCTGCTCTAGCGAGAGCGTCCTGCGCGGCTCCGCCGCGGCCGCCGACGTGGCGCGCGCGGCAGGCTGAGGCGGAGCGGCGACGGTCTGGGGCGCGGCGATAGGCTGCGGCGCGGCTGCAAGCTTTTCCACATCGCGCCGGATGATGCGTCCGTGCGGGCCGCTACCCTTGACGCCGGCCAGATCGATTCCCGCCTGCCGCGCCATGCGGCGCGCGAGCGGGCTGGCGAAAAGGCGATGGACGTCGCCTTCGCCCTGCCGAGAGGGCGGCGCCGGGCGTACGGCCGAGGCGGCAGGTTGAACCTCGGTCGCGCCAGCCCGTGGAGCCGTCGCATCATGCGCCTTCCCCTCGCCCTCTCGGGACGCGGAGGGGGCCTCGCCCTCGCCTCTGAGGCGCGCGATCGGCGTGTTGACCTTCACCTCCTCGGTCCCCTCGGGCACCAGCAGCGCCTCGACGACCCCCTCGTCGACCGCCTCGACCTCCATCGTCGCCTTGTCCGTCTCGATCTCGGCGATCACGTCGCCCGAGCGAACCTCGTCGCCCACCTTCACGTGCCACTTGGCGAGCGTCCCCTCCTCCATCGTCGGCGAGAGGGCCGGCATGAGGACATCGGTCATGCGTCCTCCTGAGACATGTGCGCGAGCCCGGCGGCGTGCGCCTCCCAGTTGCGACCGTCGAACTCGGAAAGCCTGAGCGCCGGCCGCGTCTCCTCGTCGAGGCAGAGCGCGTTCACAGACCAGCCGTCCGGATTGGAGCGCGGCCGGTAGAAGCTCTTCACGCCGCAGACCGAGCAGAACAGGTGCTTCGCCACCTGGGTGTTGAACGTATACGTCGTAAGTCGATCCGCCCCCTGAACGAGTCTGAAGCGGCTCCCGGGCACGATCACGTGGACGAAGCCGACCATCCGGCAGATCGAGCAGGTGCAGGTCTGCGCGTCGATCTCGTCAGCCAGCCGCGCCTCGAACCGCACTGCGCCGCAGTGGCAGCCGCCGCCGCGCCAGGCGAGCGCCTCGCCGGTCACCGGTAGCACACCGCCTTCGCCGCCCTTACGATCTTGTCGACCGACGGCAGCGAGAGCGCCTCGAGGTTGGCGGCGTAGGGCATCGGCACGTCTTCCTGGCACACGCGGGCCGGCGGCGCGTCGAGCCAGTCGAACGCCTCCTCCACGACCCGCATCGCCACCTCGGCGCCGACGCCCATCGGGCTCCAGCCCTCCTCGACGGTGACGAGCCGGTTGGTCTTCTTCACGCTCGCCACGACGGTCCCGTGGTCAAGCGGGCGGAGCGTGCGAAGGTCGATCACCTCCGCCTCGATCCCATCCTTCGCCAGTTCCTCCGCAGCCTGAAGCGCGTAGCCGACCATCCGCGAGTGCGTCGAGATCGTCACATCCCTGCCCGCGCGCCGCACCTTGGCCTTGCCGATCGGCACCAACCAATCGTCAACCTCGGGGATGTCGAACTCGTGGCCGTAGAGCATCTCGTGCTCGAGGAAGACCACGGGATTAGGGTCCCGGATGGCAGCCTTCAGAAGCCCCTTGGCGTCGGCCGCATCGTACGGCGCGATCACCTTCAGGCCGGGCACGTGCGCGTACCAGCTCGAGAAGTCCTGGCTGTGCTGCGCCGCCACCCGGGCGGCCGCGCCGTTCGGACCACGGAAGACGATCGGGCAGCGCATCTGGCCGCCGGACATGTAGTGCGTCTTGGCCGCCGAGTTGATCACATGGTCGATCGCCTGCATGGCGAAGTTGAAGGTCATGAATTCGACGATCGGCTTCAGCCCGGCCATCGCCGCACCGACGCCGACGCCGGCGAAGCCATACTCGGTGATCGGCGTATCGATCACGCGCCGCTCGCCGAACTCCTGCAGCAGGTCTCGGCTGACCTTGTAAGCACCCTGGTACTGCGCGACCTCCTCGCCCATCAGGAACACATCCGGATCGCGCCGCATCTCCTCGGCCATCGCGTCGCGCAAGGCGTCGCGCACGGTGATCCGCACGAGCTTCGCGCCGGCCGGAATCTCCGGATCGCTCGGCGGCGGTCCGGCCGCCGCCTCCGGGGGTTCGGCGCCGTTCGCGCGGGCCTTGGCAGGTGTTTGCGTCTCCGACGCGGGCGCTTCCGCCTTTCGGTCGCCGTCGGGCGCGCTCACCGGCGCGCCTGGCTGAGCCTCCGGCGCTGCGGTCACGCCATCACCCTTGAGCCTGGCGATCGGCGTGTTGACCTTCACCTCCTCGGTCCCCTCGGGCACCAGCAGCGCCTCGACGACTCCCTCGTCGACCGCCTCGACCTCCATCGTCGCCTTGTCTGTCTCGATCTCGGCGATCACGTCGCCCGAGCGAACCTCGTCGCCCACCTTCACGTGCCACTTGGCGAGCGTCCCCTCCTCCATCGTCGGCGAAAGGGCCGGCATGAGGACATCGGTCACGCCGCCGTCTCCACATAGACGTCGGTGTAGAGCTCGGCGGCTTCCGGCTCGGGCGTGGTGCGCGCGAACTCCGCGGCGTCGGCGATCATGCGGCGCACCTCGGCGTCGATGGCCTTCAGGGCGGCGTCGTCGGCCATGCCCTTCGAGCGCAGCAGTTCTTCGACGTGGTCGATCGGGTCGCGCTGCTTGCGCACCTCGTCGATTTCCTCGCGGGTCCGGTATTTGCCAGGATCGCTCATCGAGTGGCCGCGATAGCGATAGGTCTTCATTTCGAGAAGGATCGGCCCCTTGCCCGAGCGGGCATGCTCGGCCGCCTCCGCCGCCGCTTCTCGCACCGCCATCACATCCATCCCGTCAACCTCGCGGCCTGGAATGTTGAAGCTGGCGCCACGGCGATAGAGATGGGTCTCGGACGAGGCGCGCTCGATCGACGTCCCCATGGCGTACTGGTTGTTCTCGATGATGTAGACGGCCGGAAGGCGCCACAGCTCGGCCATGTTGAAACTCTCGTTGACCTGGCCCTGGTTGGCTGCGCCGTCTCCGAAGTAGATGAAAGCCACGCCCCCGTTGTCGCGGTAGCGGTTGGCGAGCGCGAGGCCCGTGCCGATGCTGGCGGGCGCGCCCACGATGCCGTGGCCGCCGAAGAAGCGCTTCTCGGCCGAAAACATGTGCATGGAGCCGCCCTTGCCCTTGGCGGCGCCGGCGGCGCGTCCGGTCAGCTCGGCCATGACCAACTTCGGGTCCATGCCCGCGGCCAGCATGTGACCGTGATCACGGTAGCCGGTGATGATCTGGTCCTGGGGCCCCGTGATCGACTGCACGCCGACCGCGACCGCCTCTTCGCCGATGTAGAGGTGGCAGAAACCGCCGATCAGGCCCATGCCGTAAAGCTGCCCGGCGCGCTCCTCGAAGCGGCGGATCAGCAGCATGGTGCGGTAGAGCCCGAGAATCAGATCCCTGTCGGCCCCGGGCGCGTCGTGAGGCTTTGCTTTGGCCACCCGGGCCATCGGCTCCACTCCTGCTCGGACCAACGTAACGCGCGCCGCCGAGCCTCGTTGTCAGTGGGCGGCTTCGGGCGTGCGGATCACATAGTCTCTCGGATCGGCGAAGCCTAGCACCTCGTGCGCCCTTTCCTCGACGAGGTCGCGCGAGGCCGCCGGATCGCTCAGCAGGCGCGCCTGGATAGCCAGCGAAGCATGCTCAGCCTGCAGGCGCTTCAGTCTGGCTTCGTCCTCCGCCAGCGTGGCCTGGCGCTGACGCGCGGTCAGCAGACCGCGGTCTCCGGTCATCGCGTTGAAGCCGAAGTAGAAGATCAGCGCCGCGAGAATAGCGGTCGGGATGAAGGTGGTGAGACGCGCCAGCACGACCCGCGAGTCTCGTGAGTCGTGCTTAAGAAAGCCTTCGCGCCTCAGCCGCGCTTGAGGGCGGCGAGGCCGGCGTAAACGGCCTGGTCGTCCAGCTCTTCCTCGATCCGCAGCAGCTGGTTCCACTTGGCGAGCCGGTCGGATCGCGACAGCGAACCGGCCTTCAGCTGGCCGCAGCCGGTGGCGACCGCGAGATCGGCGATCGTGGTGTCCTCGGTTTCGCCCGAGCGATGACTCATCACCGCGGTGTAGGCGGCGCGGTGGGCCATATCGACCGCCTCCAGCGTCTCCGACAGGGTTCCGATCTGGTTGACCTTGATCAGGATCGAATTGGCGAACCCTTCGTCGATGCCGATCTTCAGCCGCTCAGGGTTGGTGACGAACACATCGTCGCCGGTCAGCTGGACCTTCCCGCCCAGCCGCTGGGTCAGCAGCCTCCAGCCCTCGAAGTCATCCTCGGCGCAGCCATCCTCAATGGTGACGATAGGATAGCGCGCCACGAGGCCCTCAAGGAAGTCGACCATGCCGGCGGCGTCTAGCGTCTTGCCCTCGCCGCTCATCCGGTAACGGCCGTCCTTGAAGAACTCGCTGGCGGCCGCGTCGCAGCCTAGATTGAAGTCCTCGCCGGCGCGGTAGCCCGCCGCCTCGCCGGCCTTCATGATGAACGACAGCGCCTCGTCGGCGTTGGCGAAATTGGGTGCGAAGCCCCCTTCGTCGCCGACATTGGTCGAGTGGCCGGCCGCGTGCAGCGCCTTCTTCAGCGCCTGGAAGATCTCCGCGCCCATCCGAAGCGCGTCTGCAAACGTCGGCGCGCCCGTGGGCAGGATCATGAACTCCTGGAAGTCCAGTGGATTGTCGGCGTGGACGCCGCCGTTGATGATGTTCATCTGCGGCACGGGCAGCACGCGGGCCGAAACGCCGCCGACGTACTTGTAGAGCGGCAGGTCGTGCGCTTTCGCCGCGGCCTTGGCGGCGGCCAGCGAGACGCCGAGAATGGCGTTGGCGCCGAGGCGGCTCTTGTTGGGCGTGCCGTCCAATTCGATCAGCAACCGATCCAGGCGGCGCTGGTCTTCCGCCTCGGCGCCGGAAAGCGCGTCGAAGATCTCGCCCATCACCGCGTCGACGGCTCCGCGCACGCCCTTGCCGCCGTACCGGCCCGCATCGCCGTCGCGCCGCTCGACGGCCTCGTGAGCGCCCGTGGAGGCGCCGGAAGGCGCCGCGGCGCGGCCGATCGAGCCGTCCTCCAGCACGACATCCACCTCAACGGTCGGGTTGCCCCGAGAATCGAGAATCTCACGCGCGAGGATGTCGACGATTTCGGTCATGCGGCCTGTCCGAACATGGCTGGAGTGGGCCGCGACGCTTAAGCCTGCCGCGCGGCGGCGGCAACCTCGTGGGAAGCCCTTAGTCTTCCTTCGGGGTCAGCACCTGGCGGCCGCGGTAAGTGCCCGTCTTCAGGTCGATATGGTGCGGCCGCTTCAGCTCGCCCGTGTCGGTGTCTTCGACATAAGTGTTCGGCTTCAGGGCGTGGTGCGCGCGACGCATGTTGCGCCGCGACGGCGAGGTTTTGCGCTTAGGGACGGCCATGGGTCGGCTCTTGAGTCTGGGGCTCGAAAACGAGCGGGCGTCTATGCATGAAGCGACCCTCGATAGCAAGCGGCCATGGCCAGGGCGCCACGCGCCGGTTCAGCCTCGCCGGCGCAGCTTTGGCGCTGGCCAGCGCGCAAGGTCACACCATCCGGCTCTGCTCCAGGGCCGCGGCGATGAAGCTGGCGAACAGAGGGTGCGGGGCGAACGGGCGGCTCTTCAGTTCCGGATGGAACTGGACGCCGATGAACCATGGGTGGTCCTCGCGCTCGACGATCTCGGGCAGGACGCCGTCGGGGGAGACGCCGCTCATCTTCAGCCCTGCCTGTTCGAACGCCTCGCGATAGCCGATATTGACCTCGTATCGATGCCGGTGGCGCTCGCTGATTTTCGTGGCGCCATAAATCCCGGCGACCTTCGACCCCGCAGTGAGCACCGCCTCGTAAGCGCCGAGCCGCATGGTGCCGCCAAGATCGTCCCCCTCGCCGCGGATCTCGCGGGCGTTGCCTCGCGTCCACTCCGTCATCAGCCCGACCACCGGCGCCCTGGTGGGACCGAACTCGGTGGACGAGGCGCACGCGATGCCCGCGACATTCCGGCACGCCTCGATCACCGCCATCTGCATGCCGAAGCAGACCCCAAAATAGGGAATCTGCCGCTCGCGCGCGAACTTGGCCGCGCGGATCTTGCCTTCCGAACCCCGCTCGCCAAAGCCGCCGGGCACCAGGATCCCATGCACGCCTTCGAGCCGGGTCGCCGCTGCGGTCTCGTCCCCCTCGAAGGTCTCGCTCTCCACCCAGTCGAGGTTGACCCTGACCTTGTTGGCGACTCCGCCGTGCGTCAGCGCCTCGATCAGCGATTTGTAGGCGTCCTTGAGCACCGTGTACTTGCCAACGACAGCAATGGTGACCTCGCCGTCGGGATGGCTCAGGCGCTGCGATATCTCGAGCCAGCGCGTCAGGTCCGGCCGGGGCGCGTCGGTGAGGCCGAACACGTCGAGCACTTCCGCATCGAGGCCCTGAGCGTGGTAGTCAAGCGGAACGGCGTAGATGTTCGGTGCGTCCATGGCCTGGATCACGGCCGAGGGCCGCACGTTGCAGAAGAGCCCGATCTTCCGCTTCTCCTCGGCCGGGATCGGCTGCTCGCAGCGACAGAGCAGCACGTCCGGCTGGATGCCGATCGAGCGCAATTCCTTCACCGAGTGCTGCGTCGGCTTCGTCTTCATCTCGCCGGCCGTCTTGATGAACGGCAGCAGGGTCAGGTGGACGAAACACGCGTGGCCGCGCGGCAATTCCTGGCCGAGCTGGCGGATCGCCTCGAAGAACGGAAGCCCCTCGATGTCGCCGACCGTGCCGCCGATCTCGACGAGGACAAAGTCCACGCCGTCGCCCGGATCGGCGAGGATGAAGCGCTTTATCTCGTCGGTGACGTGCGGGATCACCTGCACGGTGGCGCCGAGGTAGTCCCCTCGCCGCTCTTTCTCGAGGATGGTCTTGTAGATCTGGCCGGTGGTGATGTTGTCGGCTCGTGTGGCCGAGACGCCGGTGAAGCGCTCGTAATGGCCGAGGTCGAGGTCGGTCTCGGCGCCGTCGTCGGTGACGAAGACTTCCCCGTGCTGATAGGGGCTCATCGTCCCTGGATCGACGTTGAGGTAGGGGTCGAGTTTGCGGAGCCGAACGCCGTAGCCGCGCGCCTGAAGAAGCGCGCCGAGGGCCGCCGACGCCAAGCCCTTTCCCAACGAGGAAACCACGCCGCCGGTGATGAAGATGTACCGGGCCATGGAAGCTCAGCTTAGCGCCGATTCGTCGCCCGCGTCGCGTTTTCGAATCACCTCGCCGGCGGCCGGCTTCGCGGGTGGCCGGCGGAGGATGAGCTGCTCGGGCCGGCTGCGGGCGTAGCGGGCGCGGGCGCGGGCGCGAGGAGCGCGGGTGGCGCAGGCTGCGTGGGCGCCGCCGCGGCCGGACGCGACGCGTGGTCGGCGGCCGTGGCATCGTGCGCTGGCGGCGTCGCGGCGGGCGCAGGCGCCGGGATCGGCGGAGCGCCCGTCGAGGCGCCGGTCGGCGGCGGGGCGAGGAATGGCGCGGCGCCGTTCAACGGCGCGCCGGGAGGCGTGGCCGGATGCTGGTTAAGCTCGTTGGGATTGGCGGTCTGCAGCTTCAGCCGGTTCAGCACCGCCGAGGTGGCCCTGTCATGTGCACCGAGCAGCGTGAGGCCGAGGCTGAGCACCAGA
>JAKAZA010000024.1 GCA_021816155.1 Pseudomonadota bacterium | reverse complement strand
GATCACCATGGAGCTGCAGGACTACAAGTCGGCGCACGCCCGCGAAATGTCGACCAGGGCGGGCCTCGCCGACTTCGTGGACTTCAGGGTCGGCGACGCGGTGGAGATGATCGAGGCGATGCCGGCGGGGATCGACTTCGTGCTCGTCGACCTGTGGAAGGACCTCTACGTTCCCTGCCTGGAGGCGTTCCACCCCAAGCTCAATCCGGGCGCGATCCTCGTCGCCGACAACATGCTGCGGCCCGGCGGCGCCGAGGTGGCCGCCTATGCCCGCGCCGTCCGCGCCAAGCCGCACATGACCAGCGTGCTGCTGCCCGTGGGATCGGGCCTCGAGGTCAGCCGATACGAGCCGTGACCCGCCTCAGAACGGCGGATTTTCCTGCGTCTGACGCTGCGCCGCCGGCGGCGACGGCGCAGCGGCCGCAGGCGCCGGCCCAGGCGGCGCCTGCGCGGGCGCGGACGGGCCGTGGTCGAGGATGTTGGCGATCGCGTCGGGAGACGCCGGCCCGGGAGAGGCCGGCTCGGGGAGCCCGCCGCCGGGAATCGGCTGCGACTGGAGCCTTGGCAGCACAGGGGCCATGAAGCTGCGCCAGATCTCGGCCGGCGCGCCGCCGCCGGTGACGCGCCGCATCGGGGTGTTGTCGTCGCGCCCGACCCAGACGGCGGTTACGAAGCCGCCGGTGTAGCCGACGAACCAGGCGTCGCGGTAGTCGCTGGTGGTGCCGGTCTTGCCGGCGATGTCGTAGCCCGGGATGCGCGCCCGCATGCCCGTGCCCGACGCCACCACCTGGCGCAGCATCTCGGTCATCTCGGAGAGCGACGGCTGGCCGATCACCGGCTGCGGCGCCTGGCGCGCGAGCGAGTGGTCGTAGAGCACCTGGCCCGAAGCGGTGCGGATTCGCTCGATGGCGTAGGCGTGGACGCGGTAGCCGCCGTTGGCGAAGGCGTCGTACGCTTCGGCCATCTCGAGGGGACTGACCTCGACGGCGCCCAGCGCCATCGAGGGATCCGTCTGGATCGGCGTGGTGACGCCGAGCCGCCGGGCGGTGGCGGCCACGTTGTTCGTGCCGATCGTATTGGCGAGCCTCGCGGCCACCGTGTTGATCGACTGCGCCAGCGCGGTTTCCAGCGTGATCTGCCCGAGGTACTTGCCGTCGTAGTTCCGCGGCGACCAGTTGCCGATGGTGATCGGCTCGTCGACCACCTGCTCCTGCGGCGTATGTCCGGCGTTCATCGCGGTGAGGTAGACGAACGGCTTGAACGCCGAGCCGGCCTGCCGCATGGCTTCGGTCACCCGATCGTACTGGCTCTCGGCGTACGAGACTCCGCCAACGTAGGCGCGCACCCGCCCTTCCCCGTCGAGCGCGACGAGCGCCGCCTGCTGGACGCCCTGGCCCGCGTGTGCGGCGACGCCGGCGCGCACCGCCTGCTCCGCCGCGGCCTGGATCGGAAGGTCGAGCGTCGTCTCGACCACGAGGTCCTGCGTCGGCTCCCTGCCGATGATCGAACGCACCTGGCTGTCGAGCCAGTCGGTGAAATACTGCGCGCGCTGGCTCGCCAGCGTCGCCGAGACGTGGACCGGGTGGGCGAACGCCTCGTCGCGCTGTTGCGGCGTGATCGCCCCGGTCTCGACCATTGCGTTGAGCACCTCGGTCGCGCGCCTCGCCGCGCGCTCGCTGTTGGCGGCCGGATTGTAGCGGCTCGGCCCTTTCATCGTCGCGGCCAGCAACGCCGCCTCGCCGAGCGTCAGCTGCGAGGCGGGCTTGTTGAAGTAGCGCTGCGCGGCCGCCTCGATCCCGTAGGCGCCGCCGCCGAAATTCACGCGGTTCAGATAGAGCGCCAGGATCTGCTTCTTCGAGAAATGCATCTCGAGCCAGACCGCGAGGATCAGCTCCTGCACCTTGCGGCGGATGCTTTGGGTGGGAGTGAGGAAGAGGTTGCGGGCGAGTTGCTGGGTGATCGTCGAGCCGCCCTGCAGCGGGCCGCCCGGATGGGTGAGGTTGTAATACTCGGCGCGGACCATCCCCCAGGGATTGAAGCCGAAGTGGTGATAGAATTGGCGATCCTCGATGGCGATGAAGGCGGCCGGCACGTAGGGCGGCAGCTTGTCGATATCGACCGGCGGTGATTCCTGCGTGCCGCGCACCGCCACGAGCGCGCCGGAGCGGTCGAGGTACGAGATCGAGGGCTGGCGCTTGACGTCGTAGAGCGTCGAGGTGTCGGGCAGATCGGTGGCGAAGACGGCTAGGAATCCGACGACGAAGATCAGTCCCCAGACGCCGAGGACCAGCGTCCAGTAGATCAGCGCCTGCAACGGCGTGCGCCGGGCGCGAGGGGCGCCTTTCGGGGCCGGCATGAGTCTCGTCGCTCGCTTGCGCTAAGGCTACGTCGTGGTCGAAGCGCCCTCTCCCCGTCGGCGCTCTTATCGCATGCCGATTGAGCGCTCCACCCGGTTGAGGAACGGTGAACAGGCGTTAAGCATGCGGCCGCGGCGCGCGCCGGGTGGCGCGGACTCGCCGCGCCTGCCATAGCGGCCGCATGCCGGCCATCGCCCTCGATTCCGCGCGCGAGATCCTGAGGCGCGTTTTCGGCCACGCCGACTTCCGGGGACTTCAGGGCGAGGTGATCGCCGAGGTGCTGGCGGGACGCGACGCGCTCGCGGTGTTGCCGACCGGCGGCGGCAAGAGCATCTGCTACCAAGTGCCCGCGCTGGCGCGGCCGGGCCTGGCGCTGGTCGTCTCGCCCCTGATCGCGCTCATGAGCGACCAGGTGGAGGCGCTCAAGCAGGTAGGCGTCGCTGCGGCGCGGATGGATTCGAACATCGACCCGGCAGAGCGCGCCGACATCTGGCGGCTTATCGATCAGGGCGCGCTCGAACTGCTCTACGTCGCGCCCGAGGGCCTGATGGGCGAGGCGATCCTGCCCCGCCTGCGCGGCCGCCAGCTGTCGCTGATCGCCATCGACGAGGCGCATTGCGTCAGCCAGTGGGGCCATGACTTCCGCCCTGACTACCGCGCCCTCGGCCGGCTGGCGGACATTTTCCCCGGCGCGCCGCGGCTGGCGGTCACCGCCACCGCCGACGCCCGCACGCGCGAGGACATCCGGGCGCAGCTGCGCCTCGGCGACGCCCGCGAACTCGTGGCCAGCTTCGCCAGGCCGGAACTGGCGCTGGCCGCGGAACGCAAGCAGCGGCGCGCGGCCCGCGTCGCCGAGCTTGTCCGCGCGCGAGCCGGGCGGTCGGGCATCGTCTACGCCGGCGCGCGGGACGGGACGGAGGCGCTGGCTGCGGAACTGGCCGCGCTCGGCGCGCCGGCGCGCGCTTATCACGCGGGTCTGGACCGCCGCACCCGCGCCGAGCGGCTGGACTGGTTCCTGAACGAGGAGAGCGCCGTGATGGTCGCGACCATCGCGTTCGGCATGGGCATCGACAAGCCGGATGTGCGCTACGTGATCCACGCCGACCCGCCCGCGTCGATCGAGGCCTACTGGCAGGAGGTGGGCCGCGCCGGTCGCGACGGGGCGCCGGCCGAAGGCGTCACGCTCTACTCGCCCGCCGACATGGCCTGGGCGATGCGCCGCGTCGCCTCGCGCGACCTGCCCGACGAGGTGCGGAGCGCGCAGATCCGCAAGGTGCGCCAACTCTACGCCATGCTGGAAGGGCTATCCTGCCGCGCCGCCGCGGTGCGCCGCTACTTCGGCGAGGAAGGCGTCGAGGCGTGCGGCGTCTGCGACCTCTGCCTCTCACCCGTGGAGGGCGTCGACGCCACGGAGGCCGCCCAGAAGGCGCTCAGCGCCGTGCACAGGCTGAACGGGCGATTTGGGCGCGGCCGCGTGGTCGACCACCTGATCGGCAAGACGAAGGATGTGAGCGAGGCCGAGGCGGGGCTCTCTACGTTCGGCATTGGGGCGGATCTGAAGGCCGCCGGCTGGCGCGAACTGATCGACCGACTGCTGTTCGACGGCCTCATCGTGGAAGATCCCAACGACGGGCGCCCGCTGATCGGCCTCGGCGACGCCGCCGGCGTCCGGGCCGTCTACCGGGGCGAGCGGCGGGTGATGACGCGGCGGCCCCTGTCCGTCGAGCGCGGCCCGCGGGGCGCCCGCGGCGCCGACGCCGTCCAGCCCGCCGACGCGCCGCTCTTCGAGCGCCTGCGCGCCTGGCGTCGCGACGAGGCCCGCCGGCAGGGCGTGCCGCCCTACGTGATCTTCAACGACCGCACCCTCGCCGACCTGGCGCGCGAACGCCCCGCCACCCCCGAGGCGCTCGCGCGGATTGGGGGCGTGGGCCAGGTCAAGCTGTCGCGGTACGGGGATGCGGTGCTGCGCATCCTGGAGGCGGAACGCGAACCCGCGCCCTAGATGTCCACCTCCGCATCCAGCGCGTTGTCCTGGATGAAATCGCGGCGCGGCTCGACCAGATCGCCCATCAGGCGGGTGAACATGTCGTCCGCGTCGTCGGCGTGGCTGACCTTCACCTGCAGGAGCGTGCGGGCGTTGGAGTCGAGCGTCGTCTCCCAGAGCTGCTCGGGGTTCATTTCGCCCAAACCCTTGTAGCGCTGGACGGTCAGGCCCCGGCGGCCAGCCTCGAAGACCGCCTCCACGAGGTCGAGCGGACCGCGGATCGACTGGGAACGGTCCCGACGCCGGTAGGTGGCGGGCCTGTCGAACACCTCGGCGAGGTCGCGCACCCGCTCGGCGAGGCGGCGCGCGTCAGCGGAGTGGCAGAGCAGATCGTCGAGCACGATGCGCTCGGTCACGCCGCGCCGCTCGCGCGAGAACGAGAAGCCGCCCTCGGCGCGCTCGCCCGACCAGGGGCCGTCGCCCTCCTGCGCGTAGAGGTCGAAGCGTCCGGCGGCCCCCATCGGGTCGGGCGCGTCGCCGAACAGTCCGGCGAGCGCCGCCTGTTCGATGGCGAACCCCGGCGCCCGGGCGGCCAGCCGTTCGACGCCAGCCTTGGCCTGGCGGCTGGCCGTGACCAGCGCCTCGAGGTCGCGCCCTGTACGCCGCTCTCCGGATGCGAGGTCCAGCTCGGCGCCATCGAGGCCCTCCTCGACGAGGAACGACTCCAGGTCGGGGTCGTTCTTCAGGTAGCGCGACGACTTGCCTTTGGTGGCTTTGTAGAGCGGCGGCTGGGCGATGTAGAGGTAGCCGCGCTCGATCACCTGCGGCATCTGCCGGTAGAAGAAGGTCAGCAGCAGCGTGCGGATGTGCGCGCCGTCGACGTCGGCGTCGGTCATCACGATGATCCGGTGGTAGCGGATCTTCTCGATGTCGAAGTCTTCGTGGCCGATGCCGGCGCCCAGCGCCGTGATCAGCGTGCCGATCTGATCCGACGAGAGCATCTTGTCGAACCTGGCGCGCTCGACGTTGAGGATCTTGCCGCGCAGCGGCAGCACGGCCTGGTTCTCACGATTGCGCGCCTGCTTGGCCGAGCCGCCGGCGCTGTCGCCCTCGACCAGGAAGATCTCCGACTTGGCCGGGTCGCGCTCCTGGCAGTCGGCGAGCTTGCCGGGCAGCGAGGAGATGTCGAGCGCGCTCTTGCGCCGGGTGAGCTCGCGAGCCTTGCGGGCCGCCTCGCGCGCGGCCGCGGCCTCCGCGATCTTCTGCACGATCTGGCGGGCCTCGGTCGGGTGCTCCTCGAACCAGGTCGCCAGCCCCTCCCCGACAAGGCCTTCGACCGCCGGCCGCACCTCCGACGAAACCAGCTTGTCCTTGGTCTGCGACGAGAACTTGGGGTCGGGGACCTTCACCGAAAGCACGCATGTAAGGCCTTCGCGGGCGTCCTCGCCCGACAGCGTCACCTTCTCGCGCTTGGCCGCGCCGGAACTCTCCGCATAGCCGGTGATGACGCGGGTCAGCGCGCTGCGGAAGGCGGCCAGGTGCGTGCCGCCGTCGCGCTGCGGGATGTTGTTGGTGAAGCAGAGGACGTTCTCGTGGTAGCCGTCGTTCCACCAGAGCGCGAGGTCGAGGTCGACCTTCTCGCGCTGGCCGCGGATCACGATCGGCGACTTGATCAGCGGCTGCTTGGCCTTGTCGAGATGGCGCACGAACGCTTCGACGCCGCCCTCGTAGCGCATGATCTCCTCGAACGGCTCGGCGCCGCGCAGGTCCTTGAACACGATCGCGACGCCCGAGTTGAGGAACGCCAGCTCGCGCAGCCGGTGCTCGAGCGTCTTGCGGTCGAACTCGATGGTCGAGAACGTCTCGGTCGACGGCAGGAACGTGACCTGCGTGCCGGTGAGGAACTCGCCGTTGTCGCGCTTCGGCGCCGGACCGGTCACGGCCAGCGGCGCGACCGGGTCGCCATGGCGGAACATCATCTCGTGGGTGAGCCCGCCCTGGTAGATGGTGAGCTTCAGCCACTCGGAAAGCGCGTTGACGACCGATACGCCGACGCCGTGCAGGCCGCCGGAGACCTTGTAGGCGTTCTGGTCGAACTTGCCGCCGGCGTGCAGCTGGGTCATCACGACCTCGGCTGCCGAGACGCCTTCGCCCTCGTGGATGTCGGTGGGGATGCCGCGGCCGTCGTCGGTGACCGTGGCCGAACCGTCAGCGTTGAGGATCACCTCGACGCGGCTCGCCCAGTCGCCCAGGGCCTCGTCGATGGAGTTGTCGAGCACCTCGTAGACCATGTGGTGCAGACCCGAGCCGTCGTCGGTGTCTCCGATGTACATTCCGGGGCGCTTGCGCACCGCATCCAGGCCCTTCAGGACCTTGATGGATTCCGCGCCGTAGTCGGCCGCGGCGCCTTCGTCTCTTTCGTCGGTCATCAGCTATCCAGCGGGGCCAGCTGCGAGGCGTCCACGAGAACGCCCAGAGCGTCGGCCTTGAAGGGGTCGAACAGCGCCTCGTCCGTGCCAGTGAGGAAGGCTTGCAGGCCGAGCGCCCCGATTTCGTCGGCGAGCGCGGCGCGCCGGAGCTGATCCAGGTGCGCCGCGACCTCGTCGAGCAACAATATAGGATTCGGCTGGGACTTTGCACGCGAAAGACGCGCGGCCTGGGCCAAAATCAGGTTCAGAATCAGCGCTTTCTGTTCCCCGGTCGAGCACTCCGCGGCAGGGCGCCGCAAGGCGGCGTGCACGACCGCCAGATCGCTCCGGTGCGGGCCCGTCAGCGCACGGCCCGCAGCCGCGTCGCGCGGCCTCGACGCCGCCAGGGCCGCGGCGAGTTGCGCCTCGACCTCGGCGAGGGCGGCGCCCGCAAGGCACAGCTGCTCGAACGCGCCGGTCAGCGAGAGCAGCGCCCTTGGAAATGGGCGTGCGTCGCGCTGGTCGATCTCCGCCTGCAGCGCCTGCAGCGTGAAGGCGCGCCCCTCGGCCACCCGGGCGCCGGCTTCGGCCATGCGCGCCTCGAGCGCGGCGAGCCAGGCCGGATCAGCGGTCTCCTCGGCGGCGAGCAGGCGCGAGCGCTCGCGAAGCGAGCGGTCGTAGGCCGCCGCATGCGCGGCGTGGATCGGCTCGGCGGCGAACACCAGCCGGTCGAAGAACCTGCGCCGCTCGCTCGCGCCTTCGAGGAACAGCCGGTCCTGCGCCGGCGTCAGCCACAGCGGCCGTACGTGCTCGGCGAGCCGACCGGGCGGAACGGTCTCGCCACGCACCCGCACGATGCGGCGCGCCGCGCCCGACGCTTCGACGCCTGTGCCCAGGCGCACTTCGGCGTCGCCGCTCCCGATCGTCGCCGAAATCGCCCAGGCCCGCCCCAGCGCCTCGCCTGGCAGCCGTCGCCCCAGGTCCGGCAGGCTCGTCCCCCGCATCCCGCGCCCCGGCGAGAGCAGGCTGACCGCCTCGAGGAGATTTGTCTTCCCCGCCCCGTTCGCGCCGAAGAGGAAGACGCTGCGCCCGTCCGCCGCCAGTTCCGCCGACGCATAGGAACGGAAGTCGGTCAGCACGAGACGGCTGACCGCCGAGCGCACTACGCTTCCCCCGGGCAGGCGCGGAGCGTCACCGCTCGGCGTCGAGGGCGCGCCATTCGTGGGTCAACTCGTCGAGCTTCGCCTTCAGGTCTGGCGGAAGCGGCTTGTCGGCGGCGGCGAGGCTCTCGGGAAGCTGGTCTGGACGGCTGGCGCCGACGATCGGAGCGCTTATGGCGGGGTTGGCGAGAACCCAGCTTACCGCCATCGTGGCGAGGCTCATGCCGGCCTCGGCCGCCACGCCCTTCAACGCCTCGACCGCGGCGAATTCGCGCTCGTGCCAGTAGCGCTCCTGGTAACGGGCGCCCGCCGTGCCGAGCGTGAAGCGCGTGCCCTGCGGCGGCGCGCCCGGCCTGTGCTTGCCGGTCAGCATGCCGCCGGCCAGCGGGTTGTAGGGGATGACGCCGATCCCCTCCTCGTGGGCGAGCGGCAGGAGGTCGCGCTCGAACGTGCGGAAAAGGAGGTTGTAGCGCGGCTGCAGGGTCGTGATCCCGGCCCAGCCCTTCAGCTCGGCGCGCCCGATGGCCCTGGCGACCTTGTAGGCCGGCCAGTTGGAGACACCCACGTAGCGGGCCTTGCCGCTCTCCACTACGCAGTCCAGCGCCTCCAGCGCCTCGTCGAGCGGGGTCGTGGGGTCGTAGCTGTGCAACTGGTAGAGGTCGACGTAGTCGGTCTTCAGGCGTCGCAGCGAGGCGTCGATCGCGTCGAGGATGTGCTTGCGGCTCATGCCCTGGTCCCAGGGCTTGCGGCCGGTGCGGCCGACGCACTTCGTCGCCAGCACGTAGTCGTGACGCTTGCCGGCGAGCCAGTCACCGACGATCTCCTCGGTGCGCCCGACAGTGTTGGCGCCGCCGCCGAGCGGATAGACGTCGGCGGTGTCGAGGAAGTCGATGCCGCCCTCGGCGGCGCGGTCGAGGATCTGGTGGCTGAGCGGCTCCTCGCACTGCAGCCCGAACGTCATCGTGCCGAGGCAGAGGCGGGAAACGGAGAGGCCGGTGCGGCCGAGCTGGGTGCGCTGCATGAGTGACTGTTTAGGCCCGCCGCTGCGCCGTGAACAGGGAACACCGACGCAGGGGCAGCCGCGCGCTTGCGGGACGCGGGGTTCGCTCCGTAGGGTCAGGCTTGATCTGGCCTCCCGCATGACGGCACGCTGGCGCCTCGAAGGCGGCGGGGCGGACCCATGCACAGCTACGACCTCATCATCGTCGGCGGCGGGATCGGAGGGTCGGCGCTGGCCACGGTCATGGCGCGCGCCGGCAGGCGGATCCTCCTGCTCGAACGCAGCGAGGCGTTCGAGGATCGGGTGCGGGGCGAATGGATCGCGCCGTGGGGCGTCGCCGAGGTGAAGCGGCTGGGACTGTACGACCTGCTGGTCAGCGCGGGCGGACACCACCTGACGCGACACATAACCTTCGACGAATCCCTGGACCCGGCCCTCGCCGCCGCAGCCGCGCTGCCGCTCGGCGTCTTCAAGGAAGGCGTTCCGGGGCCGCTCTGCCTCGGCCATCCGCGCCACTGCCAGACGCTGATCGAAGCCGCGGCTGCGGCCGGCGCCGAGGTGAAACGCGGCGCCAACGTCGCCAGGATCGACCTCGGCGCGTCGCCGGGCGTCGCCTACGAACACGCTGGCGCCCTGCACCAGGCACGCGCGCGGCTCGTCGTCGGCGCCGACGGCCGCACCTCCCAGGTGCGCGAGGCGGCAGGCGTCGAGCTGCATCAGGACGCACCGCATCACTGGTTCGCCGGGCTGCTGGTCGAAGGCGCCGACGGCTGGAGCGACGACCTGCAGGCGATCGGCACCGAGGGCGACTTCGCGTTCCTGGCCTTTCCGCAAGGTGGCGGGAGGGTCCGCGTCTACGGCGGCTACGCGCTCTCCGAGGCCGGCCGCTTCAAGGGGGCTGATGGGGCGCGCCGCTTCCTCGACACCTTCGGCATGCGCTCGAGCCCAGACAACGCGCGCCTTGTCGCCGGGCGACCGGCCGGGCCGCTCCTCAGCTACGTCAACAGCGACTCGTGGACCGACCGGCCATTCGCGCCGGGCGTCGTGCTGGTGGGCGACGCGGCCGGTTGGAACGACCCGATCATCGGCCTCGGCCTTTCGATCACCTATCGCGACGTGCGGACGGTGAGCGAACTCATGCTCCAGTCGGACGACTGGTCGAGCGCGCTGTTCGCCCCCTACGCCGAGGAGCGCGCCGAACGCATGCGGCGGCTGCGCTTCACCGCCGCGCTGCAGTCTGCGCTCGACATGGAGTTCGGCGATGCGGCCAGGGCGCGGCGCCAGGAGCACTTCGCGCGGGCGGCGTCGGACCCGTCCCTGCGCGCCCACGCCTTCGCGGTGATGGCCGGGCCGGAAACCCTGCCGGCGGCGGTGTTCACGCCCGAGCATCGGGCCCGCGTGCTCGGTCTGGAGGCGGCCTGACGTCCGTCGTCCGGCGAGGCGTCCGTCCCGGTCAGCTCGGCCGCAGCTTCAGGCGAAGCGGGTCGAGCGGCGTCGACGGCAGATAGTGGTCGCCAAGGATCCGCCAGCCATCTTTCGAGAGCTTCGCGGGAATCACGATCTCGCCCTCGTCGCCGACCTTCGCCGCGGCGAGGTCGAGCAGCGCGAGTTCGACACGGCGGTCCCGCGTGCGACTGTCGGCGACGGTGACAGCGGCGCCGGCAGGTCCGACCTCGACGCCGGGATCGGCGAGGAAGACGTCGAGCATGCCGCCGTGCGCCTGGCACCTGACCTCGCCCAAGAACCGGCCCGCTCCCTCCGGCTTGCCGTCGGCGTTCAGCCTGAGGCCCGCGCCCGGCGCTGACGCGAACACGAACTCGCCGTCGGCGGCGCGCCGGGCGCCCTCGCCGACCTCGATCACGCCCCCCGAACCTTCGACATAGGCGCGGAAGCTCTGCTTCACGCCCCAAGTGAGCGTAGCGCCTTCATTCGGCGTGCGGTCGGAGTCCATCGAGACAACCCCTTGTCCCCGGCGCCTCGGTCCGTCAAGCCGAAGCCGGCCGGGACCCCTGCTGCGCCGTCGTCCGAGCCGTCAGCGCGTCGTCGATCTCGCGCGCCCGGATGTTGGCCGGGCGGTTCTGCAAGCGCTCATGGTAGGCCTCGAAGACCGGGCGGCGTTCGACGAGGCCGAATTGCATGCCCCAGCCGATGTGCGAGCCGAAGTAGACGTCAGCGGCGCTGAAGGTGTCGCCCAGGATGTAGTCGCGGCCCTTCAGAGCGGCATCGAGCCCGTTCATCAGATCGGCGTGGTCGCCCCAGCCGGCCGCGCGCTTCTGCTCCGGCTTGACGTCCGCGCCGAGCATCCGGGCCGCCATCGCGCCTTCGATCGGACCCGCAGCGAAGAACATCCAGCGGAAGTAGGGTCCGCGCCGGCGATCGCCCAGCGGCGGCGCGAGGCCGGCGTCGGGGAAGGCGTCGGCCATGTAGGCGCAGATGGCGCCGGCTTCGGTGACCACCGTGTCGCCATGCTTCAGCGCCGGCACCTTGCCCATTGGGTTGACGGCCAGATAGGCCGGCGACTTCATCGTGGTCGCATAGTCGAGGATCTCGGTGCGATAGGGCCTGCCGACTTCCTCCATCATCCAGCGCGCGATCCGGCCGCGCGACATGGGGTGGGTGTAGAAAATTAGGTCTTCGGACATCCCAAACTCCTGCGCCAGAACCCCGACCTCGCCGGCCGGGTCCGCGCCTTAGACCACGCGCCCCGGCAACCAGGTGGCAGCAGCGCGGCGCTTCACGGCGCTAGGATGAGCGGGTTAGTCTTGCGACCATGAGGGGAATCGCCGCCGGAGCGCTCGCCGCCTTTTGCCTGCTCGGCGCGGCCGCGCCCGCGCTGGCCGGGCCGCGCGGTTGCGTGCTCGGGAAATACGGTGGAGATCTGCACGTCACGATGGTCGGCTCCCGCCCCATCGTCGCGGCCACCATCAACGGGCGTCCGGCCCACCTGTTCATAGACACGGGTTCGTTCTGGGGCGTACTCAGCCCGGCCGCGGCGAAGCGCCTCGGGCTGCGGGTTCGCTACGGCCCGCAAGCGATGACGGTGAGCGGGGTCACCGGGCAGTCGCAGGTGGGGGTGGCCAGCGTCGATCAGTTCGCGCTCGGCGAAATCTACAAGAGCCGCGACGTCGATTTCCTCGTCGCCGAGCACGGGCTGGGCGGCGGTGACGGAATTCTGGGCCAGAACCTGCTGGGCGGCGCCGACGTTGAGTACGACCTCGCCAACGGCGTCGTGCGGCTGTTCCGCGCGCAAGGCTGCCAGGACGCCGACCTCGGCTACTGGGCGCCCGGCGGCTCGGACGAGATGGCGATCGACCCGATGCAGCCGCCGAGCAACCGGATCCGCGGCAAGGCGCTGCTGAACGGGGTCGCGATCAACGTGATGTTCGACACCGGGACGCCGCGCTCGATGCTCACGCTGCGGGCGGCGCGCCGCGCCGGCATCCAGCTGACCGGACCTGGCGTCACGGCGCTCGGCGCGGCCGGCGGCCTGGGACGACGGCTGACGGAGACCTGGCTGGCGCCGTTCAAGAGCTTCCGGATCGGTGATGAGACGATCACCGGCACGCGCCTGCGGATCGCCGACATCGACCTCGGCGACACGGACATGCTGGTCGGCGCCGACTTCTTCCTGTCGCACCGGATCTACGTCGCGAAGAGCCAGAGCCGGCTCTACTTCACCTACAACGGCGGCCCGGTCTTCGACCTCGAGCACGTGGCGGCCGCCCCTGCGCCGCCGCAGACGCCGCTATCCGACACCGCCGGGGCGAACGACACGCCGCACGACGCGGCCGGCTTCGTCCGTCGGGCCGACGCGTACGTCACGCGTGAGGAATTCGGCAGGGCGATCGCCGACTACACCAGCGCGATCGCGCTCCAGCCGAACAACGCGGGCCTCTACGCCGATCGCGGCTTCGCCTACCTTCGCGACCGCCAGCCGGCCCCGGCGATGGCCGACTTCGACCGCACGATCCAGATGCACCCGAACGCGCCGAGGACGCTGGTTGCGCGCGGCGAGCTCCGGCTGACGGCGCACGACACCGCCGGCGCGGAGGCCGACTTCGACCAGGCCCTGAAGCTGACGCCGAACGTCGCAGCCGCCGTAGGCGCGGCCTACGTGCAGGCCGGGCTCTTCCAGCGCGCCGTCGCCGTCTACGACGGCCTCTTGAGCGGCAAGCCGCCCAGCGAAGACACCGCTTGGGCGCTCTTCGCCCGGTGCCGCGCCCGCGCCTACTGGGGTCAGGAACTGGACAGGGCGCTGGCGGATTGCGCGCAGGCCATGAAGCTGCGGCCGGGCGCAACCGATTACCTGCAGGTGCGCGGGCTGATCTATTTGCGCGAGGGCCGGTTGGACCGTGCGCTGGCCGACTACGACGCCGCTCTGAAGAAGGACCCGCATGACGCCTGGTCGCTCTACGGCCGGGGACGAGCAGAGGTCGAGCAGGGGAACAAGGCCAAGGGCGACGCCGACATCGCCGCCGCGGTCGCGCTCGACCCCAAGCTGCCGGCGCAGCTGAAGACGATGGGCCTTGCCGCCTAGCGGTACCCGTGCAGCGTCGCCCCATGCGCCCGCAGCCAGGCGCGGTGCCGCCGCGGGTCGCCCACGAGGTCACGGACGAGCGCCCAGAAGCGGGGCCCGTGGTTGGCCTCCACAAGGTGGGCGCATTCGTGGGCCGCAACGTAGTCGGCCACCAGCGGCGGTGCGAGCGCGAGGCGCCACGAAAGTCGGATCGACGGGTGGCGGCGCGCATCGCCGGGCGTGCAGGAACCCCAGCGCGTGCGGGCGTCGCCGATCGACACCGGCGGCGCTGGAACGCCGAGCGCGGCGCAGTGATGGTCGAGGCGGGGCGCGAACCAGGCCTTGGCCTCGCGCTTCAGCAACTGAGCAGCCGCGCGGGCGTAGGCTTCGCCGTCGGCGTTCGCCGACAGCCGCACGCCGCGTTCCCAGGCCGGCCCCTCGAGGCTGGCCCGGCCCACCGACCGCGCGAGCCGGCAGGGCTCGCCGAACACGCTGAGCGCCAGGCCGGGCGCGAGGCGGGTCGGCGGCCGAAGCTCGGCGGCGCGCGCGGCGATCCAGGCGTGGCGCTCATAGGCGAAGGCGGCGGCGTCGGCGAGCCGGCGCGCGCTCGGCGCCACGGCCAGCACCTCGCCCCGGCTACGGTCGACGCGCAGCGAGACCCTCCGGGCGCGGCGACTCACCATGAGCCGCACGTCGACCGCGCCGACCTGGATCACGTCGCCGTCGCTATGGCGAATCGCGCGCTGGAACATCGCATTCTCGCTAGCCCGACGCGCGGCGCCGCGGAAACTCACAAAGCCGCTGTCGACATGACCGGCGCGCTGTGGCCAACGTCCGGACGAAGCATAAGGAGGCGCGCCATGGCTGACGGACAGACCCTCGTCGAGCGGTTGGGCTATCCCGAGAACGCCCGGCTCGTCATCCTCAACTGCGACGACCTGGGCTCCAGCCACTCGGCCAACCTCGCCGCGCTCGAGGCGGTGGAAACGGGAGTCGCCACAAGCGCCACGCTGATGACGCCCTGCCCGTGGGCCAAGGAAGGCGTCGAGCTGTTCGCCGGCAAGGACGTTGGCGTCCACCTTACGCTCACCGCCGAGTACCCGACCTACCGCTGGCGCTCGCTGACGGGCGCGGCCTCGCTGCACGACGCGGACGGCTGTCTTCCCGCTACGGCCGAGGCCGTCTGGGCGAAGGCCGATCTGGCGGACGTCGCCGCCGAGTGCCGGGCCCAGATCGACCAGGCGCTCGCCTGGGGCGTCGACGTGACCCATCTCGACGCGCACATGGGCGTGATGCAGGTGCATCCGCGCTACTACGAGCTCTACCTCGAGCTGGGGGCCGAGTACCGCGTGCCCGTGCGCATGGCGGGGCGGGGCGCCGAAGAGGCGCTGGGCTTTCCCGTCCGCGGTCCGGCGGCCGAGCGCGGCCTCGCGCACCCGGACGACTTCGTCTTCCGCTGGAAGGCGTCGACCAAGGATCTGCTGCAGCGGCGGCTGCCGACTCTCGCGCCCGGCGTCACCGAGTTCATTTTGCACCCGGTGCTCGACGGTCCCGAACTGCGCGCCTACGACCGCGACGCGGCCCAGGTGCGCGTCGACGACCATGCGTGCGCGCTCGACGGCGAGGTGGCGTCGCTTTTCGCGGCCGAGCACATCGAGCGGATCAGCTTCCGGCCGCTGCGCGATCTGCAGAGGCGCGCGAACTAGCCGCTTGCCCTTCCCGCGCGGCGCCGGATTATCCAACCTCGGGGCGAGACGAGGAGCGGCGCGATGCGGGACTTGATCATCCGGGGCGGGACCATCGTCGACGGGAGCGGCGCGACGCCGTTCGAGGGCGACGTGGCGATCGACGGCGACCGGATCGTCGCGGTGGGCGGCAAACTCGGGCCGAGCCGGCGCGAGATCGACGCGCGCGGCCGCCTCGTGACGCCCGGCTTCGTCGACATCCACACGCACTATGACGGCCAGGCCACGTGGGACCCGCTGCTCGCGCCGTCCAGCTGGCACGGCGTCACCACCGCGGTGATGGGCAACTGCGGCGTCGGCTTCGCGCCGGTGCGGCCCGACCAGCACCAGTTCCTGATCGAGCTGATGGAGGGCGTCGAGGACATCCCCGGCTCGGCGCTGGCGGAGGGGATCGACTGGAAGTGGGAGCGCTTCCCTGAGTACCTCGACGCGCTGGAGGCCATGCCGCGCGCCATCGACGTCGGGACGCAGGTGCCGCACGGCGCCGTGCGCGCCTACGTGCTGGGCGAGCGCTGCAACACCGACTACGTGCCGAACGAGGCCGAGATCGCCGAGATGGCGGCGCTGGTGCGCGAGGGCGTGGCCGCCGGGGCGCTCGGCTTTTCCACCTCGCGGACGCTGCTGCATCGCGACGTGCGCGGCGTGCACGTGCCGGGCACCTTCGCCGGCTCCGACGAGATGCTGGCGCTGGGCCTGGCCATGAAGGGCCTGAGCCACGGCGTCTACGAGCTCGTCTCCGATCACCTCGGCGACGACGACGAGTGGGCCTGGGTGAAGGACTTCGCCCGGCAGACCGGCCTGCCGGTGACGCTGGTGGCCACCTCCGCCGGCGCCTACGAAGGCGACAAGATGTACAACATCGCCGAGGAGTCGCGTGTCCAGGGCATGGAGATCCGGCCACAGATCGCCGGCCGTCCCACCGGCGTGCTGCACGGCCTCACCTCCAGCTTCCACGTCTTCTCGGGCCATCCGACCTACCGGCGCGAGATCGCGCATCTGTCGCTCGAGGCGAAGGTCGCCGCCATGCGCCGGCCGGAAGTCCGCGCCGCGCTCCTCGCGGAGGAGACCACGTTCCGCAACGGGCCGATGGCGGCGAACCCGTCGGAGTTCCTCTACCGCGTCTTCCCGCTCGGGGAGCGCCCCAACTACGAGCCCGATCGCGCGGGCAGCGTCGGGGGCATGGCCGACCAGGCCGGCGTGACGCCGCTGGAGATGATGTACGACCTCCTGCTGCGCGAGGGCGGCCGCGAGCTGTTCTACCAGCCGCTCGGCGGCTACTTCACCTACAACTTCGACTTCTTCCGCAAGAACATGCAGCACCCCAACGTGCTGTTCGGCCTCTCCGACGGCGGCGCCCATTGCGGCGTGATCGCCGACGCGGGCATGCCGACCTTCATCCTCACGCACTGGGGCCGCGACCGCACCAAGGGCGAGCGCTTCCCGCTGGAATTCCTGGTGAGGAAGCTCACGCGCGACACGGCGATGGCTTACGGCCTCGCCGATCGCGGCCAGCTGAAGCCGGGCCTTCTGGCCGACCTCAACGTGATCGATTTCGACCACCTGCGCCTCTACCGCCCCGAGGCGGTCTATGATCTCCCGGCCGGCGGACGGCGCCTCGTGCAACGGGCGGACGGCTACAGCCAGACGGTCAAGTCCGGCCAGGTGACGTTCGAGAGCGGCGAGCCCACCGGCGCGCTGCCCGGTTCGCTGGTGCGCGGCGGACGCGAGGCGCGTATCCTGGCCTGAAACGTCCGGAGGCCGCCATGGCCGGGTCCTCTCCGTTCCGCGTCGAGCCGCTCGACGCCACGTTTGGCGCGATCGTCACCGGCGTCCGCGTCGCCGAGCTCGATGCGGCGGGTTTCGAGGCGCTCTATCGGACGTGGCTCGACTACGCGCTGCTGATCTTCCCAGGCCAGCACCTGACCCGCGACGAACAGATCGCGTTCGCCCGCCGCTTCGGGCCGCCGGAGTTCGAGATCGCGCCGATCAGCAACGTGCGCGCCGACGGCTCCGTGCGGCCGGAAGACGGCGCCGATGACGTCATCAAGGTGCTCAAGGGCAACATGGGCTGGCACTGCGATTCCACCTACATGCCCGTGCAGGCCAAGGGCGCCGTGTTCACCGCGCACGTCGTGCCCGACGAAGGCGGCGAGACGGGCTGGGCCGACATGCGCGCCGCCTACGATGCGCTGGATCCGGCGACGCGCGAGCGGATCGCGGACCTGAAGGCCTACCATTCGCTGCGTTACAGCCAGGGCAAGCTCGGCCACGAGCACAAGGCGGGGAGCGCCTATTCCGGCTACGGCATGACGGTCGAGGAACCGCCGCTCCGGCCCCTGGTGAAGATCCATCCCGAGACCGGCCGCAAGTGCCTCGCCGTCGGGCGCCATGCGTTCGGCATCCCGGGGCTTGGCGAGGACGAATCCGAGCGCCTGCTCGAGGATCTCGCGGCCTTCGCGACGCAGCCGCCGCGCGTCTATCACCACAAGTGGGCGCCGGGCGACGCGGTGGTGTGGGACAATCGCGCGCTGATGCACCGCGCCTGCCCCTGGGACATGACCAAGCCGCGCGTCATGTACCACTCGCGTATCGCCGGCGACCCGGCGAGCGAGTTCGCCGCCCACGCCTGACTTGTCGGCGCGGCGCGGCCGCGGCATAGCGCGCGCCAGTCGAAGGAGCTTGCCCCATGCCCGAAGTCATCGTCCACGCCGTCGAGGGCCGCTCGGCCGAGCAGAAGAAGGCGCTCTGCGCCGACATCACCGCCGCGGTGGTCAAGCACTTCAACGCCCCGATCGAGGCGGTCACCGTGACGATCGTCGAGGCTCCCCGCGAGACGAAGATGAAGGGCGGGGTGATGTTCTCCGAACGGTGAACCGCCGCGCGGCGGGCTACGCGGCAACCGCGGCTTCGGCCTTGTCGATGAACGCGCGGATGCGCGGGTAGATCTCGTCGGTGAAGCGGCGGCCGTTGAAGACGCCGTAGTGGCCGACACGCGGCTGAACGTAGAGTTCGTGCAGGGCGTCTGGCACGTTGGGGGTCAGGGCGTGGACCGCCTGGGTCTGGCCGACGCCCGAAATGTCGTCGTTCTCGCCCTCGACGCTCATGATCGCGACGTCCGACAGGGCGGCGAGGTCGACCCTGCGCCCGCGGTGCTCGAGTTCACCCTTCGGCAGCAGATAGCGCTGGAAGACCGTATCCACCGTCTGAAGGTAGAACTCCTCGGTGAGATCGAGGACCGAGAGGTATTCGTCATAGAATTCGCGGTGCCGATCGGCCGAGTCGCCATCGCCCGCGACGAGCTGCTCGAAGTAGCGCCCATGCGCCTCGCGGTGCCGATCGGCGTTCATCGAGATGAAGCTGTAGAGCTGCACGAAGCCCGGGTAGACGCGCCGCACCATCCCCGGATAGGGCGCGGGCACTGTGTAGATCATCGCCTGCTGGAACCAGCTGAACGGCCGCTCCTCGGCCAGGCGGTTGGTGGCCGTCGGCGCGAAGCGGGCGTCTATCGGGCTACCGAGAAAACTGAGGCTCGCGGGTCGGTGCGGATCGCCGTCCTCGGCCATGAGCGCGGCCGCCGCGAGCACCGGTGGGCCCGGCTGGCAGACGGCGACCACGTGCGCCCGCTCGCCGATCTGGCGCAGGATGTCGGCCACGTGGTCGATGTAATCGTGGAAGTCGAAGCGGCCCTCGAGGATCGGCACTTCGCGCGCATTCGACCAGTCGGTGACGTAGACGTCGAAATCCTGGAGGAACGTCTGCACGGTGCCGCGCAGCAGCGTGGCGTAGTGGCCGGACAACGGCGCCACGATCAGCAAGGGCGGCGAAGCCAGCGGCGCGCGGGCGCGGCGCAGGTCCAGCGGCTCGCGCGAAAAGCGACGCAGCTTCACCCACGGTGTCTGCCAGACCACGTCCTCGCGCACCGCGACGGTGCGATCCTTCACCTTTACCGAGGCGACGCCCCACTCCGGGCGGCCGTAGCGGTGGGTGAGATTGGCGACGAGGTCGGCGGACGCATAGAGCGTTCGCCCCCACGTGGAATGGCTGGCCGGGTTCAGCGGCGAACTCCAGAACTCGCGCGCGGCCTGCGCGGCGATTCTGAGAGGTGTCGCGGTGTGGTAAGCCGCCTCGTGCAAAGCGTAGAGCATCGAGCCACCGATTGTGCGATGCAGCATCATATCGGGGCCTGGCTTAACGAAGTCCAGCACAAACCTGGACGGATCGTCGCGGCCTCTCAGGCGGCGCCGGACATCGCCGCCGAGATCTGGTGCGCTTCCTCCTGCGGCGTGAGGCCGTCGGCGATGACGCCGTGATACTTGCCGGCGGGGTCCATGAGGTAAAGCGCCGTCGAGTGGTCGACGGTGTAGTTCGGTCCGGTTCCGTCCTTCTTGTAGTAGACCACGTACTCCTTCGCGACCTGGGCGATCTGGGCCGGCGTGCCCGTGAGCCCGATCATGTTCCGCGGAAAGACGCGCGCCGAGAGGTAGGTCTTGAGCTGCTGCGGCGTGTCGCGAGCCGGGTCCACCGTGATGAACACGACCTGCACGTCCTGCGCCTTCGCCCCCAGCACGTTCATCGTCTGGCCCAGTGTGGTGAGCGTCGTGGGGCAGAAATCCGGACAGAACGTATAGCCGAAGAAGACGATGCTCCACTTGCCGTTCAACACGCGCTGGTCGGCCGGCTTGCCGTCCTGGTCGATCAGCGTGAAGGGCCCGCCCGGCGTTTCGTCGGGGTTCGCCGCCACCTGCGCGGCGCCCGAGCCGCCGGCGTGCGGCGCGCAGGCGGCCAGCGGCGCGGCGAGCGCCAGCGCCGCGGCGACGGCACGCGCCAGACGCGAGCCCCGCCTGCAAGAACCCGTTTGACGGGTCTCGCTTACACGCTCAATCTCGGCGATCCTGATGACCATGGCGCTCTCGCCTTCGAACGTTACTCAGGCCCCCGCCAAGCCGGGCCCCGATACGCTGGGGGCGGCAGCGGCGCAAGCGGCCGCAGCGTCGTCGGTCAGACGCACTGGCCGGCTGCGCGCTCGCACCCTGATCACGCTGCGGTGGCTCGCCCTCGGCGGTCAGGCGGTGACGCTGGCCGTGGTCGCCGAGGGCCTGCGGTTCCCGGCGCCCTACCTTGCCTGCGCCGTCGTGGTCGGCGCCGGGATCGGGCTCAACCTGCTGCTCACGTTCACGCCGCTCGGGCGTCGCAGCGGCGCCGACTGGGAGCCGGCCGCCCAGCTGGGCTTCGACGTGCTCCAGCTCGCGGCGATGCTTTACTTCACCGGCGGGCTCGCCAATCCGTTCGCGCTGCTGATCGTCGCCCCGGTGATCCTGGGAAGCGCGAGCCTGCCGTCGCGCTTCGCCGCAGGCCTCGCCTTGCTCGCAATCGCGGCCACGCTGACGCTGGCCGTCTGGTCGATGCCGCTGCCCTGGAGCGACGGCGACCCTCCGTCGCTGCCGGTCATCTATCGCGCCGGGCTGGCGGTGGCGCTGGTGGCCGGCATCGTCTTCGCGGCCGCCTACGCCCATCAGGCGGCGACGGAGGCGGCGCAGATGGAGTTGGCGCTCAATGTCACCGAGACGGTGCTGGCGCGCGAACAGCGCATGTCCGCGCTAGGCGCGCTCGCCGCCGCGGCGGCGCATGAGCTGGGCACGCCGCTCGCCACGATCGCCGTCGTCGCCAAGGAGATGGCGCGGGAGACGCCGGAAGGGCCCGTGCACGACGACGCGATGCTCCTGATGGCGCAGGCCCAGCGCTGCCGAGACATCCTGCGGCGGCTCGCCGAGACGCCCGAGACCGGCGATCAGGTGCACGAGCGGATGAGCCTGCTGCAGTTCGTCAGCGAGGTGGTCCGCCCCTACGTCGGCGAGGAGGCGGTGCGGGTCGAGGCGGTGGTCACCGGCGCGCCGGGCGTCGAGACGCCGAACATCTGGCGCTGGCCCGAGGTGGTGCACGCCATGACCTCGATCGTCGAGAACGCCTTCGATTTCGCGCGCAAGGAGATCCTGGTCACCGCCCGCTTCGACGCCGAGAGCGTGCAGGTCGAGGTGCGCGACGATGGCCCGGGCTTTTCGCCGGCGGTCCTCGCAAAGCTGGGCGAGCCCTATGTAACCAGTCGTCCGGGCGCAGAGGGCTCGCGCACGGGCCACATCGGCATGGGCCTGGGCTTCTTCATCGCCAAGACCCTGCTGGAGCGCACCGGCGCCGTGGTGGAATTCCGCAATGGCCGGCCTGGCGGGGCGATCGTCTCGGCCCGCTGGCCCAGATCGCGGATCGAAGCGCCGGCAACCGCATAGGCAAGCCTCCGCACTTGCAAAGTCACATTCTCGGACGACAGAATGCAACTTGGGCGATTTGTGGCGCCCCTTGGGGAAGCTGGGAGCGAGTGCTGATGTCGAGCCTTGAAACCGCGGTGGCCGGGCTGGAGGACAAGTCGTTGCTGCTGCTCGACGACGACGCACCGCTTCGCAACCGGCTCGGGCGCGCGCTCGAAAGCCGCGGCTTCCACGCGACACTCGTCGAGTCGGTCGCCGATGCTCTGGCTGCCGTGCGCGCCCGCGCCCCGGCGTTCGCGGTGCTGGACATGCGGCTCGAGGACGGCTCCGGCCTGAAGGTGGTGGAAGCCTTGCGCGAGGCCCGACCGGACGCGCGGGTGATCATGCTCACCGGGTACGGCAATATCGCCACGGCGGTGGCCGCGGTGAAGGCTGGCGCGGTCGACTACCTCTCCAAGCCCGCCGACGCCGACGATGTGGTCAAGGCGCTGCTCGCGCAGGGGGGTTCGACGCCGGCCCCGCCTGAGAACCCGATGAGCGCCGACCGCGTGCGCTGGGAGCACATCCAGCGCGTGTACGAACTATGCAATCACAACGTGTCGGAAACGGCGCGCCGGCTGAACATGCACCGGCGCACGCTCCAGCGCATCCTGGCCAAGCGCGCGCCGCGGTAGGTCGCGCGGGGACCGTCCCGACGGGCCCCGGCCGCGCTGGCGGTCCACTCAGAGGCCCATCGTCCGCATCGCCGCCAGACGCGCGAAGGCGACCGTCAGCGCCTTGCGCCGCGCGGCGGCCAGCAGCGTTTCCGGCGGCTCGCGCAGCACCGCCCCGCCGAACGCATCGGCCACGATCAGCCCAGGCGCCTCGGGCAGTATTTCACGAGGGAACTCCGGGGCCACGGCGAAGTAGAAGACGTCGCAGTAAGGCAGGTACTCTGGCCATTTGCCGTCCGTCCTGAAATCCTCGGCGCTCGACTTGACCTCGCAGATGGCGATCTCGCCCTTCGGCCCAAGCGCCATGATGTCGGCGCGTCGCCCGTTAGGCAGCGTCACTTCCATGAGCGGCGCGTAGCCCAGCGCAGCCATCAGCCGTCCGGCGCCTCGGGTCACGGCGCCGGTGGTCTCAGGACGCGACACGGCGAGGACCAGCGTCTCCACGCCCGATGTGTTCCAGCTTCGTTCCGCGCCGTCAACCGTCCGCTAGCGCATCGCCTGCTGCGGGAAGACGAGGTGGGACAGATCGAAGCCGAACTGCGACAGGCGGGCGAGCGCGGCGGCGCGGGACGCGCCGGTCAGCACCGGCTGGCGCGACATCAGCCAGACATAACGGTTGTTCGGCGTGGTCATGATCAGCCACGCGTTGTCCAGCGCATGGTCGAGTATCCAGTACTGCTGGGTCCAGAGGCCGCCGAGGATCGCGAGCTGCATCTTGGTGTTCGCAGTCTGGGGCAGCACGCGGCCGCTGACCTTGATGCTACGCGCCGGGCCGGCCGGTCCGCCCTGATGGCATGTCTGCACGGCGGAGAACTGGCCGGCCGACCAGCCGGCGAAGTCGTACGTCGAGCCCTGGCAATCGCCTTCGGTGATATTCGGGGTGCGGGCGATCTCGTACCACCGCCCGGAATAGAGATTCCGGGCGACAGGGCGCAACGGCTGCAACTGAGCCGCCGCAACCGGGAACGCCACGCCGGCCAGCGCCAGCAGGGAGAGAATCGCAACCGGAACCTTCATTCTCATCCTTCGTGATTTTCGCCGCTGGTCGGCGAAAAGGCAAGCGCCCCGCGTTCGGATGCGGGGCGCTAAACACGATTCACGACTAAAATGAGAACTTGAGCGTTACTCTGCGGCGGCAAGCCGCAGGCCTGGCGAGCGGTCGCGGAAGTTGATCGCCTTCAAGTAGACGATGCCTTCTTCGGCGATCTCGTCTCCGACCATCTTGTCGCCTTCGCCCTTGAGCTCGTCCATGTCGACATACATCGCATAGAAGGCGCGCGTGCGGTCGGTGATGATGCCAGCGTTGAGCAGGGTCTTGATCAGCACGCGGAAGATGTTGGTGGCTTCCTTCATGTCCTCGCGGCGGTTCTCGTCCGTCGCGATCTCGGCGAATTCAGCGATCACCCGGTCGGGATCCATGCCGAATTCCTCGAACAGGTCGCGCTGCTCGGACGGCGCGACGAGATTGAAGAGCAGCGTCTGGAAGCAGTGAGCCGCCCAGTCTTCGATGATGTTGTGCTCGTCCTCGGTCAGCTTCGGAATGGTGCGGTCGGCCCAGATCTTCCCGAACTTGTGGTGGAAAGCCTCGTCGGTCATGACGAGCTGCATCAGCTTGCGACCGAGCGGGTCGTTGAGCTTCTGGTAGAAGGTCGCGAAGGCGCCCATGGCCAGGCCCTCCACCAGCATCTGCATGCCGATGATCTTCTTGTAGACCTCCGGCGAGGAGATGATCTCGACGAGCAGGTTCTGCAGCACCGGCGAGCACTTCGCCGGCCGGCCCCAGCGGGCCTTGATGTACTTGGCGAAGGCCGTGACGTGGCGGGCCTCTTCGCGGGTCTGGTTGGCGGCGTACTCCTGCGCGCCTTGGTCATAGAGCACGTGGCACAGGCTGGCCGACAGGTTCAGCGCGCCTTGCTCGCCGTGCAGGATCGACGAGAACGAGCGCAGCGTCTGGGCGTTGATGAAGGCGATCCGCTTCTTCGGGTCGGCGAGCATCTCCTTGCCGTAGTTGGTCTGCAGCACCCCGATCATCTCCTCGGGAAGCAGCGCCTCGTTCTCCATGTCGAACGGCTCGTTGAAGTCGATGTAGTCCTTCGAGAGCGGGTCCCAGAAGTGGTCGTGCGTGGCCGAAATGATCTTGTCGAAGGCGGTCGAGCGGTTGTTGTAGCGGTCGAGCTCGAGCATGGACTCGAAGTCGGTAGGCGCCACGGCGCGGTACACTTCGTCCTTCGTGATATTGCCATCGGCCACGGCTAAGTCTCCCAAGTTGGACGGTTCTGGCGCGGCGATATGCCTGCGAGCAGTTCGCAGTGTCAAGAAAAATGACGCCCGCGTCACGAATCAAACGGCGCTAGGTTCGCTCCGTCGCGCAGGAGTCGCGCAGCTGTGGACAATGGGAATCTGCAGGCCTTCCGCCGGGCGCGGTTTCGTCTAATCTCGCGCGTCCGATCGGAAGAGCGGCGCGGGGATTCGAAACCCGCCTGCGGGGCTTTGCGGACAGGACCTGGATGAAGCTGACAATCGAGCGGGCGGCGCTCTTGAAGGCCCTCGGGCACGTGCAGAGCGTCGTCGAGCGGCGCAACACCATCCCGATCCTCTCCAACGTGCTGCTCTCGGCCGGCCAGGACCAGGTCGCCTTCTCGGCCACCGACCTCGACATGGAGATCACCGACGCCAGCCCTGCGCAGGTGGACGTCCCGGGCCAGATCACGGCGCCGGCGCACACGCTCTATGAGATCGTGCGAAAGCTGCCCGAAGGGGCGGACGTCTCGCTCAGCTACACCGGCGAAGACCCCCGCCTGCAGGTGGCCGCCGGCCGTTCGCGCTTCAACCTGCCGGTCCTGCCGGCTGGCGATTTCCCGGTGATGTCGGCCGAGGGACTTGGCGCGGCGACCTCGATCGACACCAACGACCTCATCCGCCTGATCGACAAGACGCGCTTCGCCATCTCGACCGAAGAGACGCGCTACTACCTCAACGGCCTCTACCTGCACGCCGTCGTCGAGGAGGGCCAAGCGAAGCTGCGCGCCGTGGCGACCGACGGCCGCCGCCTGGCGCTGGCCGAGATGCCGGCCCCCGAGGGCTTCTCCGGCGCGCCAGGCGTGATCATCCCCCGCAAGACCGTGGGCGAGGCGAGGCGCCTCCTGGACGACGGCGGCGAGACGGTGGTGATGGGTGTCTCGGCGCAGAAGGTGCGGTTCGGCGTGAACCACACGCAGATGACGTCGAAGGTGATCGACGGCTCGTTCCCGCCGTACGAGCGCGTGATACCGCGCGACAACAAGCGTGTGATGACGCTCGACAACGCCCTCTTCGCCGCTGCGGTCGACCGCGTGGCGACCATCTCGACCGAGCAGAGCCGCGCCGTGCGGCTCTCGATCGAGAGCGGGCGCATGACCCTCACCGTGCGCAACATGGACGCCGGCCAGGCGGTCGAGGAGCTGGAGGTCGACTACGAGGGCGAACCGTTCGAGATCGGCTTCAATGCGCGCTACATCCTCGACGTCACCACCCAGATCGGCGGCGAGATCGCCGAGTTCCGCTTCCCTGAACACGCGGGCGGCGCGACCGTGCTCGACCCGACCCTGGTGCTGGATCCCACCGACGCCGGCGTCCAGTACGTGCTGATGCCGCTGCGAGCCTAGGCGATCGCCCTCTTCTGCAGTTCCACGAGGGTCGCGACGCCGCTTTGGGCCAACGTGAAGAGCTGCTCGAACTCCGCCCTGGTGAACCCGCGCTTCTCGCCGGTGGCCTGGATCTCCACGATGTCGCCGACGCCGGTCAGCACGAAGTTGGCGTCCGCCTCGGCGGTGGAGTCCTCCTCGTAGTCGAGGTCGAGCACGGGCTGGTCTTTGCAGACGCCGCAGGAAACAGCCGCAACGTGGTCGCGGATTGCGTCGGCGGCGATGACGCCTTCGTCCTTCAGCCAGCGGGTGGCCAGCCGAAGCGCCACCCAGGCGCCGGTGATCGCCGCGGTGCGCGTGCCCCCGTCCGCCTGGATGACGTCGCAGTCGAGCGTGATCTGCCGCTCGCCCAGGGCCCTCAGGTCGGTGACCGCACGCAGGGAGCGGCCGATCAGCCGCTGGATCTCCTGGCTGCGGCCGGACTGCTTGCCCTCGGCCGCTTCGCGGCGGCCGCGGGTGTGAGTGGCCCGCGGCAACATGCCGTACTCGGCCGTCACCCAGCCCTGGCCGCGACCGCGCAGGAACGGGGGCACGGTCTCATCGAGGCTTGCCGTCACCAGCACGCGGGTATGGCCGAACGAGACGAGGCACGAACCCTCGGCATAGCGGTTCACGTCGGTCTCCAGCGTCACTTCGCGCAGCTGGTCGGCCAGCCGGCCGGAAGGTCGCTTCACCACGGGTCACTCCTTGCACACGATCTCCGCGCGCTTATCCTCAATGCCTGCACGATGACCAACCCTTTCGTCGGCCTATCACTGTCCCAAGGGCCCGCGCTCGCGGAGCTGGACGCGCGCGCCCGCGATATTTTCCGTCGCATCGTCGAGGCCTACCTGGAGACCGGGGAGCCGGTCGGATCGCGCACCCTCGCCAGGGCCGGTATCGGGCTCTCGCCGGCGTCGATCCGCAACACCATGCAGGATCTGGCCGAACTCGGATTGCTGGACGCCCCGCACATCAGCGCGGGCCGCATGCCGACCCACGTCGGCCTGCGCCTCTTCGTCGACGGCCTGCTCGAAGTGGGCGACCTGGCCGAGGAGGATCGCCGCATGATCGAGGCGCGGCTCACCGCCCACGGCCGCTCGCTCGAGGAAGCGATGAACGAGGCGAGCTCGATCCTGTCGGGCCTCGCGGGCGGCGCGGGGGTCGTGGTCGCGTCGCAGCGCGAGGCGGGCGTCAAGCACGTCGAGTTCGTGGCGCTGGGCCCGGACCAGGCGCTGGTGATCATGGTTTTCGACGACGGCCAGGTGGAGAACCGGCTGATGCGCCGTCCGGCCGGCGTCACGCCCTCGGCGCTTGCCGAGGCGTCCAACTTCCTGAACGCGCGGCTCCGCGGCCGCACGCTCGCCGAGGCGCGAATCGAGGTCGGCGGCGAACTCGAGCGCGCGCGGCGCGAGCTCGACGCCACGGCGGCGCGGCTGGTTGAGGAGGGCCTGGCGGCCTGGAGCGGCGGCGGCGAGACCGAGCGCGCGCTGATCGTGCGCGGCCGCGCCAACCTGCTGGCCGACCCGGAAGCCATGGCCGACCTCGAGCGCGTGCGCATGCTGTTCGACGACCTCGAGCAGAAGGAACAGCTGATCGGCCTCCTCGACAACGTGCGCGACGCGCAGGGCGTGCGCATCTTCATCGGCGCGGAGACGCGGCTCTTTTCTCTTTCGGGTTCCGCCGTGATCGCCGCGCCCTATATGAGCGGACGACAGAAGGTGCTGGGCGCGATCGGCGTGATAGGTCCCGCCCGGCTGAACTATGCTCGTGTGATTCCGCTGGTCGACTACACGGCCCGGGTGCTCGGGCGCATCGTGGATGGGTGACGGACAGAACGATGAGTGACGACGAAACGCCGGCGAACGGTCAGGGAACCGAGGCCGACGCGACCGCCGCCGCGGAGCAGAACGACGACGTGGAGGCGCTCCGGGCCGAGATCTCGGCGCTGAAGGACCAGGTGCTGCGGGTCGCGGCCGACGCCGAGAACACGAAGCGGCGGGCCGAGCGCGAAGCCAACGATTCGCGGGCCTACGCGATCCAGAAGTTCGCGCGCGATCTCCTCGGCGTGGCGGACAACCTGCAGCGCGCGATGATGCACGCGCCGAAGGACGCGGCCGACCCTCTGGTCAAGAACCTCGCCATTGGCCTCGAAATGACCGAGCGCGAGCTGATGGGCGCGTTCGAGCGCAACGGGCTCAAGAAGATCGACCCGGCGCGTGGCGCGAAGTTCGACCCGCACCTGCACCAGGCGATGCAGGAGCAGTCCGCGCCGGACGTCGCCGGCGGCGGCGTGCTGCAGGTGATCCAGCCCGGCTACGAGCTGTTCGGCCGCCTGGTGCGCCCGGCGATGGTCATCGTGGCCGCCCGCGGCTCCGGTGGCGCGGAGTCCGCGGACCCCGTCGCCCAGAACCCCTACGCGGCCGCAGGCGGCGCGGACTCAGGCGGCGCGGTCGACACCAAGGCCTGATCCGGGCGCCTTGCCCCATCCCGTCCGCAGCCTGCGGACGGTCGTTTGCGCGAATTAATGGACGCCGCCCCCCCTCTGACGCTTAAGTGGAGCGGGGGGCGGCGGGAATCAGCGTCTTGAACGAAGCGTCTAAGCCGCCGCGGCTGGGCCTTGCCACGAAGGTCTCCTACGGAATCGGTTCGGTAGCGCAGGCGACCGCCGGCGCGGCCCTGTCGCAGGCCACGATCACCTACTTCCTGGTCCGCGTGATCGGTCTCGACCCGGCGATCGTCGGGCTCGTCGTCTTCGTTTCGCTGGCCATCGACGCCGTGTTCGATCCGCTGATCGGGCGCCTTTCCGATACGCTGCGCACGCCGTGGGGCCGACGACATCCGTTCATGTACGCCTCGGCCCTTCCGATCGCCGTCGCCATATTCCTGCTGTGGCGGCCGCCGCACGCGTTCTCGCCGCCAGCGGTCGCCGCTTACACTCTCCTCCTTCTGATCGCCTTGCGGCTCTGCGTAAGCCTCTACCAGATCCCGAGCGACGCCCTGACCCCGGAACTCGCGCCGGACTATCACGATCGGACGACGCTCATCAGCTTCCGCTACTTCTTCGGCTTCGCGGGCGGCGTCGCCGTGTTCCTGACGATGCAGACCGTGTTCCTACGCAAGGACGCCAGCCATCCGTTGGGCCAGAATGACCCCGCCGCCTACGCCAGCTTCGGCGTGCTCGCGGCGGTCCTGACGTTCGGCGCGATCCTCATCTCATCGGCGGCGACGCACCGCTACATTCCCGCTCTCTGGCAGGCGCCGGAGCGACGCCAGTCGTTGACGGCGGCGCTGCGGGAGGTCTTCACGACGCTGGCCAATCCGTCGCTGATTGCGGTGATGGGCGCCGGCCTGCTGTCCGGGATCGCTGGCGGCCTCACCGCCACCATCAACGCCTTCATGAACTACTACTTCTGGGGGCTATCGCCCCAGATGGTCGGCGTGATCGGCCTTCTCGTCGCCCCATCGTCGCTGCTGGCCATCGTCGCGGCGCCGATGCTGTCGCGCGCGCTCGACAAGAAGCGCACCATGATGGTCGTCTTCACGCTGGCCATCCTTGGCGGCGTCCTGCCCGTCGGGCTGCGACTGTTGGGCTGGCTCCCGCCGAACAGCGCGCCGGCGATACCCGCCATCCTGGCCATCGACGGCTTCTTCTCCAACACGTTGGCCCTGATCGGCTTCATCATCGTCGGCTCGATGATCGCCGACGTCGCCGAGGACAATGCGGTCCGGACCGGCGTCCGCTCCGAGGGCCTGCTCTTCGCCGCTTCCAACCTGCTGCCGAAGTTCACCACTGGCATCGGCGGGCTGCTCGGCGCGCTCATCCTCGAGGTCGTGCGGTTCCCGGTCGGCGCGCAAGCCGGTCACGTCGACTTCGTCGACCCCGTGGTCATGCGCAACATGGCGCTGCTGTGGCTGCCGGCGAACCTGACGCTCAATCTCGCGGCGGTCTCGCTGCTGTTCTTCTACCGGCTGAACCGCAGCTCGCACGAGGCGAACCTGGAAGCGCTCAGCCACACGCCCGCTTTCGCCGAGACGCCGTCCGACATCATCGCCTGAACGGAACGGCCGGGCGGCGAAGGCCGCCGCAGCCCGAATACAGCCCGCTCTAGGCCCGCCGGTCGCGCCTCGCCTTCACCTGCAGGCGTAACGCATTCAGACGGATGAAGCCGGAGGCGTCGCGATGGTCGTAGGCGACGCTGCCTTCCTCGAAGGTGACGAGATCCTGGTCGTAGAGCGAGTAGGGGCTCGTGCGTCCGATCACGGTCACGTTGCCCTTGTAAAGCTTGATCCGCACCTGCCCCGTGACGTGACGCTGCGAGTAGTCGATGGCCGCCTGCAGCATCTCGCGCTCGGGGGTGAACCAGAAACCGTTGTAGATCAGCTCCGCGTAGCGGGGCATCAGCTCGTCCTTCAGGTGCATCGCGCCGCGGTCGAGCGTGATCGACTCGACGCCCCGGTGGGCGGCGAGCAGGATCGTCCCGCCGGGGGTCTCGTATACGCCGCGCGACTTCATGCCGACGTAGCGGTTCTCCACCAGGTCGAGCCGGCCGATGCCATTGTCGTGGCCGAGCTCGTTGAGCTTCGTCAGCAGCGCCGCGGGCGACAGGCGCTGGCCGTCGATCGCCACCGGGTCGCCCTTCTCGAAGTCCATCGTAAAGACGTGCGCCTTGTCGGGCGCGTCCTCGGGCGCGATCGTCCGCTGGTAGACCATCTCCGGCGCCTGGACGGACGGGTCCTCCAGCACCTTGCCCTCGGACGAGGAGTGCAGGAGGTTGGCGTCGACGCTGAACGGCGCCTCGCCGCGCTTGTCCTTGGCGATCGGGATCTGGTGCGCTTCCGCATAGGCGAGCATCGCCTCGCGGCTCTTGAAGAAGCCCTCCTCGCGCCAGGGGGCGATCACCCGGATGTCGGGTTCAAGCGCATAGTACCCGACTTCGTAGCGGACCTGGTCGTTGCCCTTGCCGGTGGAGCCGTGGCTGACTGCATCGGCGCCGACCTTGCGGGCGATGTCGATCTGCGTCTTGGCGATCAGCGGGCGGGCGATCGAGGTGCCGAGCAGGTACTGCCCTTCGTAGACCGTGTTGGCCCGGAACATCGGGAACACATAGTCGCGCACGAACTCCTCGCGCAGATCCTCGATGAAGATGTTCTCGGGCTTGATGCCCAGCATCAGCGCCTTCTCGCGCGCGGGTCCCAGCTCTTCGCCCTGGCCGAGGTCGGCGGTGAAGGTGACCACCTCGCAGCCGTATTCGGTCTGCAGCCACTTCAGGATGATCGAGGTGTCCAGGCCGCCCGAATAGGCGAGCACGACTTTCTTCGGCGGTGGCAGGTCAGCCATGGGCGGGTGTCCCCAGCGAGAGCGAGGCGCGCCTTTAAGGGCGTCGGGCGGGTAAGCGCAAGGGCTGTCGCCGCAGGCGCGCCTAGACCGTCACCTGAGCGCCCATCTCGACCACCCGGCCCGGAGGGATGTTGAAGAAATCGGTCGGGTTGGTGGCGTTCTTCATGAGGAAGATGAACAGCTTGTCCTGCCAGAGCGGCATGCCGGACTGCGCCGCGGGAACCACCGAGCGGCGCCCGAGGAAGAAGCTGGTGGTCATGATGTCGAACTTCATCCCCTGCTTGCGGCAGAGCGCCAGCGCAGCGGGCAGGTTGGGACTCTCCATGAAGCCATAGGTGATCATCACCTTGCTGAAGTCGCTCGACACCGGCTCGATCTTGATCCGGGCGTCGTCCCGGACCCTCGGCGTCTCGGCCGTGACGACCGTAAGAATGACGTTCTGCTCGTGCAGAACCTTGTTGTGCTTGAGATTGTGCATCAGCGCCACGGGCGCGACATCCGGGTCGGACGTGAGGAAGACGGCGGTGCCCGCCACGCGGTGCGGCGCGCGGCTCTTCAGGATGTCGGCGAGGTCTGCGAGAGGCACGCTGTCGCGCCGCGTCTTTTCGGCCAGCAGCTGGGTGCCGCGGTTCCAGGTGAGCATCACGGTGAAGAGCGACAGTCCGATCAGAACCGGCGCCCAGCCGCCGTGGAACACCTTCAGCGCGTTGCCCGACAGGAACGTCAGGTCCATCACCACCAGCGGGCCGATCAGAGCGGCGGTGCGCAGCGGCCCCCATTTCCAGAGCTGGCGAACGACGATGAAGGCCAGCGTCGTGGTCACCACCATGGTGCCCGTGACCGCCAGGCCGTAAGCGTTCGACATCGCGTCGGACGTCTGGAAGAACGCCACGAGCGCCAGCACCCCCACGAGCAGCATCAGGTTGATCTGCGGCAGGTAGATCTGGCCTGTCTGGGTCTCCGAGGTGCGGCGCACGTCCATGCGCGGCAGAAGGCCGAGCTGTATCGCCTGCTGGCTCATCGAATAGGCCCCGGTGATCACCGCCTGGGAGGCGATCACGGTGGCCAGGGTGGCCAGGATCACGAGCGCCGGGCGCATGAAGTTGGGCGCCAGGATGAAGAACCAATTGTGGTCCATGAATGGACGGCCCATGCGCCTGGCCCAGGCGAGCTTGGCGAGCGCGTCGGACCCCTGGCCAAGATAGTTCACCGCAAGGCACGGGAACGCGAGGAACAGCCAAGCCGACTGGATCGGCCATCGCCCGAAATGGCCCATGTCGGCGTAAAGGGCCTCGGCCCCGGTGACGGTCAGGAACACCGAGCCCAGCACCAGGAAGCCCACGAAGCCGTGGGTCCACAGGAATGTGATCCCGTATCCCGGGTTGAAGGCGAAGAAGATGCGCGGGTCGTCCATCAGGTGCATCGCGCCCAACGCGAACATGGCTATGAACCAGACCAGCATGACCGGCCCGAACAGCTGGCCCACGCGCGCCGTCCCGCGCGACTGCACCACGAACAGGCCGACGAGGATTCCGATGCTGATGAACATCACCAAGCCGGTGGTGACGTCGTCCTTGATCGCATCGATGGTGCGCAGGCCCTCGACCGCCGAAAGCACGGAGATCGCCGGCGTGATCACCGAGTCGCCGTAGAACAGCGCCGCGCCCATCAGCCCGAGAATGAAGATGGCCAGCGTGCGGCGGCCCAGCGCGCGCTGCGCCAGCGCCATGAGCGAGAGCACGCCGCCCTCGCCCTTGTTGTCCGCGCGCATCAGGAAGAGGACGTACTTGACCGTCACCACCATGATGAGCGCCCAAAGGGCCAGCGAGATCACGCCGTAGATCTGCGAGGGATGCACGATGGCGGCGATGTTCTTCGAGCCGCCCTTGAGCTCGTCGGGCGTCTGCATCGCCAGCAACGCCGACCGGAACGCGTAGAGCGGGCTCGTGCCGATGTCGCCGAAGACCACGCCAAGCGATCCGACCGCCAGCGCCAGGAACGCGCTGCGTCCGACGCTGGCGTGCGGCGTCCCGGCCGGCGCGGCGTCGGTGGTGGCTTCCGAGATGTGGCCGGCAGCGTCGGGGGCGGCCGCTTGCGACGGGGCTTCGAGAGCCAAACCTTCTCCTCCGGGTCGCCGGCGCTTTCTCGCGCAGCGCTCCCTCATGCAGCGGCGGGGCGCGTACACCGGTTCCACGCGCCGTTCAATTCCCGCCGTGTCGCCGGCGCGGCTGGGCGTTGTCTTCCGACGCGCCGGACGCCTACCTTGCCGCGCGCCCCTGGATGTGGGTCATGTCGTCGCAGGAGGAAGCTTTGAGCGGACGCCTCGCGCTCGTCACCGGCGCCTCTTCGGGCATCGGCGCGGCCCTGGCGCGGGTCTATGCGAGCCACGGCTACGATCTCGCCCTGACCGCCCGGCGCGCCGACCGACTGCACCAGCTCGCCGACGAAGCGCGGCTGCGCTTCGGCGTGGCGAGCCTTGTGATCCCGGCCGATCTCGCCGACCCGGAGGCGCCGCGCGCGATCCTGGCCCAGGTCGCGGACAACGGCCGCGCCGTCGACGCCCTCGTCAACAACGCCGGCTACGGCGTGCCCGGCGCCTATACGGCGACGGGATGGGCGGACCAGGCCGCGCTGCTGCAGGTGATGGTGACGGCGGTCTGCGAGCTGAGCCACAGGGTGCTGCCCGGAATGCTCGAGCGCCGGTTCGGGCGGATCGTCAACGTCGCCTCACTCGCGGGCCTGACCCCGCCGGCGCCCGGCCACACGCTCTACGGTCCGGCGAAGGCGCTGGTGATCCGCTTCTCGCAAGGCCTGCACCTGGAGACGACCGGCACGGGCGTCCACGTCAGCGCGCTCTGTCCCGGGCTCACCTACACGGAGTTCCACGATGCGGCTGGCACGCGCGAACGGGTGACCAACGCCGCGCCGACCTGGATGTGGCTGGGCGCCGACGAGGTGGCGCAGGCCGGCTACGAGGCGGCGGAGGCCAACCGGCCGATCTGCGTCACTGGCGCGCCGAACAAGGCCATCGCCGCGCTCTCGAAGCTGCTGCCCGACGAGTGGGGCATGGCCCTGATGCAGGGCCAGGCCAGCCGCTTCCGGCGGCTCTGACTAGCTGCTGCGGTAGGGCGTCGCGGCGGCCGGCCGCAGGATGCCGAAGGTCGCGTCCGCGACGCCCGCCATGATGAACTGCACCGCCATCGCGCACAGGATGAGGCCGAGCACGCGGATCACGATGACGGCGCCGACCCCGCCCAGAGCGCGGGTGACCGCGCCCGAGACCCAGAACGAAGCCAGCATGGCGAGCGCGATGGCCGCGATCACGCCGACGCCGATCGCCTCCCCCGGCCAACCCATCCGCCGCGCCTCGCCGGCGTAGATCACCGCCGTGGAGATCGCCCCCGGCCCGATAAGCAACGGCATGCCGAAAGGCACCACCAGTCGTTCGAAGCGTAGCCTTGCGTAGACCCTGGGCGACATGTCGGCGGCGTCGCCCGCCGCATCGCCGAGCGTCTGCGCGAGGTCGCCGCGGGCCATGTCGAGCCCCAGGAGGAAGAGCAGCACGCCTCCAGCGATCCGGAACGCTGTGAGTCCGATGCCGAAGAACTGAAGCAGGGCCAGGCCCGTGGCGAAGAAGAACGTCAGAAAGCCGAACGAGAAAAGCGCGATGTAGAGCGCCGTCAGCCGGCGGCCAGCCGCGGCGGCGCCCGCGGTCGCCGCCGCGAACAGCGGCGTGTTGCCGATAGGATCGATCAGCGCGAAGAGCGCGACGAAGAAGTTGACCGCGAAGTGGGCCGGGCTCATTTTCAATGCTTAGCCTAGATCGACACCTGTCCAAAGGAGGCTGCCTTGGCCGTCGGCGTCGCCGCGCGTCCCGTCAAAGCCGACCCACGTCTCATCGTGGCGCTCGACCTCGCAAGCCGCGCCGAGGCCGAGGACCTCGTCGAGCGACTCGGCGACGCAGTGGCGTTCTACAAGATCGGCCTCCAGCTCCTCGCGATGGGCGGCGCCGAGACGGCGCTCAGTCTGAAGCGGGCCGGACGCAAGGTGTTCCTCGACTGGAAGCTGCACGACATCGGCGCGACGGTGGAGAAGGCGACCGCGGCGATCGCGGCGAGCGGCGCCGGCGACTTCCTGACCGTCCACGCCGAGCCGCAGGTGCTGGCGGCTGCGGTGCGTGGGCGAGCCGGCGCGCCGCTGAAGGTGCTGGGCGTGACCGTTCTGACCAGCCTGGCCGACGCGGACCTCGCTCAGATCGGCTACGCGACGTCGGTGGTCAACCTCGTCGAACGGCGCGTGCGCCAGGCGCTCGAGGCAGGCGCGGATGGCGTGATCGTCAGCCCGCGCGAGGCGGCGCTGGCGCGCCGGATCGGCGGCCCGAACTTCCTGGTGGTGACGCCCGGCGTCCGGCCGGCATGGGCGGGGCGCGACGACCAGGCTCGCGCTGAGACACCGGCCTACGCGCTCGGCCAGGGCGCGAGCCACATCGTGTGCGGCCGGCCCGTCACCGCCGCCGACGATCCCCGCGCCGCGGCCTTCGCCATCGCCGCGGAAATGGCGAAGGGCTGAAGCCTACCAGCGACGGCCACAGCAGCCGTGGGACATCCAGCGCCTGCGCATGCCGCGCTGCAGGATCGACACGTTGACCCCGATGTTCTCGCTGACCGACGCGGAGGCGAAGCCCTGCGCGGCGGCGAACGCCCCTATCCCGACGTAGCCGCCGCCCCCGTATCCGGAATCGGGAAACGCGGGGCCGACGCCGCCCTCGGCGTCGAAGAAATCCACCGGAAGCGCCACCGCCGGCGCCGGCGGTGGCGCTTCGCGGCGGACGAGCGGACGGCTGTCCCGCCAGCAGCCGCAAGGCGGCGGCGCGCAGGCCTGTTCACAAGGCGGCGCGGCGGCGTATTGGGGCGCAGGGGACGCTGGCGACGGCCCCGCGTCCCAGTACCCACCGGCGAACGCCGTTCCCCAGCCGATCAGCGCCAGCGCGCAAGCGATCAGACCCGCCCGATAGTTCATCGTCGCCTCCGTGCCCCGGTCAGGCCGTTAACCTTAACGGCCGCACTCCCGAGCGGCGAGCAGACGCACCCCACAGGCGAGCGCGTCAGAAGTCGGACGCGACGCCATTTCTCTCCCAGTCGCCGTAGCGGGTCGGCTCTGGCCCCGACGGCCCGCCCTCCTCGGGCGGCAGTGGCGCCTGAGGGGCGGCGGCCCGACGCGCGGCGGCTTCCTCCAGCGCGCGGCGCGCGGCTGGCGAAAGCTGCTTGCCCGGCGCTGCGCCGGCGGGTGGATCGGGTTCGGCCATGCCCGATCGCTCTAGACCCGCACGATCGCCGCGGCCAGGACTTGCGCGACGCCGGGAGTGCGGGCAGGCCATGGCCGTGACCGCCGATCCCGCCCGCCAAGCCGCGCTCGA
>JAKAZA010000154.1 GCA_021816155.1 Pseudomonadota bacterium | reverse complement strand
GATCTCTGCATCGCCATGAGCGGCGAGATACAGACCGAGGTTGGTGAGCGTCGCCGGGTTGTCGGGGGCCAGCGCGAGCGCTCGCTTGTGCGCCGCGAGGGCCTCGGCGTCGCGGTCGGATTGTTCCAGCGCGATGGCTAGCACCGCCACCGGCCGCCAGTCGCGCGGCGCCAGTTGTTCGGCTCGCTGCGCGTCCGGGATGGCGTAGAAGCCCTCGTTGGCCGCGACGCGAGCCCGCGCGCTTTCCAGCAGCGCTTCGAGGTTGTCGGGCTGGATCACCAGGATCTGGTCGGCGGCAGCGGCGGCTTCCTCGTACTTGCCGAGCGCCCGCAACGCCTTCGCCAGATTGAGGCGCGCCGGAAGGTCGGCCGGATCGATGTCGACCTCACGCGCCCAGAAAGCTGCCCTCGCCAACGGGGGCAGGCGCTCGGCCTCGGCGCGCTGCTGAGGGGTCGCCTTGGCCGGCTTCGGCGGCGGCGTAGTTGGTTGCGCAGCCGATTGCGTAGCCGCGTGAGGTGCGTTCGGCTTGGCCGACGGCGGCGGGGACGCCCCGGCGGCGGCCGCGAACGCCGGCGCGGCGGCGAGGGCGAATACTGTGGCGATCAGAGCGCGGGTTGCGGGCATGGCGGATCTCGGCGGAATCTGGCGTCCAGTAGGATCGCGGCCCTGGTCTCAAGGAAGCGTTAAGCATAATCCCGAGCATCGGCGCTTTTTCTGCGAGGGTTCAAACCGCCATGTCCGAGGCCGTCATCCCCGAAGCCGACGGGCCCGCCGCGCCCCTGCAACTCGTGGGCTCGGCCGAGGCGGATGGTGTGCTGGACGCCTTGCCGCAGCGACAGCGCGTGCAGGCGGACGTCGCGCGGTTCAAGGGCAAGTCGGGAGAGGTGGCGACGCTGACGGGCGACACCGGGGCGGAGCGGGTGCTGGTTGGCGTCGGCGACGGCGCGTCGGCCATGGCGCTGCGCGCGCTGCCCTCGCGGCTGACGCCGGGTCTATACACGCTGACCCCGCGCCGCGGCGGCCCGGAACCGGCGGACGTGGCGCTTGCATTCGCACTCGGCTCGTACAGGTTCGACCGCTACAAGGCACGGCGCGGAGAGCCCGGTCCGAGGCTGGTCGCGCCGGACGGCCTCGATCTGGCGGAACTGCGGGCTGTCTCGCACGCCTGCGCGCTCGCCAGGGATATGATCAACACGCCGGCGGCCGATATGGGAGCCCGGCAGATCGAGACCATCGCCCGCGAAGTGGCGGAGGCGTTCGGCGCCCGGGCGTCGGTCGTGGTCGGCGAAGGGCTGCTCGACGCCGGCTACCCGGCGGTGCACGCCGTCGGGCGCGCCGCCGCGCCGGACCGGGCGCCGCGGTTCGTCGAGCTTTCGTGGGGCGATTCTGGACCCATGGTGGCGCTGGTCGGCAAGGGCGTGGTCTTTGACACCGGCGGTCTCGACATTAAGCCCTCGGCCGGCATGCGCACGATGAAGAAGGACATGGGCGGGGCTGCGCACGCGCTCGCGCTTGGCCGCATGGTGATGGCGGCCAATCTTCCCGTGCGGCTCGCGGTGCTCCTGCCGGTGGCGGAGAACGCGATCTCCGGCGACGCGATGCGTCCGGGCGACGTCCTGAACTCGCGCAAGGGCCTCACCATCGAAGTGGGCAATACGGACGCGGAAGGACGGCTGATCCTCGCCGATGCGCTCGCGAGGGCCGCCGAGCTGGAGCCGGACCTCACGATCGACTTCGCCACCCTCACCGGTGCGGCGCGCATCGCGGTCGGCCCCGATCTCGCGCCATTCTATACTGACGACGAGGGCCTCGCGGCCGAGATCGAAGCGGCCTCGAAAGCGACGGAAGATCCCGTGTGGCGCATGCCGCTGTGGTCGCCCTACGACGCGGCCATCGACAGCGACATCGCCGACCTGAAGAACGACCCGGACCCGTGGGCGCAGGCCGGCTCGATCACCGCCGCGCTCTTCCTGCGGCGCTTCGCGCCGAAAGGCGCCTGGGTGCACTACGACATCTTCGCCTGGAATGCCCGAAGCCGGCCGGGCTGGCCCGCCGGCGCGGAGGCGCAAGCTGTCCGCGGCCTCTACCGGATGCTGAAGACGCGCTACGCATGACCGACCGCGACCCACGGCTCACGCTCGCCAGGCCAGATGTCGCAGACGCGCGGCTGGAGGGAGTCCTGCCGGCGCGCCGCTACGCGCGAAGCACGCCCCTGCGCATCGGTCTGGCCAGCACGGGCCTGCACCGGGCGCCCGATCAGGCGTCGGAGCGGATGGACGAACTCGTCTACGGCGAGAACTTCGACGTGCTCGGCGAGGACGGAGCATTCCTCTGGGGACAGGCCCGCCGCGACGGCTACGTGGGCTATGTCAGCCGCGACGCGTTCTGGCCGACCGGAAGCGGGCTGCCGACCCACCGCGTCAGCGCCCTGCGCAGCTTCGCCTTCACCGAGCCGTCGATCAAGGCGCGCGCGGCGGGGCCGTTCAGCCTGAACGCGCTCGTCCGCGTCCTCGCCGAGGAAGGCTCGTTCTCCGCCTCCGACGACGGTCTCTGGTTCTGGACCGGCCACCTGGCGCCGATCGGTCTGTTTGAGCGCGATGCGGCGTCGGTTGCCGAGCGGTTCCTGGGAACGCCCTACCTCTGGGGCGGTCGCACCAGCGTCGGGCTCGACTGTTCAGGCCTTATCCAACAGTCGCTCTACGCCTGCGGCCTCGCCTGTCCCCGCGACACCGACCTCCAGGCGGGGCTCGGCCATTCTGTCGAGCGCGCGAACCTCGTGCGCGGCGACCTCGTCTGCTGGCGGGGCCATATCGGCATGATGCTGGACGGGTCGCGCCTGATCCACGCAAACGCCTCCCACATGTGTGTCGCGATCGAGCCCTTGGACGAGGCGATCGCTCGGATTGGCCCGCCGACGGCGCTGCGCCGCCTGCGAGGGTAGCGCGCTCAACGCGCGAAGATCATGGCTTCGTCGGCGAACGCCTTGAATTCCAGCGCATTGCCGGATGGATCGAGCACGAAAAGGGTTGACTGCTCGCCTGGCTCGCCGGCGAAGCGCGTCTGCGGCTGGATGATGAAGCGCACCCCGGCTCCCGCCAGGCGCTCGGCCAGCGCTCGCCAGCTCGCGGGCTCCAGGATCAGGCCGAAGTGGCGCACCGGCACGTCCTCGCCGTCGACGGCGTTGGTCGGGGCGGGCGCGGCTTCTTCCGGCGCGAGGTGCGCGACGATCTGGTGGCCGTGGAAGTCGAAGTCGACCCAGTCGTCCGCCGATCGCCCCTCCGGACAGCCGAGCACGCCGCCGTAGAAGGCGCGCGCCTCGGCGAGATCGCGGACCGGAAAAGCGAGGTGGAATCGGGGGCGCGCCATGGTCTCCCTCCTTAGTCGGACGGAATGGTCGCGGCAAAGGCCGGGTGGACTTTCGCGCCGGTCCGGGCTCATGTCCGCTCAAATACGGATCAATCCGAGAGGCCGGCCATGAACGCGCTCACGCTGGACGCCAAGACCTGGACCGACGCCGGCGAGGCCCTGTTGCCTGACGCCGTCGCCCTGCGCCGCGCGATCCACGCCGAGCCCGAGCTCGGCCTCGACCTGCCCAAGACCACCGCCAAGGTGAAGGCCGCGCTGGCGGGTCTGCCGCTGGAGATACGCGAGGGGCCGTCCACGAGCGGGCTCATCGCGGTGCTGCGGGGGCCGGCCAACGGGCGCACGGTGCTCCTGCGCGGCGACATGGACGCGCTGCCGCTGACCGAGGACACCGGCCTGCCGTTCTCATCGCAACATGAGGGCGCGATGCACGCGTGCGGCCACGACACGCACGTGGCCATGCTGGCCGGCGCCGCGCGGGCGCTCTGCGAGCGGCGCGACCAGCTGCCGGGCTCGGTGATGTTCATGTTCCAGCCCGGAGAGGAAGGCTGGCACGGCGCGCGGTTCATGCTCGAAGACGGCCTCATCGATCCGTTGCCTGATGCAGCCTTCGCGCTGCACATCTCGCCGAACATGCCCCGAGGCGTGATCGCGAGCCGCACCGGTCCGCTGCTCGCCTCGTCCGACAAGATACGCATCAAGGTCAAGGGCAAGGGCGGCCACGCCTCGATGCCGCAGGACGCGCTCGACCCGATCCCGATCGCCTGCGAGATCGTGATCGCCCTGCAGGCGATGGTGACGCGCCGCGTGGCCGTCTCCGACCCGGCTGTCGTGACAATCGCCCAGATCGACTCCGGCACCACCGATAACATCATCCCAGAGGTCGCGCGGCTCAGAGGCACCATCCGGACGCTTTCCGAACGCCAGCGCGAGGCGGTGATGGCGCAAGTCGAACGGGTCGCGACGCATGTCGCGCTCGCCCACGGCGCCGAAGCCGAAGTCAGTTTCGACCGCGGGTTCCCCGTCACGGTCTGCGACGGTCGGGTCGTCGACCTCGCCGAAGAGACGGCTCGACGCCTGTTCGGCGAGCAAGGATTCATCCGCATGACCCACCCGATGATGGGCGCCGAAGACTTCTCCTACGTGCTGCACAAGGTGCCGGGCGCGATGGCGTTCCTCGGCGGCGCGCCCGAGGGCGGCGATTTCCGAACCTGCTGCGCGCTGCACTCCAACCGGATGGTCATCGACGAGTCCGTCATGGCGCGCGGGATCGCGATGCACTGCGCGATGGCCGAAGCGATGCTGTCGGACGCGCTGGAACTGTAGCGGCCTGCGTGGCGGCCAATCGCCGTCCAGACCGCCTTGACGGCCTGCGCCGGCAGCGTCTAAACGCCCCGCGCCTCGGCTTGGCCGTGGCGTCATCGCGACCTGCTCCGCCGCCGAGTCCCTGTCGAAGGGCGGCCGGGGTTCCTGCCGGCGGGGCGGAGGGTCGTATCCCATGGCCAACGTGACGGTGGTAGGCGCCCAGTGGGGCGACGAGGGCAAGGGCAAGCTGGTCGACTGGCTGTCGTCCAGGGCCGACGTAGTCGTGCGCTTCCAGGGCGGGCACAATGCGGGCCACACGCTGGTGGTCGGCAATCAAGTCTACAAGCTCTCGCTGCTCCCGTCGGGCGTGGTCCAGGGCAAGTTGTCCGTGATCGGCAACGGGGTGGTGGTCGATCCTTGGCATCTGCTGGGCGAGATTGAGCGTATCCGCGCGCAGGGCGTCGACATCACGCCCGACCTCCTGGTGCTGGCCGACAACGCCTCGCTCATCCTGCCGTTGCACCGCGATCTCGACGTCGCCCGGGAGGCCCAGGCGGCCAACAAGATCGGCACCACCGGTCGCGGCATCGGGCCCGCTTATGAGGACAAGGTCGGCCGCCGCGCCATCCGCGTGGCCGACCTGAACGACCGCGAAGCGCTGGAGGCCAAGATCGATCGGCTGCTCGCCCACCATGGCCCTCTGCGCCGCGGCCTCGGGCTGCCCGAGGCGAAGGCGGACGAGATCCTGGCTTCGCTGGAGGCGATTGCGCCGAAGATACTTCCCTATGCGCGCCCCGCCTGGCGGCTGCTCGATGCGGCTGTGAAGGCCGGCGAGCGGGTTCTGTTCGAGGGCGCGCAGGGAGCGCTCCTCGACGTCGACCACGGCACCTACCCCTTCGTCACTTCGTCCAACACCGTGGCGGGGCAGGCGGCGGCGGGCTCAGGGCTGGGGCCGAAGGGACCGGGCTACGTGCTGGGCATCCTCAAAGCCTACACCACGCGCGTCGGCGAGGGGCCGTTCCCGACCGAGCTCTTCGATGACGTCGGGCGCCACCTTTCCGAGGTGGGCCAGGAGGTCGGGGTGGTGACCGGCCGGGCGCGGCGCTGCGGCTGGTTCGACGCGGTGCTTGCGCGGCAATCTGTGGCCCTGAACGGGATCGACGGCATCGCGCTCACCAAGCTCGATGTGCTCGATGGCCTGCCAACCCTGAAGATCTGCGTCGGCTACCAGGCGGGCGAACGTCGGATCGACTACCTCCCGGCCGGGCTGAAGGCGCAGGCGGCGCTCACGCCGATCTACGAAGAGATCGAGGGATGGACCGCCTCGACCCGCGGCGCGCGCAGTTTCCGCGACCTCCCGGCCGAGGCGGTGAAGTACGTCCGTCGCATCGAGGAGCTGATCGGCGCACCCGTGGCGCTGCTCGGCACCAGCCCGGAGCGCGAGGACATGATCGTGATGCGCGATCCGTTCCGGGACTGAACGCCCACAGCGGGTAGCTTGGCTGTCGTCAAGCACGCCAGTAAAGCGGCTGTTTACCAACTCCCGCCCTACATGGGCCGGTTAACGCCTGACGGAGCTGATTTGGTGTTCACGGCGGACGCCAAGACCCACCAGCGCATCTGTGCGCTGATGCAGCGCGTCCTTGTCGTCGGCGCCCAGCCGGCTTCGTCCAAGCTGCTTGCCGATCTGCTGCGCGACATCTGCCAGTGTCAGATCTGGACCGCATCCGAGACGCCGAGGGCGCTCGCCGTGGCGGAAGGTGTCGAACCCCATGTCGTCTTCGTCGATCATGGGGCGGGCCTCGACGGTCTCGGCTTCACCCGCGCGCTGCGCCGCAGCGACGTAGGCTGCCGCAAGGCGCCGGTGATCATGGTCTCGTCGGAAGCCACGGCCGCGGTGATAATCGGCGCGCGCGACGCCGGCGTGCATGAGTTCCTGCGCAAGCCGTTCACGATCCGCGATCTCACCCGCCGCCTCGAGGCGGTGGCGGCTCGCCCACGCGACTGGGTCGAAGGCATCGGCTACGTCGGACCGGATCGGCGGCGATTCAACTCCGGCGACTATTCGGGTCCGCTCAAGCGGCGTGTCGACCACGCCGTGACGCCTGATGAGGCGCGCGTGCAACAGGCGTTGAAGATCCTCAAGGCCGCGCTCGCGGCCATCGAGATCGACCCGCGTCAGGCGCTTCGCGCTATGCGCGCCCAGGCCGAGATACTGGTCAACTCTCAGCGAGCCTGCGCCGATCCTGCGCTCAGGGGCCTGGCGACGAAGCTAGGCGACGGGCTTTCGAAGCTTGATCCGGTGACGCTACGCCGCGCGCAGGTCGAGGGTCTGGTCCTACCGCTGCTCGACAGGCTGCCAGCCGAGGCCGCCCAGCCGCGGCGCTCCGCGGCCTGAGGCTCTCCATCAAGCGGCCGCTTGGAAGCTCAGCCGCGACCCCCAGAACCTGGCCGCAAGACCGTTCTGGTCGCCGGCGCGGCCGGTGGTCAGAAAGCGGCGCTCGCCGCCGCGTCCGGCGTCGTACTCGGGGTGGCGGGCCAGGTAGCGGGCCACTGCGTCGGCGGTGGCTTCAGGCTGATGGATCAGCGGCGTGCCGGGCGGCAGCGCGGCGCGGAAAAGGTCGGCGATGATCTCGTAGTGCGTGCAGCCGAGGATCGCGCGGTCCGGCGGCCGGCCGATGCGGCGCGTCAGCGCCGCCACGTGACCCTCCACGACCGGCCGCAGCGTCTCGTCCGCCTCGCCTGACTCGATCTGGCGCGCCAGCGTGGGGCAGGGTTCGGAGAACACGGCCACCGCGTCGCTGCGCTTGGCGATCTCGATCTCATAGACGCGGCTGGTCGCCGTCGCGGGGGTCGCGAAGATGCCGAGGATGTCGAGCTTCTCCAGCTTGTCCTCGCGCTCGGCCCGCGCCTCGCGCCAATCGACGCCAGTCGCCGCCTCGATCGTCGGCACGATCAGGCCCAGCACGTTCACCGGGCGGCCCAGCGCGCGCCGGTAGTCAGGCAGCCAGGTCTGCTGAAGGCGGCGCAGCGCGACCGCCGCGGCTGTGTTGCAGGCGAGGATGACGAGGTCGCAGCCCGCGTCGAACAGACGGATGCAGCAGGCGCGGGTGAGGTCGACGATCTCCTCGCCCGGCCGCCCGCCGTAGGGCGTGTTGGCCTGGTCGGCCAGGTAGACGATGTCCGCAGACGGCAGGTGCCTGTCGAGCGCATGCAGCACCGTCAGGCCGCCGATCCCCGAATCGAACACGCCGATGGACATGGGCTCCGTCTACCGGGGCCGCATCGCTGCGTCCATGCGCCGCCGGCGCGCCGCTGGCGGCGCGCGTCCTAGGAGCGTCAAGCCGCCACCAGGTTCCGTTCGCGGGCGGCGGCGCGCATCGCCTTCTGGAGCTTCTCGAACGCGCGCACTTCGATCTGGCGCACGCGCTCGCGGCTCACGCCGTACTCACCGGCCAGCTCCTCGAGCGTCGTCGGGTCGTCCTTCAGGCGCCGCTCGATCAGGATATGGCGCTCGCGGTCGGTCAGCTCGGTCATCGCAGCGTCGAGCAGCGCCATGCGGATCGCCTTCTCCTCGCTCTCGGCGAGCTGCGTCTCCTGGCTCACCGCGTCCTCGTCGGCGAGCC
>JAKAZA010000153.1 GCA_021816155.1 Pseudomonadota bacterium | reverse complement strand
CGGTGGCGGCCGTGAGATTCTCCCGGTTTGGGCTGCCGGCGGCGCCGTTGCGGGCGGCCGCTGAGGAGAGATCAGCATATGCACGGAACTGGCCGCGCCCGTAACCCTTCGGCGTCGCGCGACGTCAAATTTGACGCGGCCGTCATGCTGCGTTTGCATCGCCGGCGCCGCAGTGCGAAAGAGTCTGTCGACGTCGCGGGAGCGAAAGAAAGCCATGACCGACCAGGGCCAGACGCGTAAGGCCGCGGCCGACAAGGTGGTGATCCAGAAATACGCCAACCGGCGGCTCTACAACAAAGCGACCAGCACCTACATCACGCTCGACGACTTGGCCGGCATGGTGCGCGAAGGCGTCGACTTCGTCGTCTACGACGCCAAGACCGGCGAAGACATCACGCGCAAGGTGCTGACCCAGATCATCTTCGAGGAGGAGAGCCGCGGCCAGAACCTGCTGCCGATCCAGTTCCTGCGCCAGCTCATCCGCTTCTACGGCGATCAGATGCAGGCCTTCCTGCCGAGCTATCTTGAACTGTCGCTCGACTCTTTCATCCGCCAGCAGGAGCGGCTGAGAAGTCAGTTCGCCTCGATGAACCCGGCGGGCCTTTCCACCTACGAGGACACGATCCGCCAGAACATCGCCATGTTCGACCGCGCCATGAAAATGTTCTCGCCGTTCTCGTTCGGCGCTTCCGAGACCGAGCCGTCGGCAGCCACGGCGGCGCCCGCGTCGGGGCCGTCCCCTGAGCAGGGCAAGGACGACCTGGCGGAGCTCAAGAAGCAGATGGCCGCGATGCAGGAGCAGCTGGCGGCTCTGTCGAAGAAATAGCGCCGCCGGGATGCGCTCCCGCTCGGGGATCAGACCCTCGCCGCCTGCCTCGTCCTCAGCGCTTCCAGCCGCGCGATCGCCGCGTCGGCCTCGGCGAGGATGCGCCTGACGATCTCACCCGCCGGCAGTATGTCGCGGACGCCGCCGGCCGACTGGCCCATCGCGAAGCACGAGCGATCGGGGTCGAGGCCCTCGATCTGGCCGCCGATGCCGCCCAGCACGCCGGCGCGCGACGAGAGTCCGGCCTGCATGGGGAACGGCTGTATTTCCTGCGGGCGGCTTTCCCAGTCGTCGGTCCAGGCGTTCCTCTTCACCCGCATGGGCTTGCCCGAGTAGCTCCGGGTGCGGACGGTGGATTCGTCCGAAGCCTCCAGGATGGTCTCGCGATAGAGCCCCCCGGCGTGCGCCTCGTTGGACGCAATAAAGCGCGTGCCCATCCAGGCGCCGACGGCGCCCAGCGCCAGCACTGCGGCCAGACCGCGGCCGTCGTAGATGCCGCCCGCGCCCACCACCGGGATCTTCACCGCCTCGACGGCCTGCGCCACCAGCGGCAGCGTGCCGACGAGCCCGGTGTGGCCGCCGCCCTCGCCACCCTGGCAGATCACCGCGTCGCACCCGGCCTGCTCCGCCTTCACAGCGTGCTTCACCGCCCCGCAGACCACCATCACCTTCAGGCCGGCCTTCTTCAGCTTCTCGAGGATCGGCATCGGCACGCCGAGCCCCGCGACAAAGGACGAGGCGCCCTCGCCGATGATGACATCCACCGACGCGGTCAGGCTCTCGGGCGTCGCGGCCAGCAGGTCGACCCCGAACGGCTTGTCGGTGAGTTTCCTCACATGGCGCATCTGCTCGCGGATGAAATCCGGCCCCCGTCCGGCCATGCCGAGCACGCCGTAGCCGCCGGCGTTCGACACCGCCGCGGCCAGCTCCGCGAACGACACCCCGCCCATCCCCGCCAGCATGATCGGGTGTTCGACACCCAGGAGGTCGCAAAGGGAGGTGTGCAGGGTCATGGCGAAGCTCCTTGAAAGCCGGCCATGCTATGCTCGCGCGCCGAAGCCGGGCGCAAGCATCACCCAGCGTCAGGCCGCTTCCCGATCACCGTCCCACGAACACCGGCGCGCGCTTCTCAAGGAAACTCTTCACGCCCTCGCGGTGATCCTCGGTGCGGAAGAGGCGGTAGATCTGCTCGATAGCCCAGGACCCGATCTCGTGTGGATCGCCGGGCGTGGCGCGCCGCAGGCCCTGCTTCATGGCCACGAGCGCCAGTGGCGGGTTGGCGGCTATGTAGCCGGCGAGGTGCTCGGCTGCGCGCACGACGTCGGCGTGGTTGGTGAGCTGGCGCACGAGGCCGATGCGCTCCGCCTCCTTGGCGCCCACCGGCTCGCCGGTGAACAGCAGCTCTGCGGCCTTCGCGTGCCCGACGATGGCCGGCAGCTTCCAGAAGCCGCCGACGTCGCAAACGAGACCGCGCTTGATGAACAGCTCGGCGAACACGGCCTTTTCCGAGGCGATGCGGATGTCGGCGTAGAGCGCCAGCTCCATCCCCCAGCCAACCGCGGGGCCGTTCACCGCCGCGATCACCGGCTTGTCGCACTCGATCACGGCCATGGCGGCGGGCGTGGGACGGAACTCGACGCGCTGCGCGGCCGGTTCGGGGCGCGCCTCGCCGGTCATCATCTCCTTCACGTCCTCGCCGGAACAGAACGACGGGTCCGCGCCTGTGACGATCACGCAGCGGACGTCGATGTCCGCGTGGGCGTGGCGGAACGCGGCCTCGATCTCGGCGTAGGCGCGCGGGTTGAGAGCGTTGCGCCGGTCCGGCCGGTTCAGTGTGATCCGGCAGATGTGGTCCTTCACCTGGTAAAGAGTGTGGACGAAATCGCGTACGGCGATGGCGGGCGCGGTCGCTGGGACATTGTCGGGCATGGGCGCGTCTCCCTCTTGGCCTGCCGCCGCGTCGACATGCTAAGCGGCCGGCAGGCGCCGTAATGACGAGCGCGCGAACGTTAGGGAACGCAATGGCCGATCGGGACGGACTCCCGGCGAACCTGGGCGAGGTGAGGCCCGCCCATCGCTTCGACGAGGCGCGGCTCGCCGCGTGGCTCAGGGACAACGTGGACCACGTGACGGGCGACATCGAGGTGCGTCAGTTCCACGGCGGCGCCTCGAACCCCACCTTCATGATCTTCGCGGGCGATCAGCGCCTCGTGCTGCGCAAGAAGCCCCCCGGCCAGCTGCTGGCCAGCGCGCACCAGGTCGACCGTGAGCACCGCGTGATGAAGGCGCTGGGCGGCGTGGGCTTCCCCGCGCCGCGGATGCGCGCGCTCTGCCTCGACGAGGGCGTGATCGGCACCACGTTCTACGTGATGGACTACCTTCAGGGCCGCATCTTCCGCGACGCCCGGCTGCCGGGGCTGGAAGCGAGCGAGCGGGCGGCGATCTACGACGAGCTCAACGCGGTGCTGGCCCGCCTGCATGGCGTTGACTACGCGGCCATAGGCCTCGCGGACTACGGCCGGCCCGGCAACTACTTCGCCCGCCAGATCGACCGCTGGATCAAGCAGTACCGTGGCGCCGAGACGAGCCGCATCGAGGCGATGGAGATCCTGATCGAGGAGTTGCCAAGGCAGATGCCGCCCGACGACGGCGTGACCTCGATCGCGCACGGAGACTATCGTCTCGAGAACGTGATGTTCCATCCGACGGAGCCGCGAATCGTCGCCGTACTCGATTGGGAGCTCTCGACGCTCGGCCATCCTCTCGCCGACATCGCCTACAATTGCATGCTCTGGGACTCGAAGTCGCCGAGCTGGGGCACGCTCGAGGGGGTCGACTTCGCCACCAGCGGCATCCCGACGCGGGAGGCCTACATCGAGGCGTATTGCAGGCGCACGGGGCGCAGCGGCATCCCCCGGTTCAACTGGTATCTCGCCTTCTCCGCCTTCCGGCTGGCCTCGATCGGCCAGGGCGTCTTCAAGCGCAACCTCGACGGCATCGGCGCCCACGACGCGGGCGGCGACAACTCCGGCACGGTCGAGCGGGCCGAGGCCGCGCTGAAGGCCCTGCTTGCGGGCTGAGCGAACCGACATAAACGCGAACGAAGACGCGGTCCGTCGGGCCGCGAAGGGAGAAGCGATGCACTATCAAGCGTTGAAGGAAGTATGGGCCGCGCTGACGGCGCCCGGGGCGCCGTTCGAGGTTGTGACGGTCGACGTGCGCGGCGTCCCCGTTCGCGCGTTCAAGAACGCGCCGAAGAACGTGCGGGAGTTCTGGCTGTCCACCGCCCAGTTCCCGACGCGCGACTACATGGTCTACCAGGACGAGCGCATCACCTACAACGAGGCGCACAAGCGCGTCGCGGCGATCGCCGCCTGGCTCTGGGATCAGGGCGTGCGGCCCGGCGACCGGGTGGCGATCGCCATGCGCAACTATCCGGAATGGATGCTGCTCTACTGGGCCTGCTGTTCGATCGGCGTCGCCGCCGTCGGCATGAACGCCTGGTGGGTGGCGGACGAAGTCGAGTACGGGCTGAACGACTCCGAGCCCAAGGTCGTCTTCTGCGACCACGAGCGGCTCGTGCGCATCTTGGAGCGCCCAGCCACCGCCGCGCGCTTCAAGCTGGTCGCCACGCGCACGGACGAGCTTCCCGCCGGGGTGATCCCCTATTCGGACGTGGTGAAGCACGGCGGCGCGTTGCCGGACGTGGACGTCGATCCCGACGCGGACGCCTGCATCTTCTACACTTCGGGCACGACGGGGTTCCCGAAGGGCGCGCAGCTGACCCACCGCGGCTGCATCAACAATCTGATGAACATGATGTTCTCGGGGCAGGCTCAGGCGCTGGCGACCCAGAAGGCGACCGGCGAGGCGCCGCCCGCCGCGCCGCCGGTTCCGGTCGGGCTGGTGACCACGCCCCTCTTCCATGTCACCGCCAACAACTGCGGCGCCTACGCCACCGCTGCAGCGGGCGGGAAGATGGTGCTGATGTACAAGTGGGAGCCGCTGGAGGCGCTGAAGCTGATCGAGCGTGAGAGGGTCACCAGCGCCGGCGGCGTGCCGGTGATGGCGCGCGAGCTGATCAGCCATCCGGACTTCGCCAAGTACGACACGTCGAGCTTGATGTCCGTCGGCGGCGGCGGCGCGCCACTGCAGCCGGACCTGGTCAAGCGGATCGACAGCGAAGTGGCGACGGCCCGCCCGAACACCGGCTACGGCATGACCGAGACCTGCGGGATCATCACCGCCGTCGCCGGCGACTTCTATGTGGGCAAGCCGGCCAGCGTCGGCCCGGCCATGCCCACCTTCGAGGTGAAGTGCGTCGACGATGACGGGAACCAGGTGGGACCGGGCCAGGTCGGCGAACTGTGGGTTCGCGGCGCGTCGGTGATCAAGGGCTACCTGAACCGGCCGGAGGCCACCGCGGACTCGATCACCGATGGCTGGCTGCATACCGGCGACGTGGCGCGGATCGACGAGGACGGCTTCATCTTCATCGTCGACCGCAAGAAGGACATGGTGCTGCGCGGGGGCGAGAATGTCTATTGCGCCGAGGTCGAGGCCGCCATGCACCACCACCCGGCGATCGCCGAGTGCTGCGTGTTCGGCGTGCCGGACCCTAGGTTGGGCGAAGAGGTGGCGGCGGCGGTCGTGCTACGGCCAGGCTACCGCCTCACGGCGGACGAGTTGCGCGCCCACTGCGCCGGGCACCTTGCGCGTCACAAGATCCCGCGTGACATCTGGTTCCTCACCGAGCCCCTGCCCCGCAACGCCAACGGCAAGTTCCTGAAACGGGAGCTCCGGGAGAAGCTTGCGACGATGGCGGCTGCGTAAGACGTCGTGAACCGCCGAAGCCGGCCAGGCGCCCACCTGGCCGGCTTCGGCGCGCTTCCCAAGTATGGCCGCCGCCGCAGCGCTGCGACGCAACGTCGCCGGCCTGCGACATGCTTGACTATTCAACATATGACCCGGCCGTCGAAGAATTCGGCTTTCATCGATTCGTTCAATGAGCGATAGTGATTCGGCGGGATTCCAAGGGGTTGTTAACGAATCCGAACATGGGTGCGGAGCTGGGCGCGCCATCCACGGCCCTCAGGGCGCATGAGGAGCTGTTCGCCTACTGGGCAGGCTTGCGGCGGCGCGGCGCCCTGCCTGCTCGGCGCGACCTGGATCCTGGCCGGATGAAGCGGCTGCTGCCGACGGTCAGCCTGACACAGGTGGTCCGGAGCCCCCGCGACTATCGACTCCGTCTTGCCGGCACGGGCCTCTACGGCGTGTACGGCAGCGAGATCACCGGGCGAAGGCTCGAGGACGTCTACTCGTCAGACGCGGCCGTCTACTGGCGCCGTGAGCTCGATATGGTGGTCGAGGAACGCCGCCCGCGCGCCGGCCAGCACAGCATGGCGTGGCGCGGCGCGGCCCACATCACGCTGCTATGGCTGCGCCTGCCGCTCGCAACAAATGGCCGCGATGTCGACGTCATCCTCGGCTACGACGCCGTTCTGGCGCCGCGCAGCGACATGCTGACGGGCATCCGGGCGGCCTGACGCCGCGGTCGCGTCCCTCAAACTGGAGTATTTCCGGCCGCCTCGCGGGCCGCGGCGTCCTTGCGGATGCGCTCGGTCATCGCGAAGAGGCCGTTGGAGCGCTGCGCGGAGAGCGCGCCCGTAAGGCCGAGCCGGTCGAAAGCCGCCTTGGCGTCGAACGTCAGTATCTCGGCCGGCTGCCGGCCGGAGTAGAGGCGTAAGAGGATCGCGATCAGGCCGCGCACGATATGGGCGTCGGAATCGCCGCGGAACCGCAAGGACCCGTCGCCCTGAGGCTCGGTGACCAGCCAGACCTGGCTGGCGCAACCGCGCACCTTGTTGGCGTCGCTCCGCTCCACGCCGGTGAGGGGAGCGAGCCCGCGGCCCAGGTCGATCACGTAGCGGTAGCGCTCTTCCCAGTCGCCGAGCAGGTCGAACTCGGCTTCAAGCTCTTCAAGCGCCTCGGCGATGGACACAGCCTGCGTCTTCTCTTGCGGGTGAGGCGCCGGATGTAGGGCGGTCGGCGCGGCGCTGCAACGCGCGCCCCTCAGAACGCCGGACCTCAGGCGGACGGCAACAGCACCTCAGCGCGCAGCCCCCGCCCCGGTTCGCTGACCAGCCTCAGCGCCCCGCCCATGGCGTGGCACAGCAGATCGACGATCGGCAGACCGAGGCCGGCGCCCTCGGTAGAGCGCGTGAGCGCGTTCTGGCCTTGTTCGAAAGGACGCAGGAGGCGCGGGATCTCCTGGGGCGCCACGCCTTCGCCGTCGTCCTCGATGCAGATCCGGACGCCGCCCGGCGAGCGTCGGGCCCTCAGCCGCACCTCGCCTTCCTCCGGCGAGAAGGTGATGGCGTTTTGCAGCAGGTTGCTCAACACGGTGCGCAGCCCGCGCGGGTCGGCGGTGACGTCGGGCAGGTGGCCCCGGCCTTCGACGGTCACGGTGATCCGTCGCGCGACGATCTCCGCCTGCAACTGGTCGAGCACGTCGTCCACCGCGTGGTCGAGCGGCTCGGGCCTGGGCTCGAGGTCGGTGACGTGGCCCTCCAGCCTGGCGATCTCCACCACCTGGTTGACGAGGCGCAGCAGCTTCAGACCGCTGAGCCGCACATGCTCGGCGTACTCCTTGTACTGAGGCGAGCCGAGCGGCCCGCAGAGCTCGCGCGAGATGATCTCCGAGAACCCGATGATCGAGTTCAGCGGCGTTCTGAGTTCATGACTGACCATGCGCAGGAAAGAGCGCTTCTGGGCGTCCATCGCCGTCCGACGGCGCGACGCGCTGGCCGGCGCCTCGCCCGTGGTCGGTGGCGATTCGGCCTGCAGCACGGACGCCGCCTCGGGCATGCCGCCTCACAATCTCCCAAATGTCGCCCAAGCTTGGCCTGCCGCGCTTACCATTCGGTTTCTTGTCCACAGATGGCCCACAATGGCGGGTCGCCTGCGGATTGAGCCGTCTCGCAGCAGCGGGGCGAACGGGATACGCTCCGGCGCCGGTTCGGATGGGAGCGGCTCAGGAATCTGGATGGAAGACGCCGACGCCATCATCGAGCGTCGCGCCGCGAGTGGCGCGGCGAGTTGGCACGCCGCTTGGTTCGTCGGCTTCGCGCTGGCCGCCATCGCCTGGATGGCGCTTGGCGATGCGCAGAGCGGCGAGGCGCTGGCGGCCGCCGCCGCTCCGGGGCTGATCGGGCAGGTTCTGCGCAGGCGCCGCGATCCGGCGGCCCGCTTCGTCGTGGCGCTCGCCTGGCCGCTTGGCGTTACGGCGGCGATCGGATTGAGCGGTGGGCTCGGCGGTCCGCTGACGGCGCTGGCGGTCGCCCCTCTCGCCGCGATGGCGACGCTGGACCGTCGCCGATTCGTCGCGTTCGGCGCGGCGCTGGTGGCCGCCTCAGTCGCTGCGCTCGCGGTCGCGCCGATCGCCGGCGTTGATTTGCTATCCGCCGCCGCAGGGACCTGGGTCGCGCTCGTTGCAGTCGCTTTCGCCGCGATCGGCTTCGCGGCCGCCCTTCAGCTTGCGGCCGCGACGGCGGCGGCGCGCGAAGCCAACCATGCCGGCGAGGC
>JAKAZA010000023.1 GCA_021816155.1 Pseudomonadota bacterium | reverse complement strand
ACCGGGAGGTCCAGCGCACCGCGCCGGAGTAAGGCGCGTCAGCCGGCGTCGAGCAGTCGCGACAGATTCGGCTGGCCGGTGTGCGCCATGACGCCGCCGTCGACCGGGATGGCGGCGCCCACGACGTAAGACGCGTCGTCCGAGGCGAGGAACGCGACGACAGCGGCGATCTCCTCGGGCTTCGCGAACCGGCCGAGCGGCACGCATTCGTCCCAGGTCTGGCGCACGCCCTGCAGCGTGTTGACCCCCGCGATCAGGGGCGTGTCGACCGGGCCGGGACAGACGGCGTTGATGCGGATGTTCTCGCGGGCGTGGTCTATGGCCGCGGCGCGGGTGTAGTTCACCACCGCGCCCTTGGCGGCGTTGTAGGCGGCGAAGCTGTAGTCGCCGGCCAGCCCCGAGATCGAGGCGGTGTTGACGATTACGCCGCCGCCCCGGGCCCTGAGCAGCGGGATCGCCGCCTTGCAGCCGAAGAAGACGCCGGTGAGGTCGATGTCGATCACCCGCCGCCAGGCGTCGATCTCGAGGTCGGGCGTGCGGGCGAAGGAGCCGACGCCGGCGTTGTTGAACAGCACGTCGAGCCGGCCGAAATCCGCGACCGCGCCCTGCATCAGCGCTTCCACGTCCTCCCAGACCGCAACGTCCGCGCGCCGGTAGCGCGCCCGCTCGGGACCGAGCTCGCCTACGACGGCCCCGCCCAGCTCGTCGTTGACGTCCGCAATCACCACCGTCGCCCCTTCCGTGTGGAACCGGCGCGCGGCTGCGAGCCCGATGCCGGATGCGCCGCCTGTGATGACCGCCACCTTGCCGTCGAATCGCATGCCCTTCCCCTTTCCGTGAGGCCCCTTGAGCGCCGCTGGGGCAATTGAGTCTAAGCTTCTGGCGCCCTGACGGCAGGGCAACGGAAGCAGGAGGATGCCGATGGCTGGCGCGGAACGCAGCACGGGCGGCGTCGTGCTGGCGAGGACGCTGCGCGCGCTCGGCGTCACCGAGGTCTTCGCGCTGCATGGCGGGCACCTCGACGCTTTCCTCGTCGCCTGCCCGGACGAGGGAATCCGACTCACCGACACACGGCACGAGGCCACCGCCGGCCACGCCGCCGAGGCCTACCAGCGCGCGACCGGCAAGATCGGCGTTGCGGTCATCACCGCCGGGCCAGGCTTCGCCAACGCGCTGACCGCCATGGTCGACGCTTGGCTGGACGCGCAGGCAGTGCTCTTCATCGCCGGCTCGCCGCCGCTGCGCGAAGTGGCGACGAATCCGCTGCAAGGCGGCTTCGACCAGGTGGCGATGGCCGCCCCGGTGACCAAATGGTCTCACCGGATCACGAATGTCGAACGCATCCCCGACCTCGTCGACAAGGCCGTGCGCCTGGCGCTCAGCGGCCGGCCGGGGCCGGTGTTCCTGGAGGCGCCGATCGACGTCATGTTCGCGCCGGTCGCGGACGGCGAGATCGCGCTCCCGGCTCAGCCGGCTCTGGTCGGCCGACCGGCGCCCCCGCCCGAGGCGGTGGACGCGATCCTGGGCCTCGTCGCGAAGGCCGAGCGGCCGGCGATCGTCGTCGGCGGCGGCGCGCTCTCGGCCCGGTGTTCGGAGCTGCTCGGCGACTTCGCGAGCCTCACCGGGACGCCCGTGCTGGCGAGCAGCAAGGCCAACGGCGCGCTTCCGGCCGATCATCCGATGAACGCCGGCGCCGCGGGAGGCCTCGCGGCGGCGGCGATGGGCGCGAAACAGCCCGCAGACCTCGTGATCCTGATCGGCGCGCGCCAGGGGCTGTTCCTGGGCGGCCGCTCCGGCCAGGTCGTCCCGGATCGCGCCCGGCTCGTCCAGGTCGACATCGACGGGGCCGAGATCGGGAGGCTGCGCGCGCCCGACATCGCCGTCACCGCCGACGCCGGCGAGGCGCTGGCCGCGCTGCTGGCGGCGGCCAAGGGACGCGCCTGGCCGGACCGGGGCGCCTGGATCGGGCTGCTGCGTCAGTTGCGCGCAGCAGGCCAACGCGCGTTCAAAGACGCGCCGACGATGACCCCGGCCGGCCTGATCCACCCGTTCCACGCCGCCCGCGCCGTTGGCGAGGCGCTCGATCCGGACACCGCCATCGCCTACGACGGCGGCGAGGCGCCCGCCTGGTTCCAGCCGTTCGGCCGCTCGCCGGGCCCGGGCCTCTACCTCGGTAACGGCTATCTCGGCACGCTCGGCGTCGGCCAGGGCTACGCCATCGGGCTGGCCCGCGCGCGTCCGGGCAAGCCGGTCGCGGTCATCATGGGTGATGGCGCGGCGGGATTCCACATCGCCGAGTTCGACACCATGGCGCGCCACGGCCTGCCGATCCTGACCGTGGTCTTCAACAACGCCGCCTGGGGCATGTCGCAGCACGGCCAGGAGCTGGTGTTCGGCAAGCAGAACCTCGCGGCCGTGAAACTCGCGCCCAGCGCCTACCACACCGTGGCGCAGGGTTTCGGCTGCCGTGGCGAGGAGATCACCCGCTTCGAGGACATCGCCCCGGCCGTTCGCGCCGCGCAGGGCTCCGGCGGCCCGGCTTGCCTCAACATCCTCACCGACCCGGACATCGCCCATCCGGTGACCGCCATGATGGTCGGGCGCCTCGACGCCGAGGACGAGATTCCGATCCCCTACTACGAGAACATCCCGGTGCGTTGATGGGCGACGCCTCCCACCTCGCCGCCGCCAAGCGGCAGCTCGCCAGCGAAGGCTTCGCGATCCTCCCCGGCGTGCTCAGCGCGGATCGATGCGCCGACCTGCGCGAGCGGCTCTGGCGGGCGGCCGAGGAGAGCGAGCGGCGCGGCGCGCCGACGCGGAACATCGGCATCGACCCGAACGAGCGCAACGTGCGGGTGTTCAACCTGATCGACCTCGACCCGGCGTTCGCCGAATTGATCCAGGACCCCCTGGCGATCGAACTGGTGACGACGCTGCTCGGCTCGGGCTTCCTGATCTCGAACTTCACCGCCAACATCGCCCTGCCGGGCGCGCAGTCGATGAAGCCGCATTCGGATCAGTCGATCGTGGTTCCGGAACCATGGCTCGAGCCCTGGTCGATCAACGTCATCTGGTGCCTCGACGAGGTGCGCGCGGCCAACGGCGCCACGCTCTACCTTCCGGGCAGCCAACGCATCGCCTGGGCGCGTGACGTCCCGGCCGATCCGCGGGCCGGCATGCGACCGTTCGAGGCCAAGGAGGGTTCCGTGATCGCCATGGACGGCCGGCTCTGGCACACCTCGGGCGCCAACGTGACGGCGGACGAGCAGCGCGCGCTGCTGTTCGGCTACTACTCTCGCGATTTCATCCGGCCGCAAACCAACTGGAACGCGGCGCTCTCCGCGGCGACGATCGCCGGCCTCTCGCCGCAGATGCACGGCTGGCTCGGCCTCGGTCCGGTGGCGAACATGCGCCTCGCCGCCCCCCTGGCGGCAGCGCGAGTGGCCACCCGATGACGCTCGCGCAGCAGGCCGCCGCTCGCAACGCCGTGCTCCCGGCGCCGACTCGCAGCCTCGAGCAGGGCCTGGCGGACATCCTCGACTTCGGCCTCGCCATCGTGCCGGACGTGCTCACGGGCGACGCCCTGCAGCGCGCCCGCGAAGCGCTCTACCGGGCCGCCGAGAGCGACCGCGCCCGCGGCCGCGAGCAGAAGTTCGGCCTCGACTACGCCCATGACGAGACGAACCAGCGCGTCTGGAACGTGCTCTCGCGCGACCCCGTCTTCGAGGACATGGCGTTCCACCGCATCGCCGTGGACTACGTGCGCGGCGCGCTCGGCTGGCCGGCGCTGCTCGGCAACATCTCGGCCAACATCACCGGCCCGGGCGGCGGCGAGATGGTGCTGCACGCCGACCAGATTTTCGTGCCCGAGCCTTGGCCCGACCAGCCGCAGGGCCTCAACGTCGCCTGGTGCCTCGACGACTTCACCGAGGCCAACGGGGCCACGCGCTTCGCGCCGGGGAGCCACAAACTGAACCGTGCGCCGCGCGCCGAGGATGCGGCGGCCGCCACCGTCGCGATCGAAGCGCCTGCCGGCTCGGCGGTCGTGTTCGAGAGCCGCGTCTGGCACAAGACCGGCTTCAACCGCACCGAGGGCGAACACCGCGCCGGCGTCTTCGCCTGGTATACGCGGCCGATCTACCGCACTCAGGAGAACTGGTTCCTGTCGCTGAAGCCGGAGGTCCGCCAGTTCGCCTCGGACGAGATGCTGGTGCTGCTGGGCTACAAGACGCAGGGGCTCGGCCTGGTGAACGGCGCCTCGCCGGCCTGACGTCGCGGCCCGATCAGCGCGCACGTCCCGCTTCCCGCTGTGCGAGCGAGCGCCTAAACCCGCGGCCATGAAGGTCTATTTCCTTGGAATCGCCGGAGCGGGGATGAGCGCGCTGGCGTCGCTGATGGCGTCGGAGGGCCATCAGGTGCTTGGCTCCGACGGGGACGTGTATCCGCCGGTCAGCACCTACCTGGAGCGGCTCGGCATTCCCTTCTTCCGCGGCTTCGAGGCGAGCCACGTTCCGGACGACCTCGACCTCGCCATTGTCGGCTCGAGCGCTGCGCTCGACCTCGAGCACAACCCCGAGTTGGCGGCGCTGGCGGCGAAAGGGGTCCGGCGGCAGAGCTTCGCTGAACACCTGGGCGAATACTCCGCCACCCGCGAGACCTGCGTCGTGGCCGGCAGCTTCGGTAAGTCGACGCTGACCGCGATGCTGGCGGTGATGATGCGGGCCGCCGGGCGCGATCCGGGCTACTTCATCGGCGCGGTTCCCCTCGACCTGCCGACCACCGGCCATGCCGGCGCGGACCCGGAACTGCTGCTGGAGGGCGACGAGTACGTGGTGGACGCCAAGAACCGGCGCTCGAAGTTCCTGCTTTATCATCCGCGGCTGCTGCTCCTGAGCTCGCTGGTCCACGACCACCTCAACGTCTTCCCGACGATGGCCTCCTACGAGGCGCCGTTCGCCGAGCTGATCGCGAGGCTGCCCGCCGATGCGCTGGTCGTGGCGTCGCGCGACCACGAGCCGATCCGCCGCCTCGCGGCGGGGCGCCCGGTGACCTGGTACGGCCTCGGCGAGGGGCCCGGCTACAGCGCAACGGACGTCGAGATCGGCGAGATCACCCGTTTCGCGCTGCGCACGCCCGCCGGGCGGACCTGGCCGCTGGAGACCGAGTTGCTCGGCCTGCACAACATCGAGAACATCGTGGGCGCCTCGGCGCTGCTCCTGGAGTGGGGCGTGCTGCGGCCGGATCAGCTCGCGGCGGGCGTGCGCGCATTCCGCGGCGTCGCCCGGCGGCTCGACAAGAAGACTCGCGCTTCGGCCGTGCCGGCCTACGAAGGGTTCGGCTCGTCGTACGAGAAGGCGCGCTCGGCGATCGAGGCGATCGCGCTGCATTTCCCGCATCGGCGGCTCGTGGTGGTGTTCGAGCCGCACACGTTCAGCTGGCGCAGCGAGGCGGCGCTCTCCTGGTATGACACCGTGTTCGAGGGCGTCGCCGAAGTGCTGGTTCTGCCGCCGCCGGCGCACGGGGCGATCACCCACCGTCAGCTGAGCCTCGCCGAGATCGTGGCGCGCGTCGGCGCGGCCGGCGTGGCGGCCAACGCGGCGGCGAGCGCGGACGCGGCGATGGCCGAACTGGAGCGCAGGTTGCAGGGCGACGAGGTGGTGCTGCTGCTTTCCTCCGGGCCGCTCTACGGTCTCGTCGAGCGGGTCCCGGCCTGGTTGGAGACGAAATTCGGCAGATCTGGCCGGTAGCAGCCGGCGTCCTCCATTTCGTATTTCGGCTGGCCGACCAGGTAGACGGTGTAGACGGTCGCGCTGGTCCCGCGGCCGCGCACCAGATCGGGCAGCTGCCGGACCTCGCCGAAGCAGCTGTCGATCGACGCCAGCGCCGGCGACCTCGGAGCCGAGACGACGAGGCCGGGCCGCGTGAAGTCCGCCCGCTCGGCGGGGGTCTCGAAGCTGAAGCGCGCGCGCTCGTAGATCTCGGTGACCGGCGCCTTGATGGCGGGCGAAAAGGCGAGTTCGGCGTCGAGGCCGTAGGTCGTCGCGCCGACCCAGGCGGCGCCCGCGGCCGCCCGCTCGCGCTCGACCCCCGCGTAGAACGCGGGCCAGCCGCGATAGGCGGCGGCGGGGTCGCGGAACGGCAGCACGCCGTCGAGCGGGGCGAGCGCGAAGGCGAACACGGCCGCGCAGAGCCCGAAGCCCAGCCACGGCGCGAACGCGCGCAGGCCGCCGCGCCACCCGCTCGCCCCTTCCGCGGCGGCGGCGGCGGCGATGACGAGCATCGGATAGAGCGGCGCTGGCCACTGGCCCTGAACGGCATCGTGCAGGGAATGGACGACGAGGTACCCCGCGAACGGCGCAGCGACGGCGAGCATCGGCCAGGCGGTCCGGCGCACGATCGCCAGACCGAGGAAGATGGCGATCGCAGGGTTGAGCAGCACGAACTGGTCGAAGATTAGCTTCAGCAGGTAGCGCGGTGCGAAATCGTGGCCGGCGACACGCCCGAACTGCTTCTGGAACGTCACCCAGTGATGCTGGGCGTTCCAGACGACGTTGGGGACGAAGATCGCAACGGCGACCACGGCGGCCAGCCACGGCCATGGCGTGCCGAGCGCGCGGCGGCCGTCGCGGTGCAGCGCAAGCCAGAGCACGATCCCGGGCGCCAGGAAGAGCGCCGAGTACTTGGAGAGGCAGGCGAGTCCGGCCGCGGCCCCTGCCGCGAGCCACCAGGCTCGATGGCCGCGAGCGGCGCGGAACGCGCAGCAGAGCGCGGCGGTCCAGAACAGCGCGGTCGGCCCGTCCGGCACCGCCAGCTCGCCGCCCAGACCGATCAGCAGCGTGGCGTTGAACCAGAGCGCCGCGCGCAAGGCCGCGCGCTCCGAGACCCCGACCAGGCCCGCGAGGTCGAAGATCAGCGCCGTCGTCGCCGCTGCGCCGAGCGCCGGCATCAGGCGCACGCCGAGCGGCGTGTCACCCGCGATCTGCCGGCCGAGCCACAGCCACCAGGCGATCATCGGCGGGTGATCGAAGTAGCCGAACGCCGGCTTCAGCGACCACAGGCGGTAGTAGGCCTCGTCCTCGCTGAGCGGCGCCAGCGCGCCGACGAACAGGCGCGCCGCCAGGGTCGCGGCGATCAACAAGCCCAGCGCGACGGCTGGCGTGATCTTCAACCGCGCGGTGTTGGCGCTACCAGACGCCAAGGTACGTGCTGACATAGTTCCAGACGGCGCCGCAGGCCGCGCCGGCAAGGCCGGCGAGGGGCCAGGCGACGCCGTGCGCATGCAGCTCGGCGCCGACCGCCACGTTGGCCGCCAGCCCGACCGAGCAGAGCAGGCAGAACCGGAGGTAGCCCGTCAGCAGCCGCCAGCCCTTTAGGCGCCGGTCGCGATAGGTGACGAGGTTGTTGACGACGTAGTTGGAGGTCATCGCCGTGACCGCCGCCAGGCCCTGCGCCCAGGCGAACGGCAGCGCCGCCTGAACGGCCCAGAGCGCGACCATGTGCACGACGAGACCGCTCGCGCCGACGAGGCCGAAGAACACCATGCGCGGTGAGATCAGGTCGCCCGAGAGCTTCGCGAGCACGAGGCCGAGGTATTCCAGCGCCACCCGCCCGCCCATCTTGCTCTCGCCGGCTTCGCGCGCCTGGAACGCGTAGGGCAGCTCCCTCACGCGCAGCGGCTGGTCCTGCGAGGCGATGATGTCGAACAGGATCTTGAAGCCCGATGGCTGCAGCTTGGCTGCGACGCGATCGACGCATTCGCGGCGGATCATGAAGAAGCCGCTGACAGGGTCGGAGACCTCGGCCTTCAGCGCCTTCCTGGCCAGCGCCGTAGCTGCCTGGCTGCCTAGCTTGCGGATTGGCGACAGGCCCTTCTCGAGCCCCGCCGCCTCGAGGTAGCGGCTGCCGACCACGAGGTCGACGTCGCCACCGCGCAGCGTGTTGAGCATCTGCGGCAGCAGCGTCTCGTCATGCTGCATGTCGGCGTCGATCACGGCGACGAACGGCGAGGCGCTCGCCAGCGCGCCTTCGATCACAGCGCCGGCGAGACCACGCCGCCCGACACGGCGCAGGCAGCGCACGCGCCGGTCGACGGCCGCTATGTCCTTTACCGCCGCAGCCGTCCCGTCGGGCGAGTCGTCGTCGACGACGATCAGCTCCCATCCGACACCATCCAGCGCGGCGTCCAGCTTCTCCACCAGCCTCGCGACATTGGCGCGCTCGTTGAATGTGGGCGCCACGACGGTGAGCTCGCACCCGGACGCGGCCGGCTGCGGCCGCGCGCGGCTCGCTGTCATGTCATCGGCCAGGGCGGGCTCGCTCATCGCGCGCTCTCTTTACCCGCGTTGGCCGCGCCGCCGAAACACACTTCTCCGCTCCATGTCGCCGCTGCGTGATGGACGGGTGGCGAAACTGACGCAAGAACGTCGCGAAACCTGTTCAAACAGGGGACGGGGCGGCTTTGAGGGGAGATCGGATGATGCGGGGCTGGCTCATCTTGACGGCTGCGGCGGCAGCGGGCGCGCTGGCGGGCGCGGCGAGGGCGGCAACGCCCGAGTTCACGCCGACGGGGCAGTTCATCACGCCGACTGAGGCCCCCGGTGCGATCTTCCAGCCGCTGAACCCTCGCCTGGCGGGAGACCCGAACTACACGGCCGGCCAGGCGACGGCGGTTGCGCTGTCGCCGGACGCCAAGACGCTGCTCATCCTGACCAGCGGCTTCAACCTGGTCTTCGGGCGCGACGGCAAACCGATCCCGGCCATGTCCAACGAGTACGTATTCGTCTTCGACGTCTCCGGCCCGACGCCCGTGCAGATGCAGGCCATCCCGGTCAGGAACACGTTCCTCGGCCTTGCCTGGGCGCCGTCGGGCCAGCAGTTCTACGTCTCCGGCGGTGTGGACGACATCGTCTACGAGTTCGCGCGTGGCGCCGGCGGCGACTTCGCGGCGGCTCGGACGTTCAAGCTCGGCCACAGCGCGGGGGTCGGGCTGGCGGTGTCGCCCTGTGCGGGCGCGCTGGCCGTGAGCCCCGACGGCGCCCGGCTGCTGGTCGCCAACTTCCAGAACGACTCGGTGAGTCTGATCGACCTCGCGACCGGCGCCATCCGCGAGCAGGACCTTCGGCCGGGCGTGATCGATCCGGCGAAGGCGGGGACGCCCGGCGGCAGCTTTCCGCGCGCGGTGATCTGGGCCTCGCCGAGCCGCGCATGGGTCGCCAGCGAGCGAGACCGCGAACTCATCGGGCTCGACGTCGCGGTGAACGGCGTGATGACGGTTCGGACGCGGATCCGCACCCTGGGCCAGCCGGTGGCGTTCGCGGCGCACGGAGCCAGACTCTATGCGGCCGAAGACAACGCCGATCGCGTGGCGGTGGTCGATATGCGCGCCGACCGGCTGGTCGAGGAGCTCCATTCGGCTGCGGCGGCGGGGACGCCACGCTCGCTGCTGCGCCTTGGCGGCGCGGGAACCGACGGGGTCGCCGTGACCGCCGACGGGCGCACGCTCTACGTCTCCAACGGCGGCGCCAACGATGTGGCCGAGGTGAGGCTTTCGAGCCGGCCGGGGGGCTCGCGCGTGGTCGGCCTGGTCCCGACAGGCTGGTATCCGACCGCGGTCGCGGCGCAGCCTGACGGCCGCCAAGTCTACGTGGTCAACGGCAAGAGCAACACCGGGCCGGTCCCCGACAACTGCCGCGTCAACCTCGGGATCGGTCCGCACCACGACGACGCCTGCCATGCGACGAACGAGTACGTCTGGCAGCGCGAGAAGGCGGGGTTCCTGACGCTTGGACCCCTCTCGCCCGCGGCGCTGGCACTGGCGACCCGGCAGGTGGACGCCAACAACCGCTACGCCGGGCTCAGCCACGCCGGTGAGGGCGCTGCGACGATGGCGTTCCTGCGCGCCCACATCCGGCACGTGATCTACATCATCAAGGAGAACCGCACCTACGATCAGGTGCTGGGCGACCTGGAGGAGGGCGACGGCGACCCGCGCCTGGCGCTCTTCGGCCGCGCGACGACCCCCAACCAGCACAACATCGCGCGCCAGTTCGTCGACCTCGACGCGTTCTTCGATTCCGGCGAGAGCAGCAACACCGGCTGGGACTGGTCGACCGCGGCGCGCACGAACGACTTCACCGAGCGCGAGGCGCCGGTGAACTACGCCGACCGCGGCCTGCAATACGATCAGGAAGGGGCGAACCGGCAGATCAACGTAGGCTACGCCACCTCCGCCGAACGGCAGGCAGCCAATCCGCTCTCGCCGGCCGATCCCAACGTGCTTCCAGGCGCCCGCGACGTCGCCGCGCCCGACGGACCCGACGACGAGGCGGGGCGCGGGTACCTCTGGGACGCGGCGCTGCGGGCCGGGCTCACCTTGCGCAACTACGGCTTCTACGGCGATCTCGTCCGCTATTCGCCACGTACGGGCCGCTACCAGATTCCGCTGGAGCGCGAGCCCTGGAAGACGGGCCACAAGGTCTTCTACACCACCAAGGCTGAGCTGCGGCCGGTGACAGACCCCTACTTCTGGGGCTTCAACCAGGCGCTCGCCGACTATTGGCGGGTGCAGGAGTGGAAGCGCGAGTTCGACGCCTACGTCGCCAAGGGAACGCTGCCGCAGCTCACCTTGCTGCGCTTGGCGCACGACCACACCGGCTCGTTCGCTCAGGCCCTCGACGGCGTCAACACTGTGGAGACCGAGGTGGCGGACAACGACTACGCGGTCGGGCTGGTGCTGCAGAAGCTGGCCGCGAGCCCCTTCGCGAAGGACACGCTCGTCTTCATCGTCGAGGACGACGCCCAGGACGGCCCCGACCACGTCGACGCGCACCGCTCGATCGCCTTCGTGGTCGGCCCCTACGTGCGCCGCGCCGCGGTGGTCTCCAAGCGCTACACGACCGTGAACATGCTGAAGACGATCGAGGACGTGCTCGGCATCGGCCCGATGGGCCTCAACGACGCTCTGGCCGCGCCGATGGCCGACGTGTTCGACACGAGCCAGCCGCCGAATTGGACCTTCACCGCCCAGGCGCCGGCGGTGCTGCGCACGACCCGGTTGCCGTTGCCGGCGCCCACCGAGGCCAAGGCCAGATGCCCCGCGCCGCCGTCGAGGTCGTCGCGATATTGGGCTGCGGTGATGGCCGGCCAGGACTTCAGCCGGGAAGATCACCTCGATGTCGCCCGCTACAACCACGCGCTCTGGCGCGGGCTGAAGGGCGCCGCACCTTATCCGGCCCGCCGCGGCGGCCGCGACCTCTCGCGCAACCGCGCAGCGCTGCTGGCGGCGGCGGGCGTCACGGGCTGCGACTGACGTTCAGCTAGCGCGCCGGCAGCGGCGCCGGGGCGCCGCCCTCATCGCCGTACTCGGCCTCGGGAGACTCCGGCTCGATGCGTCGGCGGATACGGTCGAGGTAGATGTAGATCACAGGCGTCGTGAACAGGGTCAGCACCTGCGACACCGCCAGGCCGCCGATAATGGCCCAGCCGAGCGGCTGGCGGAACTCCGAGCCGGTGCCGGCGCCCAGCACCATGGGCACGCCCCCCAGAAGCGCGCAGGCGGTTGTCATCAGGATCGGCCGCAGCCGCTGATGCGAGGCTTCGCGCACAGCCTCAGTGGCGCTCATGTGGTGTTCCCGTTCGAGCCGCAGCGCGACGTCGACGATCATGATCCCGTTTTTCTTCACGATCCCGATCAGGAGGATGATCGCGATGATCCCGATCACGTTCAGGTCCTGACCGGCGAGAACCAGCGCCACCAGCGCCCCCACGCCCGCCGACGGAAGCGTGGAGAGGATGGTGATCGGGTGGATGTAGCTTTCGTAGAGGATGCCGAGAATGATGTAGACGGCCAGCAGGGCCGCGGCGATCAGGATCGGCTCGCTCGAGAGCGACTCCTGGAAGGCCTCGGCGGTGCCTTGGAATGAGCCCTGCAGCGTGACCGGGGCGCCCAGCCGGTCGCGCACCTGCTCGATCAGCTGGGTCGCCTGGCCCAGCGAGGCTCCCGGCGCCAGATTGAAGGAGATCGTGGTGGCGGGGAACTCGCTCTGGTGGCTGATCGTCAGGCTGCTGGTGGCGTTGGGGTTCGCGTGGACGAAGAGCGACAGGGGCACGCCCTTGCCGGTCAGCGGCGACACCACAAAGATCGTGTTGAACATGCCCGTCGAGGCCTGCAGCGCCGGCGGCCCTTCCAGGACCACGTGGTAGCTGTTCACCTGGGTGAAGTACTGGGCGATCTGGTGCTGCCCGATCACGTCGTAGATGGCCGCGTCGATCGCCGCCGGCGTGATGCCGAACCTGGCGGCGGCGGCGCGGTCAATCGTGAGGTCGACCGCGGCGCCCTCCGATTGCTGGTCGGAACTGACATCGACCAGCTGCGGTATCTGCTGCAACGCCGCCACGAGCTTCGGACCCCAGACGTCGAGCTCGGTCAGGTCCGGGTCGCTCAGGGTGTACTGGTATTGCGCCTGGCCAAGGCGGCCGCCGACGCGGATGTCCTGCGCCGCCTGCAGCAGCGGACGCACGCCGACGAGATCCTTGTTGAACTTCGGCCGGAGGCGATTGATGATGTCGGTGGCGCTGGCCGTGCGGCCGTCGTCACGCGGCTTCAGGTGGATGTTCAGGTTCGCCTGGTTGGGGCTGCCGCCACCTAGGTACAGGCCGACGCTGTCCACGTCCGGATCGGACGTGATCACCTTGGCGACTTCCTGGATCTTCTTCGACATCCTGGCGAACGAGGTGTCCTGCGAGGTCAGCACGATCCCCTGGATGAATCCGGTGTCCTGCTGGGGGAAGAAGCCGGTCGGCACCGTGGCGTAGAGCACCACCGCGAGAACCATGGTCGCGAGGAAAACCGCGAAGGTGAGGCGCATGTGGCGCAGCACCACGTCCAGCCCTCGCGCATAACTGCGCTCCAGCGCGGCGAAACCCCGTTCGAGGGCGCGGGTGAAGGCGTGCTTCGGCGGCTCCGGCTCCCTCAGGAACTTGCCGGCCAGCATCGGCGTCAGCGTCAGCGACATCGCGATCGAAACCAGCACCGCCGAGCTCAGCGTCAGGGCGAACTCGCGCATCAGCCGCCCCACGACGCCGCCCATGAAGACCAGCGGCGTGAACACCGCGACCAGCGAGATCGAGATCGTGAGGATGGTGAACGCGATCTCGCCCGCGCCCGCGATCGCCGCCTCGAACGGCTTCATCCCCTGCTCGATCCGCTTCCAGATCACCTCGACCATGACGATCGCGTCGTCGACGACGAAACCCACGGCGATGGTCATCGCCATCAGCGACAGGTTGTCGAGGCTGAAGCCCGCCGCCAGCATCACGGCGCAGGTCGAGAGCAAGCATACCGGGATGATCGCGCTGGGAATGAGCGTCGCCCGGACGTCGCGCAGGAACAGGAAGATCACCACCATCACCAGCACCACGGTGATCAGGAGCGTGATCTCGACGTCGAGCACCGAGGCCCGGATGGTCTGGGTGCGGTCGGCCAGCAGGCCGACATTGATCGCGGGCGGAATGTCCGCCTTCAGGGTCGGCAGCGCCTTGTTGATCCGGTCGACCGTGGCGATGACGTTGGCACCCGGTTCCTTGAAGATCACGAGCAGCACCGCCGGGCCGGTCGTCAGGCTCGGGTCCTTGTTGGCCGGGCCGGTGAACTCCCACGCGCCGACCTGATTGTTCTCGACGCTCTGCTCGACGGTCCCGATCGCGTCGAGCGTGATCGGCGCCCCGTTCTGATAGCCGACAACCAGCTTTTTCCAGGGTCCGGCGTCCAGGATCTGGTCGTTGGCGTAGACGTTGAAGTTCCGCAAGGGACCATTGATGTTGCCCTTCGGCAGGTTGACGGTCTCGTTGGCGAGCGTGGCTCGGATCGTGTCGAGCTGCAGTCCCAGCGCCGCGACCTTGCGCGGGTCGATCTGGATGCGCACGGCGGGCTTCTGCTGGCCGCCGACAACGACCTGCCCGACGCCGTCGATGCGCGAGATCTGCTGACTGAGGATGTTCTCGGCGTAGTCGTCGACGGTCGCGAGCGGCAGCGTCTGCGACGTCAGCGCGAGGATCATGATCGGCGCGTCGGCGGGGTTCACCTTGCGGATGGTCGGCGCCGACGGAAGGTTGGTCGGCAGCTGCGCGCTGGCCGCGTTGATCGCGGTCTGGATGTCCTCTTCGGCGCCGTCGATGTTGCGGCTTAGCTCGAACTGGACCGTGATGCTGGTCGAGCCGAGCGACGAGACCGAGGTCATCTCGGTGACGCCCGGGATCTGCGAGAACTGGCGCTCGAGCGGCTGGGCGATGTTCGACGCCGTGGTCTCGGGGCTCGCCCCGGGCAAGGAGGCGCTGACCTGGATCGTCGGGAAGTCCACCTCCGGCAAAGCGGCGACCGGAAGATTGATGAACGCCACGATCCCGAAGACGAGGAACGCCGCCGAGATGAGCGACGTCGCGATCGGTCGGCGGATGAACGGCTCGGAGATGTTCACGGGCTTACCGCCCCGGAGCCTGCGCGCGGACTAGGACCGCTGCGCCCGGCTTCAGCGACATCTGCCCGTCAGTCACCACCAGTTGGCCCTGCGCCAGGCCGCTCTCGATCACCGCGATTTCGTTCTCGGTGGTCAAGACCTTGACCGGCTGCGGCTCGACCTTGTTGTCTGGACCGACGACGTAGACGAGAGGACCCTTGGGGCCCCGGGTGACCGCAGCGGAGGGAACGGTGGTCACTTTGTGCAGGGTTTTCAGCGTCAGCTTGACGTTCAGGAACTGACCCGGCCACAGCAGGCGGGCCGCGTTCGCGAACCTGGCCTTCATCTCCACCGTGCCGGTGGTCGGGGCGACGTGGTTGTCGGCCACCACCAGTTCTCCGGAGCCCAGATCCGCTCCGCTTTCCTGGCTGAAGGCCTCGACCGTCAGCGGGACTGCGAACCCGTTCGAAGCCGCCGAGATCTGCTGGAAGTCGCCCTCGGGGACGGTGAAGGTGACTGCGATCGGCTGGATTTCGTTGACGCTGATGATGCCGGTGGTGAGCCCGGTGGTCACAACGTTGCCTGGATCAATCAGGCGCACGCCGACGCGGCCATTCACCGGCGAACGTATCTGGCAGAATCCGACGTTGACCTGCGCGGCGGCGACCTGCCCCTGGTCGGCGACGACGGCGCCTTCATCCTGTTTCACTGTGGCCGCCTGATCCTCGGCGGTCTGCTTGGCGATCGAGTTCTGCGCCGCGAGCAGCTGATAGCGGGCGAGGTCGACGCGGGCGCCGGCCAGCAGCGCCTGGTCGCGCTTCAGCGCGCCCTGAGCCTGCGTGAGCACCGCTTGGTATGGACCGCAATCGATCTGGACGAGCAGCGCGCCGGCGGCGACGTCGGAGCCTTCAGGAGCAACCCAGGTGATCCGGCCGCTGATCTCTGGGTTGACCAGCACCCCCATCCAGGCCTGCGCGGCGCCCAGCTCCGTGAGCGATATCGGCATGTCCCGGAGCGTCACCTTGGCGACCGTCACCGGCACCGGAGGCTGGTCCTTGCGGACCTTATGCGGCTGGCTGGCGAGCCATGCCCAGAGGATGAGTCCGACGAGCACGACGCCCAGCAGCGCGAACCCCCACCGGAACCGACTCCGTTCCGCCATCCAGCAAATTTCCCCTCGTCCGGTGGGCCCGCCCGCGCACGGGGCCGTGCCCTTAAAGCGTGCGGCGCTCAAAACGATGTCAGCCGCGAGATGAAACAGCGTTCGTTCCGTCGGGGGCGAAATGGACCCGCGACCACCGCTCCCTTGGCGCCGGACCCGGCGGCCGGCAAGCCAAACCTTAGCTGGAAGCGCTGCGCTCGGCCAGAACCCGGACGTGCTGGTCGCGGGCGCGCGGCGCGACCAGCACGCGCTTCTCGGTCGCGACGACGACGAGGCCGGAAACGCCGAGGACGGCCACCTGCGGTCCCTCGCTGAACACCAGGCAGTCGCGGACGTCCTCCAGCAGAACCGGCCCCTGCGTGGCGTTGCCCGCCGGGTCGCGTTGCTGCGCTTCCCAGACCGCCGACCACGAGCCTATGTCGCTCCACGCGAAATCCGCCGCGACCACGGCCGCCGCCGCGGTGGGCTCGAACACCGCGTGGTCGACGGCGACAGCGGGCGCGGCGGCGAACTCGGCCGCGCCGAGGCGAAGGAAGTCGGCGTCCGCGTCAGCTCTCGCAAGCGCCGCGCGCGCCGCCGCCAGCACGGCGGGCGCGAAACGCTCGAACTCCTCGATCAGCCGGCCGGCGCGCATCAGGAAGATGCCGCTGTTCCACAACGCCCCGGCCGCGATCAGCGCCTCGGCGCCGGCGGCGTCCGGCTTCTCGCGGAAGCGGGCGACGCGGCGCGTCGCCGCGTCGAGCGCATCCCCCGGCTCGATGTAGCCGTAACCGGTCGACGGGAAGGTCGGCGTCACCCCGAACAGCACCAGGTGACCCGCGTTCGCCGCCGGAACGCCTGCGGCGACCGTGGCCCGGAACGCTTCGGCGTCTGGTATGGCGGCGTCGGCGTGCACCGAGAGCAAGAGCGCGTCCGGGTCGCTTGCGTGGGCCATCAGCGCGCCGACCGCAAGCGCGGGCCCTGTGTTCCGACCCACTGGCTCGAGCACGACGCGGGCGGCCGAGAGGTTCGCGGCGCGCAGCTGCTCGGCGATCAGGAACCGCTGTGCGGCCCCGCCGATGATGATGGGCCGCGCGAACAGCGCAGGCTCGGCGAGGCGTCGGACGGTCTGCTGCAGCAGCGTCTCCGATCCGGTCAGCGCCAGGAACTGCTTCGGCCGCTCGGGCGAAGAGAGCGGCCACAGCCGCTTGCCCTCGCCTCCCGACAGGATCACCGGCACGATCATCGCGCGGCCTTACCAGCCGATCCGGTTTGGTCAAGCGCGCGTCCGCGCGCCGCCCCACGACCGCGCCGCTTGGCCCGGACGGCCGCGCTGGCCTAGAAGCGCACACGATGGACGCGATGGACGCCGTAGTTCTGGCGGGAGGGCGAGGGACGCGCCTCGCGCCGCTGACCGTGACTGTGCCCAAGCCGCTGCTGCCGCTTGGTGAGCGGCCGATCATCGACATTCTGATCAGCCAGCTCGCCGCGGCCGGCGTGCGGCGCGTGATCGTATGTCTCGGCTATCTCGCGCCGCTGATGCAGGCGTTTCTCGGCGACGGCTCGCGCTGGGGGGTGAGGCTGGAGACGGTCGTGGAAGCCGAGCCGCTGGGCACGGCGGGCGCGCTGCGCACCATCGCCGGCCTGAGCGACGACTTCTACGTGGTCAACGGGGACACCCTGACCGACCTCGACTTCGCCGGACTGGCCGCCGCGCACCGCCGCGCGGACGCCTGGGCGAGCCTCTTCACGCCCTGGGTGGACGAGAAGATCGACTACGGCGTCGTCAGCCTGGACGCCGGCGCGGGCGTCCTGACCGAGTATCTCGAGAAGCCCCGCCGGGGTTACCACGTCAGCTCGGGCGTCTATGTCCTGTCCCGGCGCGCGCTCGGGTTCCTGCCGCCCGCCGGCCCGTTCGACATGCCCGACCTGATCCGCGCGGCGATGGCCGAGGGGCGGCGCGTGCTGGCGCACCCAGTCGCCGCCTACTGGAAGGACATTGGCCGTCTCGATCACTATGAAGCGGCCACGCGCGACTTCGAGGCCGACCCCACCCGATTCCTGCCTGCCTGAATGCGCGTCCTGATCACCGGCGCGGGAGGATTTCTCGGCGGGGCGCTGACCCGCCGGCTGGCGGGACGCGGCGGGCTTCGCGTGTCAGCGCTGACTCGGCGGCCGGCGCCTGGGCTGCCCGACGCGCATGTCGTCGACCTCGCGGACGGCGCGGCCGTGACAACCGCGGTCATGGAGCTGCGGCCGGACGTCGTCATCCACGCCGCCGGCCGGGCTTACGGAACGACGGAAGATCTGCAGCGCGACAACGTCGCCGCCGCCGGAAACCTCGTCTCCGCGCTCTCCCGCCTGCCCGGCGGAACCGCGCTGCTGCTGCTCGGCTCCGCGGCGCAGTACGGCGTGTCCGCCGATCGCAAGCCCTGGCGCGAGGACGCCCCTTGCGCGCCGGCCGGACATTACGCAGCCGCCAAGCAGGCCGCCGAGGATCTCGCCTTCGCGGCGGCCGCGCGCGGCGGCTCGCGCGTGACGGCGCTGCGCCTCTTCAACGTGGTCGACGCCGCGCCGCGCGGACAGCAGGTTTTCGACACCTTCCTGCGCCGCTCGGCCGCCGCGTTGGCCGGTCCCCCGCCGCGACAGGTGGTGATGGGCCCCTTGAGCGCCGTGCGCGACTTCGTGGCCCTGTCCGACGTGCTGGCCTGCGTCGAGCGCGTCATCGACCGCGGGGCCTGGGGCGAGCGGATCAACGTCTGCACGGGCGTCGGACGTTCCGTGCGCGCGCTGATCGAGGCCGCCGCGGCGCGGTTGCCGGAGCGGATCGCGATCGAGGAGCAGGACGGACCGGAAGGGCTAGGCTGGTCGGTCGGCGATCCCGCCAGATGCGGGCGCCTGCTCGGGCTCGCCCCGTCGGGGGATCTTGGCGCCGTGCTCCAGGGCGCCGCGGAGTGGGTTGCGGCGGCGGCGAGGGACCATGCTCGATCCGACGCTTGAGGCCGAGGGCCTTGGCCGCACCGACTTCTCCAGGGCGCTGGACGCAGACTGGGGCGCGAGAGAGCCCCAGATCGCCGACCAGCTTCGCGGCGCGAAGGTGCTGGTGACGGGGGCGGCCGGCACGATCGGCGCCGCCGCGGTGCGCCAGCTGCTGGCCCTGCGGCCAGCGGTCCTCGAGCTGGTCGACGTCGACGAGAACGGCCTCGCCCGCATGGCCCGCGACATCCGCAGCCGCGGCGAGGGCGCCGCCGTCGCGCTCGGGTTCAACGCGCTGGACTTCGCCGGCTGGCCCGGCCTCGCCCTGGCGGAGGCCGCCGGTCCGTTCGATCTCGTGCTCGATTTCGCCGCGGTGAAGCACGTGCGGTCTGAAAAGAACCTCTACACGCTGCTGCACATGCTGGACGTCAATGTCGTACGCCAGCGCCGCTTCGCCGAGCGGCTCGTCGAGCGCGGCCTGGCGGGGCGCCTGTTCGTGGTCTCCACCGACAAGGCCGCCGACCCCGCGAGCTTCATGGGTGCGAGCAAGCTGCTGATGGAGGCTGCGGTGTTCGACGCGGCGTCGGGCGCGCTGACAGCCTCGGCGGCGCGATTCGCCAATGTCGCCTACTCCAGCGGCAGCCTCCTGGAGAGTTACCTGCAGCGGTTCGCCGCCCGCCAGGCCCTGGCCGCGCCGCGCGACACCCGGCGCTACTTCATCTCGGCGCGTGACGGCGCGCGCATCTGCCTCCTCGCGCAGCTCGCCTGTCCGCCCGGCCGCATAGCGGTCCCGCGCTTCGACCCGGCGTCCGGCGCGATCCTGCTGGCCGACACCGCGGCGGCCTTTCTCGCCTCGCGCGGCCGACAGGCGGCGTTTGTCGAGACGCCGGCCGAGGCGGAGGCTCTTCTGGCGAAGGGTGGCGACGTGTGGCCGGTGTTGCTGACGCCGCGCGACACCGCCGGGGAAAAGGAGGTCGAGGTGTTCTGCGGCGCCGGCGAGACGGCCGAGCCGCTGGGCCTTGGCGCGCTGGAGGCGGTTCGTCCGGCCCCCATCGACCGCGAGTCGCTGCGGGCCGTCCTCGCCGACCTCGCCCGGTTCGTCGCCGGCGAACGGCGCGCCTCGGTCGCCGACCTCGAGCGGGCCATCGGCGGCGTGCTGCCAGGGTTCCGTCACGCCGCCGCGCAGGCCTCTCTGGATGACCGGATCTGAAGCGCCGCCGCGCGTCGCGCTGGCCATCCTGCGGCTGGCGCCCGCGGGCGGGCTGGAGCAGCACGCGCTCCGCCTCGCCGCGACGCTCGCGTCGCGCGGCGCGGCCGTGACGCTCGTGACCACGCGGGCGCCTGGGACGAAGCCTGAAGGCGTTGCGCTGGATCTGATCGCGGCGCGAGGCGCCAGCAACCACGGCCGCCTCGCGGCCTTCGCCCGGGACGCCGCCCGCGCCGTGGCGGGCCGCTTCGACGTCGCCGTGGTCTGTCATGCGGTCCCGGGCTTCGACGTGGTCTTCTGCGCCGATCCCTCCCGCGCCGCGCCAGGCGGGCTGCGCGGCTGGCTGCCGCGATACGCCACCTACGCCAGGCTGGAACGCGAGGCCTTCGGGCCGGAACGGCTGGGCCGCGCGTTGCTGCTCTCCAGCGCGCAGCTCGAAGGGTTCGTGCGAAACGACCATGCGCCCCCCGAGCGAATGTTCCTGCTGCCCCCGACTGTCGACCGTCTCCGCGCCGGCCCGGCGGCGCCCGGCGAGCGGTCGGCGGCGCGGACCACGTTCGGCCTCTCGGACGACGTCCCCGCCTGGCTGTGGACGGGGCTGCAGGCGCACACCAAGGGGCTGGACCGGGCGCTCGCGGCCCTGGCGACGGCGGCCGACGCGCGGCTGCTGGTCGTCGGGCTTGACCCGGCCGGTCGCGGCGGCCGGCGGATGGCGCGTCTGGCGGCGCGGCTCGGCGTGGCGAACCGCGTGAGGTGGCTGGGCTTCGTGAGCGACGAGGAGCTGAGAGCCGTTTTTGCGGCGGCCGACCTGCTGGTCCATCCCTCCCGCGCCGACGTCACGGGCACGGTGATCCTGGAGGCGATGGCGGCGGGTCTTGCAGTGATCACCACCGCTGTGTGCGGATACGGCGAGCACGTAACGGCGGCGGACGCCGGCGTCGTTCTGCCCGAGCCGTTCAGCGCCGCGGCGCTCGCCGCAGCCGTCGCCGCCACGCCGGAACGCCGCGCGGCCTGGTCCGCGAACGCGCTCGCCTACACGCGCCGCGATACGCTGTTCACCGGGATCGAGCGCGCCGCCGAACTCATCATGGCCGCGCGACGACGTCCCGCATCCGGCGCGTGACGGCGGCGATGCGCAGCGCCGCCCGGCGACCGCCGAGCGCCGGGAGGACGGCGCGGGAGCTGTGGCGGGCGTCGCGCCCCAGGCTCATCATCCACGCGCTCCGGCCTCCGTCGCCGAAGCGGGCCGCCAGGGCGATGCCGAGACGGGCGCGCAGGTCGGTGCGTCCTGCCGGATCCCGGGCCAAAGCCGCGGCCGCGGCCAGACCGTGCTCCTCCAGCCGGAAGACGCCCTCCGGCGCGCCCCAGCCTTCGTAGGCCGGTTCGCCGGCGACCACCGGCACAGCGCCGAGGTAGCCGGCGACGATCGCCGCAGTCGGACACTTGTATGGCGCGTTCGCCGTGGCGCCCGCCGGGTGCAGCACGAGGTCCGGCGCGTGACGGCGCCACTGCCGCAGGAACTGGCGGAACGAACGCTCCATCGGCATTGCGATCACCTCGACGCCGGGCAGCTCGGGCGCCAGCGCCGCGGCCGCGGCCGCCGTCGCGACGATGCGCAGCTGCGCGGCGGCGGCCAGGCCGCGCAGCGCCTGGATCGGCCCCTCCGCGAGGCCCGCCACGCGGAAGTCTCCGCCGGGTGCGGCGATCGTCAGACGGTCGGACGGCGCAGGTTGGGCGCCGGCCAGGAGAGGATCCAGCACCGGTCCCCACACCTTCACGCGAGGATGCAGCGGCGCCAGGGCGGCGGCTAGCGCCGGGGTCGAGGCCCAGACCTCGGCGGCGCCGGCGAGCGTGCGGCGCATGCGCGGCCCGCTGAAAAAGCCCGGCGCGCCGCGTTCGGCGGCCAGGACCTGAAAATTGTCATCGGTGAACCACACCCAGGGCACGCCCGCCGCTTCCAGGAACGCGATCACGCCTTCGTCCCAGAACCGGTGCAGCGTGCGGGTCAGCACGACGAGCCGCGCGGCCGCGAGATGAGGCGCGTCGACTTCGAGCCGGGTCAGGGCGCGGAAGCGGACGGCGATGTCCGGCGCCGCCTCGAGGAAGTCGAAGTATAGGCTGGTGGAAACCTCGATCTGGCCCATGACCAGCACGTCGCTTGGCTGGACGCCGGCGAACGCCGGACAGGGAGCGTCGCCGAGCGCCGCAGCGGTCGCCGCGACGCGGACGACGCGGCTCGCCGCGCAGAGGCGACGGGTCAGCTCGCGCCAACCTTCGGCGCGGGGCGGAAGTGGCTCGGCGAGAGCTGCCTCGAGAGCCGTGCGCCGCGCGGCCAGCGCGCCAGGCGGGACGAGGCAGGCGAAGCGCAGGCTCTCCAAATTGCGCTCGTGGGAGCGGCAGCGCCGACCGCGCCACGCAGGGTCGGCCCTGGCGCCGGAGGGGCGCAGCAGGAAGATGTCGGCGTCGCCATTGGCGTCCGCCGCGGCGTCGATGGCCGTGCGGGCTTCCGGCGAGGGCTCGATCGCGCGCACGCCCGCCCCCTCAGGGGCGATCAACAGGACGGGATCGGCCGGCGCAGGCGTCATTGCGAGCTCAGCATCGACGATCGGCCCGCGCGCCGCCAGCCCTGCGCCGCCAGCCCTGTGGCCCGACGCCAACGATTGGCCTAAACGCGCGCTCCGTGACCCACGAGACGCTACTCACCCTCGCCGACGTCGAGGCCGCGCGCGGCCGGATCGGCCCTCACGTGCGCCGTACGCCCGTGCTCACCAGCGACGTCCTCGACGGGGCGGTCGGGGCGCGGCTGTTCTTCAAGTGCGAGAACCTTCAGCACATCGGCGCCTTCAAGGCGCGCGGGGCGACCAACGCCGTTTTCGCGCTGTCCGAGGCGGACGCCGCGCGCGGCGTCGCCACCCACTCGTCCGGCAACCACGGCTCGGCCGTGGCGCGTGCGGCGGCGCTGCGCGGCCTCGCGGCCTACATCGTGATGCCCGAAGGCGCGGCGCGACCCAAGGTCCTGCAGGTGGAGCGGCTCGGCGGGCGCATCACCTATTCGGCGCCGACACAGGCGGGGCGCGAGGCGACCGTGGCCGAGGTCATCGCGGCGACCGGCGCCACGCTGATCCACCCCTACGACAACCGCTTCGTCATGGCTGGCCAGGGCACGGCGGCGCTGGAGCTGATGGAGGACGCGCCCGACCTCGACGTTGTGATGGCGCCGATCGGCGGCGGCGGCCTGATCAGCGGCGTTTCCACCGCTGCGAAGGCGCTGCGGCCCCAGATCCGGGTGATCGGCGCCGAACCGGCCGGCGCCGACGATGCGGCCCGCTCGCTCGCCGCAGGGCGGCTGATTCCGCTTGGCCAGCCGGACACCATGGCCGACGGCCTGCGCGCCTCGCTGAGCGCCGACACCTTCGCTCACATCCAGCGGGGCGTCGACGGGATCGCCACCGTGTCGGAACCGGCCATCGCCGGCGCGATGCGCGCGCTCTGGGAGGCGCTGAAGATCGTGGTCGAGCCGTCGTCGGCCGTGCCCTACGCGGCGATCCGCGAAGGGGCGATCGACGTCAAGGGCAAGCGCGTGGGGATCATCCTCACCGGCGGCAATGTCGACCTCGACCGGCTGCCGTGGGGTCCGGGCGCCTAGGCGACCTCCCTCAGCGCCGCGCCCAGCGCCTCCACCGCCTCGTCGGTGGTCGCCCACGAGCACATGAATCGGACCGAGCCGTCCAGGAAGCGGTAGACATGCCAGCCGAGGCGCGTCAGCCGGGCGTGCGCCGGTTCGTCCATCTCGACGAAGACGCCGTTGGCCTCTACCGGGTGGCGCACCTTGAACGGCGTCAGGCCGGCGAGCTTCGTCGCCATAGCGTTGGCGTGAGCCGACCGGCGCACCCAGGCGCCGGTCTCCAGCATGCCGATCCACGGCGCAGCGAGGTACCGGCCCTTGGAGACCAGCTGGCCGCCATGCTTCATCCGCGCGTCGAAGCGGCGGGCGAGCGCCTTGTCGAACAGCACAATGGCTTCGGTCGCCGTGCCCCCCGGTTTTGCGCCGCCGAGCACGGCGATGTCGAGGCCGAGCTTCGACAGTCGCCTGATGTCGAAGCCGCCGGCGACCGCGTTGGCGAGGCGTGCGCCGTCCAGATGCGTCCTCAGGCCCGACGCCTTGGCGCGCCCGATCAGGTCCGCGAGCGCATTCTCGCCATAGACCGCGCCGTACTCGGTGGCGTTGGTCAGGGTGAGCGCGGCCGGCGACTGGCGGTACGAGGTCTCCGGCCGGCCGAGCACGGCCGCGAGCGCGTCCGGGTCGATCCGGCCTGCTGCGCCCGGCAGCGCGACGAGCCCGACGCCAGCACCGAAGAAACCAGGCGCGCCGGCCTCGTCGGTGGCGACGTGGGCGTGGCGGTGGCACAGCACCGCCTCATGCGGGGCGGCGAGGGTCGCCAGCGTCAGCGCATTGGCGGCCGTGCCTGACGCCACGAACCGCACCTCGGCGTCAGCGTCGAGCAGTGCGCGGATCAGGTCGGCGGCGCGTCGGCTGACGTGGTCGGTTCCGTATCCGGAGGCGTAGCCCGCGTTCGCCGCCATGAGCGCTTCCATGGCCTCAGGCATCGCCGGCGCTACGTTGTCGGAGGCGAAATCGTAGCGTTGCGCCATAACTTGCCCCTTCCCAAGCCGAAGCCGTCCCCTCATAGGGCGCCAACGCCCCGTTCGCGAAGAGCCGAGAGGGATCGCCGATGAACTCCGCCGAAAGCTTCAGCGCCGGCTACGCCGAGGCGCGCGACAAGTTCCGGGAGGCGGCGCGGGAGGCTGGCGGCGCCCTGGACGCGATCGCCAACCCGAACAGGGCGCCCGACGGCGGCGATCTTTCCACCGACATCGCCTGGTTCGGGCCGCGCGCGGCCGAGAAGGTTCTGGTGATGGTCTCCGGCACGCACGGCGTGGAGGGGTTCTGCGGCTCGGGCGCGCAGATCGATTGGCTGCGGCGCGGCGAGGCGGCGGCTCTCCCAAAGGGGGTGGCCGCGCTGCTGATCCATGCGATCAACCCCTACGGCTTCGCCTGGCTGAGGCGGGTGACCGAGGAGAACGTCGACCTCAACCGCAACTGGCTCGATTTCGGCCAGCCGCTCCCCGAGAACGCCGGCTACGACGAGCTGGCCGACGCCGCCGTGCCCAGCGAGTGGACGGCGGAGGCGCAGCGGGCGAGCGGGGCGGTCCTGCGAGACTTCGGCGGCCGCCACGGCGCCCTGGCGCTGCAGCAGGCGCTCAGCGGCGGCCAGTACCGGCACGCCAAGGGTGTTTTTTACGGCGGCGCCGGTCCCACGTGGGCTCGGAGCACCCAGGAGGCGATTTACGCCCGCTACCTCGGTCAGGCGGGGCGGATCGCGATCCTCGACTATCACACAGGCCTCGGCCCCTGGGGCTATGCAGAGCCGATCATGTCGGACCCTGCCGGCAGCGCCGCCTACCGGCGTGGCCAGGACTGGTACGGCTGCACCGTGACGACGCCGCTCGACGGCAGCTCCACCTCGGCGGTCACCGCGGGCGACAACCTGGCGATGGCGCCCGAGCTGCTGTCGCACGCCGAGGTGACCGGAATGGCGCTCGAATACGGCACCGAGGCGATGAACGCGGTGTTCCTCGCCCTGCGCGCCGACGCATGGCTGCACGGCTACGGCGACCCGCTGTCGCCCGAGGGCCAGGCGATCAAGGCCCAGATCCGCCGCGCCTTCTACGGCGACGCCGACGATTGGAAGGGCATGGTCGCCGGCCAGTCGCTGGCCGCCACGCGCAAGGCGCTGGCCGGGCTGGCGCGGGGCTAGCGGTCCGGCGAGCGCAGCCTGGAACGATGACGCGGCTGGTGCGCTTGAGCACAGGCTGGACGAAAGCCTCTCCCTGCGTCATTTGCCCACTTCATGCCTGACGGACGCCCTATCGAACGGCTGGTGATCTTCGGGGCCACCGGCGACCTCGCCGCGCGGATGCTGCTGCCGTCGCTCTACTTCCTCGACGCCGACAATCTTCTGCCGTCCGAACTGAAGATCGTGGCCTCCGCGCGCTCCGAGATGTCGCGCGACGCTTTCACGAACTACGTCCGCGACCTGCTCAAGGCGCGGCCCGAGGGCCTGGACGAGGCGGTCTGGGCGCGGTTCGCCGCCCGTCTGGACTACCTGGCCGCCGATGTGACCCGCGGCGAGGGGCTGGCGGGCGTGGCCGCCGAGGTCGGCGCCCGGTCGACGATCTTCTACCTGGCGCTCTCGCCGAGCCTGTACGGCGCCGTCTGCCGCGCGCTCGATGCGAGCGGCCTGGCCTGCGGCGAATGCCGGATCGTGATGGAAAAGCCCCTCGGCCACGACCTCGCCAGCTCCCAGGCGATCAACGCCGAGGTGGGACAGGTGTTCGAGGAGCGGCGCGTCTTCCGCATCGACCACTACCTCGGCAAGGAGACGGTGCAGAACCTGCTGGCGCTGCGCTTCGCCAACACCTTCTTCGAGCCGCTGTGGAACAACCTCGCCATCGACCACGTGCAGATCACCGTGGCCGAGACCGAAGGCGTGGGCGAGCGCTGGCGCTACTACGACGACTACGGCGCGCTGCGCGACATGGTGCAGAACCACATGCTGCAACTGCTCTGCCTCGTGGCCATGGAGCCTCCGCCGGACGCCGGCGCCGATTCGGTCCGCGACGAGAAGGTGAAGGTGCTGAAATCGCTGCGCCGCTTCGACCGCGCCACGGCCCAGCAACTTGCGGTGCGCGGGCAGTACCGCGCCGGCGTGGTCGACGGCCGGCAGGCGCCGTCCTACGTCGACGAGAAGGGCGGGCCGAGCGACACTGAAACCTTCGTCGCTCTGCGCGCCGACATCGACAACTGGCGCTGGGCCGGCGTGCCGTTCTACCTGCGCACTGGCAAGCGGCTGCCTGAACGGCGCACGCAGATCGTCATCCAGTTCAAGCCGCTGCCGCACCTGATCTTCGGCGAACGCGCCGAGGAGGACGTCTCGGCGAACCGCCTCGTCATCGACCTGCAGCCGGACGAGGACATCTCGCTGCTTCTGATGAACCGCCGGCCGGGTCTCACGGGGAACCGGCTGCAGGCGCTTCCTTTGAGTCTCTCGCTGGACGATGGGGGCCGTCGGCGCATCGCTTACGAGCGGCTGCTGCTCGACGTGCTGGCGGGCAACCAGTCGCTGTTCGTGCGCCGCGACGAGGTGGAGCTGGCCTGGTCGTGGATCGACAGCATCGCAGGCGCCTGGACCGATCTCGGCATCACGCCGCGCCCCTACGCCGCCGGAAGCTGGGGGCCGGCCGGCGCCTTCGCGCTGCTGGAGCGCTCCGGCAGGACCTGGCTGGATGAGTAGCGCGCGCGCTATCGAGTCGTTCCCGAACGCGGCGGCGGCCTGCGACGCCGCGGCCGCGGCGATCGTCGAGCGGCTTCGCCCGGCCGGCGCCAGACGCCTGATGGTCACCGGCGGCAGCGGACCGCGCCCGGTGTATGACCGGCTGTCGGCCGTCGACCTGGACTGGTCGCGCGTCACCGTCGCGCTCAGCGACGACCGGTTCGTCGGCCGCGACGCGCCCGACAGCAACGAGAGCATGGTCCGCGAGCGGCTGCTGAGGGGATACGCCGCGGCCGCCACGCTCGTCCCGCTGAGGGGCTCGGGCCGGTCGCTCGACGGCGACGCGCGCGCCGCCGAACCGGCGATCGCCCCGCTTGCGCCGTTCGACGCCACGCTGCTCGGCATGGGCCCGGATGGCCACATCGCCTCGCTCTACGCGACCAATGCGGACGCCGCACGGTGGCTGGACCCGGATTGCGACCGCTGGGTCGTCGGCGTGCGCTCCGCCGGCTGGACTCCCTACGTTCCGCGCCTGAGCCTCACGGCGCGGGCGCTGTTCGCCGCGCGGCTCATCGTCCTGCTCGTCGGCGGCGAGGCGAAGCGCACCGTGATCGAGCAGATCCTGGCTGATCCGGTGTTCAACCCTCCGGCCGCCGCATTGATCCGGCAGGATCGAAGCCCGGTCCGCATCTTGTGGTCGCCGGATCCCGCCTGAGCCACGCCGCCCGAAGGAGGCGCGCATGCATCCCGTCACGCTTGAGGTCACCGAACGGATCATCGCCCGCAGCCGCGAGCCCCGCGCGGATTATCTGGCCCGCATGGACGCGGCCAGAGCCGCTGGCCCCGGCCGCGCCAAGCTGTCATGCGCCAACTTCGCCCATGCTTTCGCCGCGGCTTCCGACGACGACAAGGCGCGCGTCCGTAATCCGGCTGCGCCGAACATCGGCATCGTCTCGTCGTACAACGACATGCTCTCGGCCCATCAGCCGCTCGAGCGCTTTCCGGCGATCATCAAGGCGGCGGCGCGCGAGGTCGGCGCGACGGCCCAGTTCGCGGGCGGCACGCCCGCCATGTGCGATGGGGTCACGCAGGGTCAGGGCGGGATGGAGTTATCCCTGTTCTCGCGCGACGTGATCGCCATGTCGGCGGCGGTGGCGCTGACGCACGACGCCTTCGACGGGGCGCTGATGCTGGGCGTCTGCGACAAGATCGTGCCGGGGCTCTTCATCGGCGCGGCGCTGTTCGGCCACCTGCCGATCATCTTCACGCCCGCCGGCCCGATGACCAGCGGCGCTTCGAACGCCGAGAAGGCCCGGGTCCGCGCGCTCTTCGCCGAGGGCAAGGCGACCCGTGACGAGCTGCTCGATTCCGAGATGAAGTCGTACCACGGTCCGGGCACCTGCACGTTCTACGGCACCGCCAACTCCAACCAGATGATGATGGAGATGATGGGCCTGCACCTGCCCGGGGCGGCCTTCGTCCACCCGAACACGCCGTTGCGCGACGCTCTGACCGCGGCGGCGGCCAAGCGGGTCGTGGAGATCGGCGTGAAGGGCAACGCGGCGACGCCGTTCGCGGCGGTGGTCGACGAGAAGAGCATCGTCAACGGCGTCGTCGGGCTCCTCGCCACCGGCGGGTCGACCAACCATACGCTGCACCTCGTCGCGATGGCCCGCGCGGCAGGCGTCGACCTGCGCTGGGAGGATTTCGACGACCTCGGCCGCGTGACGCCGCTGATCGCGCGCGTCTATCCGAACGGGACGGAAGACGTGAACGCCTTCCATGCGGCGGGCGGCATGGCCTTCGTCATCCGCCAGCTGGTCGACGCCGGACTCGCCCACGACGATGTGACCACGGTGGCCGGCCAAGGCCTTTCGCTCTACCGGCGGGAGCCGTACCTGAAGGATGGCCAGCTCGCTTGGCGGGAGGGCGCGGCTGCGAGCCTCGCACCCGATATCCTGAGGCCGGTCGACGCTCCGTTCGACGCGGAAGGCGGCATCCGCATCCTCGACGGACCGCTCGGCCGCGCGGTGATCAAGGTCTCGGCCGTGAAGCCGGAGCACCTCGCGGTCGAGGCGCCGGCGATCTGCTTCTCCGACCAGGGCGAGGTGATCTCGGCCTTCCAGCGCGGCGAGCTCGACCGCGACTTCGTCGCCGTGCTCCGCTTTCAGGGTCCGCGCGCCAACGGGATGCCGGAGCTGCACGCCCTGACGCCCGTCCTCTCGGTGCTGCAGGACCGCGGCCGCAAGGTCGCGCTCGTCACCGACGGGCGGATGTCCGGCGCCTCGGGCAAGGTGCCAGCCGCGATCCATCTGACGCCGGAGGCCGCCTGCGGCGGCCCGATCGCCCGCCTGCGCGACGGCGACGTCGTGCGCCTCGATGCGCATGGGGGGATGCTCACCATCCGCGTCGACGAGCGCGAACTGATGGCCCGCGAGCTGGCGGCGCCGCCGCCGGCTCGCCACGGCCTGGGCCGCGAGCTCTTCGGCTGGGCGCGGTCGACGGCCAGCCCGGCCGATCAGGGCGCCTGTACGCTGTTCTGACGCCCAACCCTCGCGGGCCGGCCTAGCTCAGGCACATCACCACGCCCTCTGCGCCGAGCCTGGCGATGCGTTCCGGATCGACGCCCCAGTCGGCCAGCACCTCGAAGGTGTGCTCGCCGAGGCCCGGTTCGGGACGAGTATAGCCGGTGGGCGTGCGCGAGAAGGCGCCGTAGGGTCGGTTGACGACTGGGCCGTAGGGCGTCCGCCGGGGCTGGTCGGCGAACTCGTTGGCGAGCAGGAACGGGTCGGCGAGCGCCTCGTCACTCTCATGGACCGGGGCGCAGCGGACGCCGGCGGCGACGAGCGCCGCCAGCGCCTCGTCGCGAGTTCTCTCCGCGAGCACGCCTTCGAGCTCGGCGGCGAGCGCGCCATCGCGCGGTTCGGCCGGCATGTCGAAGCGGTCCGTCCATTCGGGGTGGCCGAGGGCGCGGGCCAGCGCAGCGGCTTCGCCCGCGCCCTCCGGCGCGACCAGTATCCATCCGTCGGCGCAGGCGTAGAAGCGGTCCAGCGCGGAGATCCCGAGGCAATCGCGGCCGCCGAGCGGCGCGGCTGGCGCGCCCGGCCAGGTGGTCAGCTCGCCCGACTGGAACATGGCGCTCTGGCAGGTGAGGCTGGTGTCCATCACCTGGCCCTCGCCAATGGCGTCGCGCGCGTTCAGCGCCGCGATCACCCCATAGGCCGCCGTGCAGGCCGACGCGAAGTCGTTCACCGCCAGGACGTGGAAGACCGGCTCGTGGCCCGCGCCGCCGCCCTGCGCCCACATCATGCCACTGCGCGCCTGCAGCAGCGGGTCGAAGCCGGGCCGCTTCGTCTCTTCGCCGTGCGTGCCGTAGGTGGTGATCGAGGCGGAGATCAGTCGGGCGTTCGCGGTGGTCACGTCCGCGTGGCCGATGCCGAGCCGGTCGCGCACGCCCAGACGGTAGTTGTCGAGCACCACGTCGGCCTCGCGGCACAGGTCGAGGAACAGCGCCCGGCCTTCCGGCTGCTTCAGATCGACCACCAGGCCGCGCTTGCCGCGATTGTAGGCGGTGAAGCCGACGCCGCGATCGCGCCACGGATCGCCGTCAGCCGACTCGACCTTCACCACCTCGGCGCCGAGGTTGGAGAGGATGGCGTTGGCGTAGGCGCCCGCGATCACCGTGCCCAGGTCGAGCACGCGGATGCCGGCGAGCGGCGCGGCCTTCGATGCAGGGGCTCCCGGCGACGCGGAGGCCTCGGACGGCGCCGCGGCGAACGCATCGACGTCGCTGGGCGCGGCGTCGCGGACGAGGCCGGTCACCCGCGCCGGCGTCTTCGAGAGCTTGATCGGTGTCCCCGGCATCTCGACCGGCCCGCGCTTCGCATCGTCGAACACGTGGCGCATGTCATTGTTCGCGATCAACTCGCTGCGCAGCCACTCGTCCCTCGGACTCACCGGTCCGCAGGGCACGTCGGCCGCGCGCAGGATCGCCAGCCATTCGTCGCGCGGCTTCTCCAGGAACCGCGCCTCCATCATCACCGTGACGTCTTCGGGGAAGACGTCCTCGGCGAGCGCGACGGCGAGGCCCATCGCGTCCACGGCGCGCAGGAAGAAGTAGCTGAACAGAGTCGCCAGAAAGAGATACTCGCCGTCGCCGCATCTGTAGGTGCGATAGGAAGGCGATGCGCCGAGCGGTCGCCGGCCCGGAGGCAGGACGTTGCCGGAGGCGCCGCCCACCAGCGCGACGGCATGGAAGCCGCTCACCGTCACCGCCTGCCCGCGACCGCTGCGCCGCCGCTCGTAGAGCGCCGCGCCCGCCGCGCCCGCGCCCATGTTGGCCTGCGCGTAGTGCAGGAACGGCGCGACCAGATAGACCGGCTGGTACGCGTAGCTCGATTGCCGGAAAGCGCCGCCCGTCATCGCCGTCAGCGCGCCGTGGTGCTCCGTCATTTCGCTCCAGGCGCCGGTGGTCCCGTACGGCGGCATCCAGAGACTAACGAGCCTGCCGTGCCGGTCCGCGACGTCGGAGAGCCCAAGCGCCGCCATGCGCCTGGGGCTGTAGTCGAAGATCGCCACGTCCGAAGCTGCGATCAGCGCCTCGAGCCGCTCGCGGCCCGCCGGCGACTCGACATCGAGCGTCGTCCGCGCCTTGCCGCGGTTCCACGTCTGATAGCCCGGCTTGTCGGCGAGGCGGTCGCCGCCAGGCGGTTCGACCTTCAGCACCTCGGCGCCGAAGTCGGCGAGCAGCATGCCCGCCATCGGACCGGCCACGCCCTGCGTGCAGTCAAGAACCTTCAGGCCCCGATATGCGCTCATCCCACGCCCGCCGACATGCCCCCGTCCACCGGCAGGATCGCGCCGGTGACGAATTTCGCCTCGTCCGAGGCCAGGAACAGGGCCGCGTAGGCCACATCCCAGGCCGTGCCCATCTTGCGCCCCAGCGGCACCTGCGCGTCGCGCTGCGCCCTGATGTCATCCGTCGAGCGGCCCTGCTCGCTCGCCCGCCCGCCGACCGCCATCGGCGTGTCCATCAGACCCGGCATGATGCAGTTGCACCGGATCATGTACTGGGTGTTCCCCGCCGCGGTGATGCGGGTCAGCTTGTTAACCCCGGCCTTCGACATCCCGTAGGCGACGAGGTTGGACGAAGCCACGGCGGCCATCGACGAGATGTTGACGATCGCCCCGCCGCCCTGCTCGCGCATCACGGGCAGCACGTGCTTGATGGTCAGCCACATGCCCTTGAGGTTGGTCGCGAGGATGCGGTCGAAGTCTTCCTCGCGCAGCTGCGTCACAGAGCGGTCGCGCAGGCCGATGCCGACGTTGTTGTGCAGGATGTCGATGCGGCCGAGCCGCGCCTTGCCCTCCGCCGCCAGCGCCTCGCAGTCGGCCTCGCGGGTGATGTCGGCCTCGTAGGCGCTGGCCCTGCCGCCTTCCTGAACGATCATCGCCGCCGTCTCCTCGGCCGAGGCCATGCGGCGATCGACGCACATCACCGCGGCGCCTTCGCGGGCGAAAAGTATCGCCGTGGCGCGGCCGTTGCCGATCGTTTCGCCAGGCGTCTGGCCGGCGCCCACCACCACCGCCGTCTTGCCGGCGAGGCGGCCGGCCATCAGGCGCCCTCCAGCTGGAGCTCGTTCAGGAAGTCCAGCACCGCGGTGTTGAACGCCGCGGGTTGGTCGATGTTGGCCGCGTGGCCGGCGGCGGGGACGATCACCTTCCTCGCCCCGGGTATCTTGGCCGCCATGTAGTCGGTGGCGGCGAGGAACGGCCTGTCGTCGGCCCCGGCCAGCACCAGCGCGGGCACGCGGATGCCCGGCAGGCTGTTGATGACCCGCGCGTCGTGCTGGGTCAGCATGCCGCGCGCGGCCTTGGCGAGGCCGATGGCGTTGCGGTGCGGCGCGGCCCTGGTCTCGGCCCCGCCGACGCCTGGCGGCGGCAACCCGTCCTTCTCGAACCGCTCGGCCCGCTTGATCGCGGTGGCGTTCCAGCCGGCGCGCGGCTCGTCGCTCCGGTAGCCCGGCCCGGTGTCGATGATCAGCAGCGCGGCGGTGCGCTCCGGATGGGCGAGATGGAACGCCAGCGACATGTAGCCGCCGAGCGAAAGCCCGCCGATCACCGCCTTCTCCGCGCCGACCGCATCCAGGATCGCGGCCATGTCGGCCACCGTCGCGACCTCGGAATAGGCGGTCTGGTCTTCCGGGTAGTCGCTCCTGCCGTGCCCGCGCATGTCCCAGGTGATCAGCTTATAGCGCTCGGAGAACGGCGCCACCTGCCCCGCCCACATGTGCGAGCTGGCGGAGTAGCCGTGCGTGAGCAGCACCGGCGGCCCTTGCCCGTGGACCTCGTAGTAGAGTTCGACGCCGTCCCGGTTCAGCTTCGGCATGCGCGTTCCTCCCTATCCGCGGTCTCACGCCGCTTGGTAGTCACGAATGACTACCGACGCGGCGGTCACACGTCAAAGCTTCGGGGGCCAGGTCGCCGCGCGCGGCGTCATGCGCCCACGAAGTTGCCGGCGCGGCGCTCGTTCACGGAGCGCACGCCCTCGGCGAAGTCCTTGGTCTTGCGCAGCCACGTCTGCTCGATCAGCTCGTGGTCGGTCTGCTTCTTGACCGCCTCGGCGAGGCCCGCGCGGAGCGTGGCGCGGGTGGACTGGACCGCGAGCGGCGCGTTCTCGGCGATCTCGCCCGCCAGCTTCAGCGCGGCCGCCCGCAGCTCGTCTAGCGGCGCCAGCACGTCCGCGAGGCCCCAGGCGTAGGCTTCCTCGCCCGTGAGCCGGCGGCCCGTCAGGCACATCAGCGCGGCCTTCTGTTCGCCGATCACGCGCGGCAGCGTGTGAGTGATGCCGAAGCCGGGGTGGAAGCCGAGCTTGACGAAGTTGGCGGTGAACCTCGCCTCTGGCGCGGCGACGCGAAAATCGGCCACCAGCGCCAGGCCCAGCCCCGCGCCGACCGCTGCGCCCTGGACCGCGGCCACGATCGGCTTCTTTGCCGAGAAGAGGCGTACAGCCTCGACGTAGAGCGGGTTGATCCCGCTCATCCCGTCCGCCCCCACGCCGCCCGGCGAGACGAGGTCGGCGCCGGCGCAGAACGCCTTGCCGGCGCTCGCCAGCACGCTGGCGCGGAGGTCGACGTCTGCGTCGATGTCGTGCAGCGCGTCCGCGAGGTCGCGCATCAGCTCGACCGACACGTGGTTGTGCGGCGGCCGGTCGATGGTGAGGAGCGCGACGTGGTTCGCGGTCTGGACGGAGATCTCGCCGTACTGCGTCTTCATTCAGGGTTCCCTTTTTGCCCTAGCCGCCTACCGCCGCGTCCCCAGAAGGTTGCGGGCGACCACCCATTTGTGGACCTCGGTGGGGCCGTCGTAGATCCGCATGGTGCGCAGCTTCGCGCTCATCTGCTGCAGCGGCAGCTCCTTGGTCATGCCCATGGCGCCGAAGGCCTGCATGGCGTGGTCGACCACCTCGTAGGCCATCTCGGTGGCGAACCACTTGATCATCGAGATCTCGAGCCGCACGTCGCGGCCCTGGTCGAGCTTCCAGGCGCAGTCGTAGACCATGAGGCGGGTCGCGTGGATCTTGGTCGCCGCCTCGGCGACCCACCACTGGACCGCCTGGCGTTCCGAAAGCGGCACGCCGAACGTGACCCGCTGCGGCGCGTATTCGACGATCATGTCGAGCGCTCGCTGGGCCATGCCCACCGACCAGGCCGCCATCTGGATGCGGCGGGTGCCGAGCCTGAGCTGCATCGGCGCGAAGCCGTTGCCCTCCGTTCCGAGCAGCTTCCAGCCCTCGACGCGGCAGTCCTCCAGCGCGATCTCGTAGGTGTAGGCGCCGCCGACCATCGGGATGCGGCGCAGCACGTTGAAGCCCGGCGTCCCCTTGTCGACCAGGAAGGCGGATATGCCGCCGCGGGCGCGCTTCTCGCGGTCGGTCAGCGCCATCAGGATCGTGAAGTCGGCCTCGGCCGCGCGACTGATCCATATCTTGCGCCCGTTGATCACCCAGTCGTCGCCCCCATCCTTGCCCGGGACGCGGACGGCGGTCGTCGTCATGCCGGCCGGATCGCCGCCGGCGCCGGGCTCGGAGATGCCGATCGCCGAGATGGTCTCACCGCGCACGTAGGGCTCGAGGTACAGCGCCTTCTGCCGCTCGTTGACGGTCGCCATCAACATGCGCAGGTTCGGCGAGTCCGGCGGCAGCGTGTAGGGCGTGACCGTGCGGCCGAGCTCTTCCTCGACGCCCACCATGGCCACGTTGGGCAGGTCGGCGCCGCCGATGTCCTCGGGCGCGTCGAGGCCCCAGAGGCCGAGGTCCCTGGAGATCCGGTCGAGCCGCTTGTGATCGTCCTCGTCCAGACCGAGCCCGCCACCAGCGGCCTCTCTGGCCAGCACCTTGCCTTCCAGTGGGGTCAGTTCGTCGCGCACGAACCGTGCGACGAGGTCCTTGAGCATCCGGTGCTCTTCGGCGAGTTCGAATTCCACGCCCTACGTCTCCTCCCGTGGCTTTTCGCCCGCCTTGCCTGCATTGTAGTCAGACCAGACCGGGGCCGTCAGCCCCAAGAAGTCGGGACCAGAAGGAGTGACGCGTGGTCAGGAAGGCGGAGTTGGCGCGCGAGGCGACAGGGCCGCTCAACGGGGTGCGCATCCTCGACATGACCGGCGTGGTCTTCGGCGCCTACGCGACCCAGATGCTGGGCGACCTCGGCGCGGACGTGATCAAGGTCGAGTTCCCGGGCGGTCGGCGCGGCGGCGGCGGCGATATCATGCGCTGGAGCGGCGCGGTGCCGAAGGACAGCCCGCCCGACCTCGGCCCGATCTTCATGGCCATCAACCGTAACAAGCGCTCGGTGCTGCTCGACCTGCGCGAGGAAAAAGCGGCGAAGGCGCTCAGGCGGCTGATCAGGACGAGCGACGTCTTCGCGGCGTCCGTGCGCTACGACGGCCTGAAGCGTCTCGGGCTCGATTACGAGAGCGTCAGGCAGCTCCGCCCGGACATCGTCTACTGCCACGGCGCGGGCTACGGCGCCGATGGCCCCTACGCCGGCGAGCCAGCCTACGACGACCTCATCCAGGCCGGGTCCGGGCTGGCCGACCTCCTGCCGCGCACCGACGGCGACCCGACGCCGCGCTACATGCCGACGCTGCTGGCGGACAAGGTCTCGGGCCTTTTCATGGCCAACGCGATCACCGCCGCGCTCTTCCACCGCCAGAAGACCGGGGAGGGCCAGTTCGTCGAGGTGCCGATGCTGGAGTGCGTCACCAGCTTCAATCTCGTCGAGAATCTGTTCGGCCACACCTTCGAGCCGCCCACCGGGCAGTGGTCGTACACCCGCTCGGCCAATCCGAACCGCAAGCCGTTCCCCACCAAGGACGGCTACATCGGGCTCCTGCCCTACACGGACGCCCAGTGGGACCAGTTCTTCGAGATCGCCGGCTGGGGCGATACGCTATCGAAGGACCCGCGGTTCTCGGATTTCCGCACCCGCGCCGCGCACATCGGCGAACTCTACGCCATGGTCGATGAGGTGACCCGCACCCGGACCACCGCCGAGTGGCTGGAACTGCTCAAGCCGCTCAACATCCCCGTGGTGCGGATGAACCGGTTCGACGACCTGCCGGACGATCCGCACCTGAAAGCCGTGGGCTTCTTCGAGCATCACGAGCACCCCGAGGCCGGCGGCTACCTCGCGATGCGGCCGCCGGTTAATTACGCCAAGACCCCCGCCAACATCCGCCGCTATCCGCCGAGGCTCGGTCAGCACACGGACGAGGTGCTGGGCGAAGTCGCGGCCGAGGAGGCCGCCGAATAGGAACGCCGCCATGCGTCTGCGCCAGGTCGCCTTCGTGGCCCGCGAGATCGAGCCGGTCGCCCAGCGGTTCGCCACCGTGTTCGGGCTGAAGGTCGGATTC
>JAKAZA010000022.1 GCA_021816155.1 Pseudomonadota bacterium | reverse complement strand
GTTGTGGATCCCCTTCAGATCGTCGAGGTCGAAGAAGAGCAGACTGGCCGGCGAGCCGTAGCGCAGGGAGAAGGCGGCGACGCGCCTTAGCTCCCGCAACAGGGCGCGGCGGTTCTTCAAGCCGGTCAGAGGGTCTTCGTCGGCTGCGGCCTCGGCCTCGGCGAGGCGGGCCTTCAGCCGCCTGACCTCGCCGCGCAGCTGATCGAGCTCGGCCACTAACGCCGCGAGCGCGGCCGTTACAGCGGGCGTCAGCTCGGCCTCGGCGACGCCCAGGAAGCGGGCTTCGTCCACGGCGCGCGCCCCGGCGACGGCAGGGGCGCCCGCTTCGGCGGGACCGCTCCGGCGCACGGCGGCGAACGGCTCGCTGCGGGCCACGGAGATCTTCATTCGGGTCGAATCGGTTTGTGACGCAGACCAAAATCCTAGGCGGGCGCGGTTGCCGGCGCCAAGCGGCCGCGCTACTTGGCGCGTTCTCTAAAAAGGGAGCGGGCATGGCCGAGACGCCAGCGGTGGCGATCATCATGGGCAGTCGCTCCGACTGGCCGACAATGAAATCAGCGGGCGCCGCGTTGACCGATCTGGGCGTCTCGTGGGCCGCGCGCGTCATTTCCGCGCACCGCACGCCCGAGCGCATGGTCGCCTTCGCGAAGGGCGCGCGGGCGGCAGGATTCAAGGTGATCATCGCGGGGGCCGGCGGCGCCGCGCACCTTCCGGGCATGACCGCTTCGCTGACCGACCTGCCGGTGCTGGGCGTGCCGGTCCGCAGCGCCACCCTGGACGGGCTCGACTCGCTGCTGTCCATCGCGCAGATGCCGGGCGGCGTTCCCGTAGGCGCGCTGGCTGTGGGCGAGGCCGGCGCCCGCAACGCCGGGCTGCTGGCGGCGCGCATCCTGGCGCTCTCGGACCCGGCGCTGGCCGTGCGCATCGCCGCGTTCGCCGCCGCCCAGACTGCGGCGGTGCCGGACGAGGTCGAGGATTGAGCCGCTTCCCGCTCGCGCCCGGCGCCGTGATCGGCATCCTGGGCGGCGGCCAGCTGGGTCGCATGCTGGCGCTCGCCGCCGCACGGCTCGGCTTCGACGTGGCGGTGCTCGATCCGGCGCCGGATGCGCCGGCCAAGCGTGTCGCCGCCCACGCCATCGACGCCGAGTACGACGATCCGGCCGCACTCGCACGGCTCGCGGCGATATCGGGTGTCGTCACCTTCGAGTTCGAGAACGTGCCGGCGACCGCGGTCGAGCGGCTGGCCGCGGCCGGCGCCGAGGTCGCGCCGAACGGGCGCGCGCTCGCCATCGCCCAGGATCGGTTGGACGAGAAGACGTTCCTGAACGAGGCGGGGGCGCCGACGGTTCGGTTCGCTGCGGTCGACGATGCGCCGGGCGTCGCGGCGGCGCTGCGCTCGCTTGGCGCGCCGCTGCTGATCAAGTCCCGCAGCGGCGGCTACGACGGCAAGGGCCAGGCCTGGATCGAGCGGGCGGACGCGGCCGAAGCGGTGTTCGCTCGGATCGGCGCGCGTGCGGCGATCGCCGAGATGCCCGCCGCTTTCCGTCGCGAGCTCTCGATCATCGCCGCTCGGGGGCGGGACGGCGAGGTCGCGCTCTATCCGCTGGCCGAGAACCACCACGAGAGCGGCGTCCTGCGCCGCTCGACCGCGCCGGCCGAGGCGAGCGCGGCCACGCTCGCGCAGGCCGAGAGGATCGCCCGCTCACTGCTCGGCGCGCTCGGCTATGTCGGGGTGATCGGCGTGGAGCTGTTCGAACTCGAGGATGGGCGACTGCTCGTCAACGAGTTCGCGCCGAGGGTCCACAATTCCGGCCACTGGACGCTGGACGGCTGCGAGGTCGATCAGTTCGAGCAGCATATCCGGGCGGTGGCGGGCTGGCCGCTCGGCCCGACCCACACCCTCGCCCGGGTGGAAATGACCAACTTGCTGGGTGACGAGGCCGCGGACTGGCGAAGGCTGGCGGCCGAGCCTGACGCCCGTCTCTGGCTCTACGGCAAGGCCGAGCCACGGCCGGGTCGCAAGATGGGCCACGTCAACCGGCTTCGTCCGCTGCGCTAGATATCAAAGCGCGCGGTATCGCAGCCTGCCGAGCCATCCGGCGGTCAGTCGGCCGAACTCCAGCTTGCCGAGCCGACCCTTGAGCCGCTCGAACCGCATGACGCCTTCAATGCGGCGATCGAGGTGAGCCCTGGCCGCGTCCTCCCCGCTCGCCAGGCGGATCAGCAGCGTGCTCGCCAGAATGCCTCCGAGCAGCGCCCGCTTGGTGTAGTGGTTCTCGTCGGTGGCGACGTCGCCGGCCCAGCGCCAGATCGCGTCGGCGCTCTCCCAGACGAGGCGCAGCGCCAGCGGGGCGTTCGGCGGCAGCGCCATGTAGCCCGACCACCGGCGCGTCGCCGCCTCGGCCTTCATCGCAGCCTCGACTCTCGCCCAGGCGGCGCGGCGGATGCGCTCGCGCACCTTCAGCGTCGTGGGGTCGACGTCGGCCAGCGCGGCGAGCGCGGCTGCGTCGCAGCGGCGCGAATAGAGCGCGGCCAGGTCGCGCGGCCCGTTAGGAAGCAAGAGCTCGGTCTCGCCGGCGCACAAGCCCGCCGCGGCGCCGGCCGCGTGGGTCGCCCGCCAGGTCCAGCCCTGCTGCGGCGCCAGCCGCAGCGCCTCGGCGAGAACCCGGCCCTCGGCCTCGCTCGCCCAATCGGCGTGGCTGGCGTCCGGGGACTTCGCGGTTGCGGTCATGACCCCCATCTAGACCCAGGCCTCGCGGTGGACAATCGCGGACGCTTCTGGTATCAGCCGCGCCCTCCCGCGAAGGGCAAGGCGCTAGAGGAGGACGGGTCATCGTCCAGATTTTCGTTCGCGACAACAACGTCGACCAGGCGCTCAAGGCGCTAAAGAAGAAGATGCAGCGCGAAGGCTCGTTCCGCGAGATGAAGCGGCACGTGCATTACGAAAAGCCCTCCGAGAAGCGCGCGCGTCAGAAGGCGGAGGCGGTTCGTCGCGCCCGCAAGCTCGCCCGCAAGCGCGCCCAGCGCGAAGGCCTGATCGCTGCGCCGAAGAAGCCCGCCCGCTCGTAGTCCGAAGGCGGGCGGCGCGCCTCTAGCCTGCCCAGAATCCGAAACTGAACAGCATCGCAAGCGCGCCCAGTCCGAGCGCGCAAGCGATCGTCCACACCCGATCGAACGCCGGGCGCCGGCCGAGTCGCGCCGGCGCGAGGAAGAGCGCAGGCATGCCGAGCGCGTACCGGTGCATGCCGAGCGCCGCTCCTGAGGTCGCGACAACGGCAAAGGCGGCCAGGCCGTACAGCGTCAGCGCCTTGTCGCGCCGCCAGTAGAGGGCCGACGTGACGAGCGAGGCGACGACGCCCGCGAATTCCACCCACTCGTAGGCCCGGGTCTGCGGGTCGCCGGCGAAGAGAGCGCCCGCGAAGTCGACCCAGGCGTCCCACGAGGCGCCGAGCGCGAGCGGCCAGCGGCCGAAATACCTGGTCTCCACGAAGTCGAAGTCGGCGCCGAAGAGGACTCGCCAGGCGAAGTAAGCGCCCAGCGGCGCGAGCGCCAGGGCGCCGCGCAGCAGCGTGCGTCGGCCGCCGAAGAGCCAGGCCCAGCCGAACGGGATGACGAGCAGGAAGCCGGTGGCGCGGGTGAAGACCGCGGCGACCGCCAGCGCGGCGGCCCAGATCCACCGCTCGCGCCGGAGCATGGCCAGAGCGCCGAACGAGAGGCCGAGAAACATGCCCTCGCTGTAGACCTGGGCGAGGAACGCGGCCGCCGGCCAGATCGCCAGGTAGAAAGCGGCCCTGGTCTTCTCAGCGGCGTCGCCGGGCGCCAAGTCTGCGATCGCCAGCATTGCGGCCAGCGCGCCGGCCAGCGAGATCGCGACCCCCGCGACGGCGGCCGCCCCGACCGCGTTCACGCCGCTGGCCGCCAGTGGCCGCGCGATGAGCGCCATCGCATACGGATAGCCGGGGAGGAACGCATGGTTCAGTGACACCCAGCCAGGGTGCGTGCGTTTGGGCGCGGCGATCTCGGCGTCCGCGGTGGAGTTCGGGCTGGCGGCCCGCATCGCAGGGTCTTCGTACCCGTGGAGCGCGATCGAGATGTAGAACTCGGAATCCCATGCGGTGTGGCCGCTGAAGAGCGGATTCTGCAGGTAGGGATGCCGCGCGGCGGCGTTGTCGCCGGTCCACGTCTCGGTCCAGTCGAAGACCGAGTCGGGGCGGTCCGGCGCGAAACGGGCGAGCGACCAGGCCTGGAAGCCGAGCATCAGCACGGCCCACCCAAGCCAGATCAGGAAGACCGTGCGGAACGGTGTGGGGGCAGCCATCCGCTAGCGGAAGTCGTCCCCGACGAACACCGAGGCCAGTCGCACGCCCAGCGCGGCGAGGTTCTCCGCGCCGCCCTCTTGCCGGTCGACGATGACGAGCGCGTCCTCGACGGTCGCGCCGGCGGCCCTCGCGGCCTCGATCGCCTTGACTACCGAGCCGCCGGTGGTGGCGACGTCGTCGATCATCAGCACCTTCTTGCCGGCAAGGCTCTCGCCGGCGGCCAAGCCTTCGACGACTTCGCGCGTGCCGTGGTCCTTGGCGGACTTGCGCACGAAGAAGGTGCGCACCGGGCGCCCCTCGATGTCGCTGAGCGCCGCCAGCGCCGCGATGACCGGCACCGCGCCCATTTCCAGTCCCCCGACATAGTCGGATCCTGGCGGCACGCGATCAAGGAGCGCCTTGGCGCAGAGGTGCGCGCCGCGCGGGTCCATCATGGTGGGCTTCAGGTTGAGGTAGAGGTCGCTCTCGCGACCCGACGCCAGCGTGAACTTGCCGAGCCGCATCGACCGCCTGCGGATCATCTCCAGCAGTTCGGATTCGCCCCCTCCGCGCGTGCGTTCGAGCTTGGCGACGGCGGCCATGGTCGGCTCCTTGAAGGCTTCGAGTCAGGATGACACGAAGATCGGAGCGCCGGGGAGGTCAAGTCAAGCGGCCTCGCCGCGACCTGCGATCCCTGCGAGCAGCAGCCGGACGTCAAATCGTCCGCTGGCGAGCGCGCCGGTGCGGAATGCGCGGCCCGCGACCCAAAGCTCTACGGCGATGGTCGCGCACATGGCGGCCGTCGTGCCCACGACCTGCCAGAGCGGCGGATTGCTCGCGGCCCTTGCGGCCATCAGGAACGGGGTGAACGGCGGGATCCAGGAAAGCGCCTGCAGGAGGGGTGCGTCGGGCCGCGTCACCGCCTGGCCCATGAAGATCATAGGAACCGTCAGGAGGATCATCAGCGGCCCGAGCAGCGTCTGCGCCTCGCGCGGCGTCTCGCAGAAGGCGCCGATGGTGGCGAACAGCGTGGCGTACATCAGGTAGCCGCCCGCGAAGTATAGCAGGAAGTACAGCGCGAGCCCGCGGCCGACCATGAGGCCGGCGATGTCGGCGAGGAGCTGCGGGTTGCGCGCACCGAACGTCGCGCCGGCGACGCCGGCCCAGACGGCGAGCGCCGTGGCGGTCACCAACGCCGCGCCCAGGATTTTGCCGCCCATGATCTCGGGCGCCGAGGCGCTGGTCAGCAGCACTTCTAGGATGCGATTCTGTTTCTCCTCGATCACGCTGTTGAGCAGGATGCCGGCGCCGGTGAGGATAAGGCTCCACAGCACCACGCCCATCGCGAAGCCGGCGACGCCGGGCAGCCGGTCCCTGAGCGAGACCTCACCCTCGCGACTGCGCGGCGAGAACTGCGTCACCTTGGGCTGCGTTGCGTCGAGCGCCGCGATCGTCTGCGGGGCGAGGCCGTCCAGCGCAAGGTGGCGCCTGCGCGCGGCGTCGGCCAGGGCCGCGGTCAGTGTCGCCTGCAGGCCGGGCTCGTTGATGTTGCGGGTCCAAAGGTCGAGCGCCGGCTGGGCGGCCGCGCCGTGGATGATCGCGACGGCGTCGAGGCGTGCGCCTGACGGCGTGTCGAGGCCGCCTGACAGGTAAGGACGGATCCGGGCGGCGGCGGTCGCGTAGCCGTCGCCCGCGCCGGGCGGCGGGCGGACGACGACGGCCGTGGGCGTCGGGCCGGCGGAAAGAGACCTGGTGAGGGCGGCTGCGTAGCCGCCGCCGGTGAAGTCGAGAATGGCCAGCCTGGGCGCGGGCGCCGTCCTGGCGGCGAGGCCGCTGAACACGATCACCCCGACGAGGCCGAGCGGCATCAGGCAGATCGACAGCCAGAACCCGACGGTGCGCACGAAGGCGGCGTACTCGCGCAAGGCGATGAGGAGCATGCGCTTCATGCGGCGGAGGCTTCCGGGACAGGCGCCGCGTCGCCGCCACCGGTCAGCGCGATGAAGGCGTCGTGCAGGTGCGCCTCCCTCAGCTCCAGGCCGCTTACGTCGAGGTCGCGCGAGAAAACGGCGCGCAGGGCCGCGGGCGCCGCCGCGCCTGCGGCGAGCTTCGCCGACAGTCGCATGCGCCCGTCGCTCAACCGCTCGGCCGCCACCTCGGCGACACCGGGAACACCCGCGAGCGCGTCCGCCGCGAGCGCGCCCTCCAGGATCAAGGTCCGCGGCGCCGCGGCGCGGGCGTCCGCCACGCGGCCATCGAAGACTTTCCGGCCGCCGGCGATCAGCACGACCTGATCGCAGAGCCGTTCGGCGTGCTGCATGACGTGCGTGGAGAAGACCACGGTGGCGCCGCGCGCCTTGAGGCCGCGGACCAGGCCCTCCAGCGCCTGCTGGTTCACCGGGTCGAGGCCCGAGAACGGCTCGTCGAGGATGACGAGCTCCGGATCGTGGGCGATGGCCGAGAGTAGCTGGACCTTCTGCGCCATCCCCTTCGAGAGCGCGCGGACAGGGCGGTCGGCCGCCTCGCCCAGCCCGTTCTCGTCGAGCAGGCGTCGGGCGCGGCGCCGCGCTTCGCTGCGCGGCGCGCCTTTCAGCTGGGCGAAGAAGGCGATCGCGCCCACCGCGGTCATGCGGCGGTAGAGGCCGCGCTCTTCGGGAAGGAAGCCGATCCGCGCGCGCAGGCGCCGCCCGTCGGTCTCGCCCAGCACCTCAACGCGGCCCGCGCTGGGCGCGACGAGCCCGAGAATCATGCGCAGCGTGGTGGTCTTGCCGGCGCCGTTGGGGCCTAGGAAACCAAGGATCGCGCCGCGCTCCACGCTGAACGACAGGTCGCTCACCGCGGCGAACGCGCCATAGCGACGGGAGACGCCGTCGAGCTTCAGGGCGAGGTCCATGGCCCGCAACCTAGCCGGCAAACCTTACGAGGCCTTTGCGGCGGCCGCGACCTGGAGGATTGCGCGCACGATGTGGGGGGCGAAGCGCTGGCCGAGCAGCGTGGCGTGGTTCGCCCCCGGCACGTGAAGCACGAAGCCGCGGCGCGCGGCCCTGGCCGGGGCGGCGGTCGCTTCGGCGCGGGCGGTGGGCTGGCGTCCGTCGCCCGTCAGCACCACCGCGATCGGCAACGCCGGATCGTAGGGGCCGGCGGCGCGGCCTTGCGCTGCGTCGGCGGCCCACGCCTCCACCTCGGCAGAGGCCCAGCGGTTGTGCTCCGGGTCAGCGAACGCACGGCGCTTCTCGGCCTTGGCGAGCGCCGGCAGGCCGATGGCGTCGCCCAGCGCGCCGGCGAACGGCCGCTGCAGGCCTACTGAAGCGCCCCAGGCGGCGAGGCGGGAGACCGCCGCGAACGACCCGATGTAGCGCGCCGAGACCGGATCGTCGGTGGTCTCCGGCGTGACGGCGTCGACCAGAACGAGACCGGCGAGGCGGGCGCTGTTGCGCGCGGCGAAGATACGGGCATGGAGGCCGGCCATCGAGTGACCGCACAGGATGAACGGTCCGCGCTCGGCGAGGGCGGCCAGAAGGTCCTCGAGGTCGTCTGCGATGGCGGACGAATCGCGCGGCGCCGGCCCGGCGTCGGAGGCGCCGAGGCCGGCCCGGTCATAGGCGAGCGAGCGCAAGCCCTCGGCGCTCAGGCGGTCCTGCACGGCCGCCCAGTCGGCGGAAAAGCCGAACGAACCGGCCTCCAGGATCACCAGCGGCCGGGTCGAGACCGCAGGTCCGGCCGGCGCGGCGCGCAGACGCCGGCCCGAACCGATCTCGACCATGCGTCCCCGACGCTCGATCGTCTCCGACGCCGCACTCACGCGTCCGCCTCCGAACCATCCCTCAGATGGTGACGGTGCGGGGGTGAATGGAAGCTGTATGGGGCGCGCGCGCGGCGGAATGCCCCGGCCGTGGCGGCGCGGTCACAGCCGCTGCAGCTTGGCTCCCAATCTGCTCAATAGCTGAGCTTCGGGTACCAGTCGGGATCGCGGCCGGCGGGGGTGAGGTCGAGCACGTTCCAGAGCGGCGCCGTCATCTCGGGAACCGCTCGCGGGTCCTGGCCGGGATCGGCCATGTCGAAGCTGGTCTCGCAGGCCCAGAACAGCCGGACGGCGCCGTCAGCGTCCTTGCGGTAGACCACGCCCGCCGCCGATTCCCCGTCCGGCGTCAGAGCGCCGATGTCCCGGGCGTAGTCGTCTCCGACGCTCTGCACGAACTCGAGATGCTTCCAGCCGCGCTGCCGGGCGAAGGCGAGTTGGCGGGCGACCGGCGAGCGGGCGACGATTCTGAGCGACACCTTCCGCGCGATGTCGGCGGCGTTGGCGTCCCACGGTCCCAGCATGTTCGCGCACATCGGGCACGGCCGTTTGCGCTGCGGCCCGAACATCCAGAAGAAGGTGACCAGCGTGTCATGGGCGCCGAAGAGGTCGGCGAGGCCGAGGTTGCGGCCATCGGCGTCGAGGAAACGGTAGTCCTTCGCGATCACGGGACCCGGCGGCAGCGCGCGGCGCTGGGCCGCGACCCGTTCGAGGCTGCGCCTGAGCTCGATCTCCTCGGCCAGCAGCGCCTGTCGGGCGGCCGCGTAGTCGGGGGTCTCGTCCGCGAACGGCGGACGCCGTCGGGCGGCGAGTTCGAGGGCCGGGATCAGCGTTTCGGTCATGAGCGCCTCTCTCGCGCAGCGAAGGTCCGTGGCGACGAGAAAACTATCGCCGCGTCACTGACAAGACGATGTCAGTGGGCGCGAGCCGACACGGCGTTCAGCGGACTTGGGGCGCGCGGACGCGCCTCACAGCGCCTTCAGGATGCTCTCGACCATCTTCTTCGCGTCGCCGAACAGCATCATGGTGTTGTCGCGGAAGAAGAGTTCGTTCTCGACGCCGGCGTAGCCCGAGCCCATGCCGCGCTTCACGAAAAGCACAGTGCGCGCCTTCTCCACGTCGAGGATCGGCATGCCGAAGATCGGACTCTGCGGATCTGTTTTGGCGGCCGGGTTGGTGACGTCGTTGGCGCCGATGACAAAGGCGACGTCCGCCGTAGGGAACTCCGCGTTGATGTCCTCGAGCTCGAACACCTCGTCGTACGGCACGTTGGCCTCGGCGAGCAGCACGTTCATGTGGCCGGGCATGCGGCCCGCCACCGGGTGGATCGCGTATTTGATCTCGACCCCTTCGATCTTCAGCTTGTCGGCCATTTCCCGCAGCGCGTGCTGGGCCTGGGCGACCGCCATGCCGTAGCCAGGCACGATGATGACCTTGGACGCATTCTTCATGATAAAGGCTGCGTCGTCGGCCGATCCCTGCTTGACCGGGCGCGTCTCCACCTTGCCGCCCGTGGTGGCGACGTCACCGCCGAAGCCGCCGAGGATCACGGAGATGAAGGACCGGTTCATCCCCTTGCACATGATGTAGCTGAGGATGGCGCCCGACGATCCGACGAGCGCGCCGGTGATGATCAGCGTCGTGTTGGCGAGCGTGAAGCCGAGCGCCGCCGCCGCCCAACCCGAATAGCTGTTCAGCATCGAGACCACGACCGGCATGTCCGCGCCGCCGATCGGCACGATCAGCGTGACGCCGGCGATCATCGACAGGACCGCGATCGCCCAGAACGCCCACTTGGCCTCGCCTCCGCTCGCGACCAGGACGCCGATCAGGACGACGACCGCGACGCCGATGGCGATGTTGAGGAGGTGGCGTAGCGGCAGGATGATCGGTGCGCCCGACATGTTGCCGTTGAGCTTGAGGAACGCGATGATCGAGCCGGTGAACGTGATGGCGCCGATCGCGGTGCCCACCGAGAGCTCGATCAGGCTCTCGAGCAGCACGCGGCCGCTGGGCTCGGCGATGCCGTAAGCGGCGGGCGCATAGAGCGCGGCCGTCGCGACGAAGCAGGCCGACAAGCCCACCAGCGAGTGGAACGCCGCCACGAGCTGCGGCATCTGGGTCATGTGGACCCGGCGCGCGATGACCGCGCCCACGCCGCCGCCCACCACCACGCCGGCCAGGATCAGGCCGACCGTGATTGGATCGAGCACGCCCTCATGCCAGAGCGTCGCCAGCGACACAGCGATGGCGAGCGCCATGCCGATCATGCCGAGGAGATTGCCGCGCCGGCTCGTTTCCGGGCTCGAGAGCCCTCGCAGCGTCAGGATGAAGAGGACGCCCGAGACGAGGTAAGCGAGAGCGGAGAGATTGGCGTTCATGCCGGCGTCCCGTCAGGAGGCGCCGGCGCGCGGCGTTCGGCCCTGTCCCGGCCGAACCACGCGGCCTGGGCGGGGGCGGTGGCGAAGAGATCGAAGCTCACTTGCCCCGCTCCTTCTTGCGGTACATCGCGAGCATTCGCTGCGTGACCAGGAACCCGCCGAAGATATTGACCGAGGCGAGGGCGACGGCCGCCGCGCCAACGCCCTTGGAGAACAGCACCTGGCCGGCGGTGCCCTTGAGCGGCGCCGACGCGGCGAGCAACGCGCCCACGATGATTACCGAGGAGACGGCGTTGGTGACGCTCATCAGGGGCGTATGCAGCGCCGGCGTCACGCTCCAGACCACGTAGTAGCCGACGAAGATCGCCAGCACGAAGATCGCCAGACGAAAGACAATCGGGTCGACGGCTTCCATGGTCCGTGCTCCTTCAGGCCGTGCGCAGCGCCGGATGGACGACCGCGCCGTCCCTGGCCACCAGCGCCGCCTTGAGGATCTCGTCGTCGTAGTCGGGTGCTACGGCGCCGTCCTTGACGAGCAGGCCGACGAACGCGGTGAGGTTGCGGGCGTAGAGCGCGGAGGAATCCGCCGCGACGCGACCCGCCAAGTTCGGTATGCCGACGATCTTCACCCCGGACGTCTCGACGATCTCGCCGGCCTGGGCGCCCGCGACGTTGCCGCCCTGCTCGACGGCGAGGTCCACCAGCACGGAGCCGGGCTTCATCGAGGCGACGTGCTCGGCGCTGACCAGGCGCGGCGCCGGGCGTCCGGGGATTAGCGCCGTGGTGATGACGATGTCCTGTTTCTTGATGTGATCGGCGACGAGGGCGGCTTGCTTGGCCTGATACTCCGCGCTCATCTCCTTGGCGTAGCCGGCCGCGGTCTCTGCGGCCTTGAATTCCTCGTCCTCGACCGCGATGAACTTGGCGCCCAGGCTCTCGACCTGCTCCTTCGCCGCCGGCCGGACGTCGGTCGCGGTGACCACGGCGCCGAGGCGCTTGGCGGTCGCGATCGCCTGCAGGCCCGCGACGCCCGCGCCCATCACGAACACCTTCGCAGCGGCGACGGTGCCTGCCGCGGTCATCATCATCGGCAGCGCCCGACCGTAGACCTCGGCCGCTTCGATCACCGCCCGATAGCCGGCGAGGTTCGCCTGGCTGGAAAGCGCGTCCATCACCTGGGCGCGGGTGATGCGCGGCACCAACTCCATCGCGAACACGGTGACGCCGCGCCCGTTCAGCGCGTCGATCAGCGGACGGTCCTGGTAGGGGTTCAGAAGGCCGACGACCACCGCGCCGGGCTTCAGCGCCGCGATCTCCTCCTCCGCGGGCCCGCGAACCTTCAGCACGATGTCCGCGTCCTTCAGCGCCTCCGATGCGCTGGCCGCGACCCTGGCCCCGGCGGCGGCGTAGTCGGCGTCGGGCGCGGCCGCCGCGACGCCGGCGCCGGCTTCGACGACCACCTCGAGTCCGAGTGCGATCAGCTTCTTGGCCGCGTCTGGCGTCGCCGCCACCCGCGTCTCGCCGGCGCGGCGTTCCCTGGTGACGGCTAGGACGGACATGCGTGCAGCCCCTCTGGGCGGCGGATACGGGACAGGACGAGCCGTCGTGTCGCGCGCGACTCAAGCGCTTGTCCAGTGATCCTGAGCTAGTGGGCTGACTGAGGCTTGGAGCGGAGGAAGAAAACGCCGGCCGCCGCGAGGAGGACGCCCGGTATCACGCCGCCGAAAAAGCCGGCGTTCAGGCAGAACCAGAGCACCAGCATCAGGAGCAGCACTGCGAGGGCGAGACTGCCCCATTTGACCATCGTGCCGAACGCGCGGAACGTGGCGACCTGTTCTGAGATGTCCTGGTCGCCCGGATGGTACTCATGAACGGCTTCGGTCATCGAACCGGGGTCTCCTGGCGCCAAGCGGGATGGTTGAGCCGGGTGCTACACGAAGCAGCCCGGCCGCTCAAGTTGGCCATACGGAAAGCAGTGCGCGCAACGCCGCCACCAGCGCCAGCGGCTGGTCGACCATGATGTGGTGCTCGGAGTCCGGGATCGCCGACGAGGGGATGTCGTCGGGGAGGAAGTCGGATCGCTGTCCCGCCGCGCGACGCTGCATGATACCGGAGCGGTCACCGAATATCTGCGCGATCGGCGGCGCCTTCGAGCGGTCAAGCGTCTGCATCGGCCCGCGGTCGAGCTTGCCCCACATGAATGGATCGAACTTCCAGGTCCAGCCTTCCCCGGAGCCGTCCGGGGCCGGCGCGCGCTTCAGCGAGCGTCTCGCGATGAAGTCGGCGACGAAGAGGTTGCCCGGAACTTGCGGCGGCATGAAGCGGAATCGGGTCAACGCCTCCTCCAGCGTCGCGTAGACCCGGTTCGGGCGCGTTCGGCGTTGGGGGGGACGCCAGCGCGGATCGGCCTTGCCCTCCTTCTCCGCTTCCTTGCGCCACTGCTCCTCCTGCTCGGCTGTCGGCGGCCCGCCGAAGCCGGTGTCGAGAAGGAGCGCGGCCCGCATCCGCTCCGGGTGCTTGGTCGCCGAGTAGAACACCTGCGAGCCGCCGAAGGAGTGGCCGATGTAGATCGGCTTCACCGGCGCGTCGTAGAGCCCGGCGGCCTTGGCGCACTCCCAGATTTCGGTGGCGAAGGTCTCGAAGGTGTAGGTCTCGCGCCAGTCGGAGCCGCCCATGCCGGAGAGCGAAAGCGCCGCGACACGGTAGTCGTCGGCCAGGAACGGGGCGATGAAGCTCCACCAGTCGGCATGGGCGCTGTTGCCGTGCACGAAGATGAGCCCGGGCTTGCCAACCTCGCCCCAGGTCAGGAGCTCGATCCGCGCGCCCTCGACGAGGATGCGGCGGCGCTCGGGCTCCTTGGCGATCGCGGCGTCGAACCAGGCCGGCGCGGGCGGCTTCCTGCCGCCGAACGGCGCCAGAGGGGACGCGATCTCCGGGGGAAGGTTCTCCTGCAGCCGCACGGGCTCGTCATCGTCGAGCTTCTCATCGATCGGACCGCCGGTGAGCTGGGAGCCCATCTTCGCGTCGATATTCGCGCCATGATCGTCACGCATGCGAGCCTGACTAACGGGCGTTTGAAAAATGGCAAGCGCCGGGACGTCGCGGGGCGCGGGCGACTTGACGCGAACGCGGCGTGGCGCAGAGTGGCGGCCAAATGTTCAAGGGAGAGGCGCAGATGGCGACGCGCGCAAACCGCAAGCTCGAGGTGGTGGCGACTGGTCTCGCGCCACGTACGATCACCATCGCGCCGCTGAATCCGGTGATCGGCGCAGAGATTGGGGGCGTCGACCTGTCGCGACCGCTCTCGGACGAGCAGTTCGCCGAGGTGCGCGCGGCGCTGAACGCTCACCATGTGCTGGTCTTCCGCGACCAGCACATCAGCCGCGAGGACCATAAGCGCTTCGGCGGCCTGTTCGGGCCGCTGCACGTGCACCCCTACCATGTGAAGGACACCGCGCCCGAGCATGCGCGGACCGGGCCGGCTCGCGATCCGGAGATACTGGTGGTCAAGGCCGACCAGACCTCGCGCTTCGTCGCCGGCGAGGAGTGGCATACCGATGTCACCTGCGACGAGCGCCCGCCGATGGGCTCGATGCTCTACATCACCGCTACGCCGGAAAGCGGGGGCGGCGACACCGCGTTCGCCAGCATGATCCGCGCCTACGAGGCGCTGTCGCCGAAGCTCCAGGAGTTCCTGGAGGGCCTCACCGCCACCCACGACGGCGCCAAGCCCTACACCGGCGGCTACGGCCAGGCCGCGCCTCCCGGCGGCTGGCCGAAGAACACCCACCCCGTGGTGGTCACCCACCCCGAGAGCGGGCGCAAGACGCTGTTCGTCAACCGCGGCTTTACGACACGGATCAACGAGCTCGATCGCAAGGAGAGCGATGCGTTGCTCGAGTTCCTCTGGAGGCACGTCGAGACGCACCTGGAGTTCCAGTGCCGCGTCCGGTGGGAGCCGAACACGCTCGTCTTCTGGGACAACCGCTGCACTCAGCACCACGCGGTTTGGGACTACTACCCGTTCTCCCGTTACGGAGAGCGCGTGTCGATCGTGGGCGAGCGGCCCAGCCTCTGAGGCGGCGCTTGCGAGCATCGGCGCGGCGAACCGCCTTGCAGACCGGCGCCTGCCTCTGTGGCGCGGTGGCGTACGAGATCACCGGTCAGCTTGCCGGGATCCAGTTCTGCCACTGCTCGCAATGCCGCCGCGCTTCGGGCGCCGCGTTCGCGGCCAACATCCCCGTGCGCGCCGAAGACTTCCGGGTCACCGCCGGCGCGGACAGGCTGAAGGCCTATTCGAGTTCGCCTGGCAAGGAGCGCGTTTTCTGCGGCGACTGCGGCTCGCCGATTATCAGCCGCAGCGCCGGCGATCCTGGGTGGGTGCGCGTCCGGGCCGGAACGCTCGGCGCGCCCGCGACGACCCGTCCGGCGTTCCATTTCCACGTCGCCTCGAAGGCGGGCTGGTTCGAGATCACCGACAACCTGCCCCAGCACCCCGGCCCGAGGCCGGGGTAAGGAACCGGCAGGATCCGTCGCGCCTGCTATCGCCGCCGGTCGGTCATGGCCGCGTAGACCGCCTCGGCGGAGAGTTCGCGCACCGCCGGGTTACCCGCCGCGGTCTGCGAGCCCGCGACATTCTGGATCATCCCGATGACGATCATGTCGTTGCGCGGATCGATCCAGAACCAGGTGCCGAACGCGCCGCCCCAGTAGAAGCTTTCGATACCCTGCGAGGTCTTCGCGGCGGCCGGATCCTGCACGATGGCGAAGTCCATGCCGAAGCCGAGGCCGCGGGTGTCGGGCGAGTAGAGCGTCACGTTGACGCCCGGTTCCAGCACGTTCCTGTGCATCAGGTCGACGGTCTCGGGCTTCAGGTAGCGCCGGCCGGCGAACTCGCCGCGGTTCAGGATCATCTGGGCGAAGCGCCAGTAGTCCTCGATCTTCGAGACGAGCCCGCCGCCGCCAGCGAGGAACTTCGGCTTGGCGGTGTTGAAACGGTTCCCGTCGCCGGCCGCCCGGATGTCGCCGTCGTCGCCGTACTTGTGGATGCGCGACACGCGGTGGCCCTTCGCCGGGTCCACCCAGAAGCCGGTGTCCGTCATGCCGAGCGGCGCGAACAGGCGTTCTTCGAAGAACTCGTCCAGTCCCTGCCCGCTCATCTTCTCGACCAGGTAGCCCTGGATGTCGACGCTCGGGCCGTAGCGCCAGTCGCGCCCGGGCTGGAACGACAGGGGCCGTGCGGCGAGCTTGTCGATCATGTCCTGCAGGTCGCCCTCGCGCAGGTTCAGGTCCTGGTACTCTGCGGCGCGTCCGAAGCCGGCCGAGTGGCTCATCAATTGGGCCATCGTCATGGGCCTGTCCTGAGGGACCGGGTCGCCATCCTTGCGCCTGACCTTCAGCCCCTCGAACTGCGGGATGTGCCGGGCCACCGGGTCGTCGAGCGACCACTTGCCCTCCTCCCAGAGCATCATCATCGCCGCGCCGGTGATCGGCTTGGTCATCGAGGCGATCCGGAAGATGCTGTCGGCGGCGACTGGGGCGGGCGGATCGGCCGATGCGTCGAGGACGCCGTAGGCGTCGAGGTTCACGACCTGGCCGTGGCGGGCGATCAGCGTCACGACGCCCGCGAGCTGCTTTTCGGCCACGAGGGCATGAAACCTGTCGTTGAACGCGGCGAGCCCCTCGCGGGTGAACCCGTGCACGGTTGGTTCGGCGGCGGCGACGTCCGTGCGGTCGTCCGGCATGCGATAATCCTCCCCGATCAGGCGTTTTTCCAAATGTCTGCTTCTTGTCAGAGAACGGCCGGCGCCGCCAGGAAAAGCGTCAGGCCTGACTACAGATGAGGTGGCCCATGCTGAAGATCGCCCTCCTGGATGACTACGCCCACGCAGCTCTCGCCAGCGCGGACTGGGAGCGTCTCGAAGGCAGGGCCGAGCTCACGGTCTTCGACCGCCATCTGAGCCCGGCCGAGGCGGCGGATGCGCTGGCCCCGTTCGACGTGCTCTGCACGATCCGGGAGCGGATGGCCCTGCCACGGACGTTGATCGAGCGGCTGCCGAATCTCAGGATGATCACCATTGTCGGCCAGTGGCTGACCAACCTCGACCTAGAGGCAGCCACTGAGCGGGGAGTCCTCGTCGTCAACTCCGGGCTGCGCGGCCCTCCGGGCGGGCCGAACATAGGCGCCGCCACGCCCGAACTGGCCTGGGGCCTGATGCTCGCCACGGTCCGCGACCTCGCGCGCCAGGATCGGCGGATGCGCGCCGGTCTGTGGCAGGATCGTCTGGGCGTCGTGCTGGCCGGCCGCACGCTTGGATTGCTCGGTCTCGGCCGGATCGGCAAGCAGATGGCGCGCTACGCAAAGGCGTTCGACATGGACGTCATCGCCTGGAGCCAGAACCTCACCGCCGAGGCCGCCGCCGTGGAGGGCGCGGCGCGGGTCGACAAGGAGGAGCTGTTTGCGAGGTCGGACGTCGTTTCGATCCACCTCATCCTCAGTGAACGCACGCGCGGGCTCGTCACGGCCCGAGAGCTCAGGCGGATGAAACCGACCGCCTACCTGATCAACACCTCGCGCGGCCCGATCGTCGCAGAGTCCGACCTGATCGCGGCCCTCAGGGATGGGGAGATCGCCGGCGCCGGGCTCGACGTCTTCGACGCCGAGCCGCCTCCGCCCGATCATCCATTCCGTTCGATGGACAATGTCACCCTCTCGCCGCACCTCGGCTACGCCACCAGGGACACGCTGGGCGCCTTCTATTCGGGCGCCCTGGAGGTGATCGAAGCCTATCTCGCGGGCGCCCCGATCCGGGTGACCAATCCCGAGGCGCTCGGCCGGGCGCCTCGGCGGGGCTCTTCTTCCTGACATCCTGGGCAGGCCGACTTGTCGCGTGGCCGTTTTCGGCGCGCATTATCCGTATAGTGGGTCGACAATATCGTCAAACTCGTGTCGAGTATCGACGCTCATCGGCTCGAATACAGCAAGTCGGGTGTGCGGTTACATTGAGCGCGCGCGGTGACATGCTTGCGATCTGTAGCGGGATGATCTGGATGCGCCTCGCGCATCCGCTCGCCGATCGCGCGAACATCCAGCTCAGTTTCACATTGTTTCGTTTTTGACTTGCGCTGCCGGGGATTCGAGCTAAGACGACGAGCACGTTGTGTAGGGTTCGGCTCCCCGCTGAGGTCACCGGGGCGGGGCTGCGACGAGGGACCGGGACAAGACGTAGACTTGGCGGGGGGCCGTGTGCGATGCGCCCGGAACGCCGGGTCCGCGCATGGGACGGAGCCTCCGTTGTCGGCGTACCTTCGTTGGGCCGTCGCTCTGACGGCCGGCGCCTGTGTTGTCGCTTTCACCACCAACGCGGTCTCCCAGGAGGGAGGGGTGGATTTGCGACAGGCGGCGCCGCAGCAGCTGGCCTTCGCGCCGCCGCCGAACGTCCCAGTTGACCTGGGGACGGCGGACGACGGGCCAGCGCCAACGCTCGAGACGCTTGTGGCGGCTTACTCCCAGGACACCGACACGGTCGACGCCGATACGGAATGCATGGCGAAGGTCGTGCAGCACGAGGCCGGCAACCAGCCCCTGCGGGGCAAGCTCGCAGTCGCCGAGGTCGTCCTCAACCGCGAGCGCTCGGGTCGGTTCCCGACCACAGCGTGTGCGGTGGCGAACCAGCCGGGCCAGTTCTTCCGGACTGAGAGCTATCACGTGCCGCGGACCAGCGCGCGCTGGCGCGAGGCCGTCGCGATCGCCAGGCTGGCCAAGGCCGGCGAGGCGGCGCCGGTCGTTCCCGGCGCCCTTTATTTCCACGCGGCCTACGTCCGGCCCAAGTGGGCGCACCGGACCCGTATCGCCCGGATCGCCGGGCAGATCTTCTACCGCTGAGCGCTGCTTGTCCGCGCTTCAGCCGATCAGTTCATCGACCTTGCTCTGAAAGGCGGGCCCGGGGGGAGCGCCTAGCCGTTGCGCCCGGCCGATCCCGCGTGGCCGGCGTCCGGCCGCGACGTGTGCTGCGCCTCATGGTCGAGGCGCCGAGCAGCGTCCCTCGTCTCGTTCGCCGCGTTGTGCAGATCGCGTCCGGCGTCGTGCTCGGCCTGTCGCAGGTCTGATTCCGCCTGGCGCACCTGCGGGTCGTGGCCGAGGCCGGCGATCGCGTGATCCACTTGCTGCGAGGCCCGGCGCGCTCCGTGCTGGATGGTCTGATGCTGGCCGCAGGCTGCGACCAGCGCCGCCAGGGCGATGACCGGGATCAAAGTGAGCGTGCGTCGCATGGTCGGTCTCCCATGGGAAAGCAACGGGCGCCTTGAAAGCCGGTTCCGCATGCTCTTGCAAGCGTGATGGTCCCCGCTACATGGCCGTGCCATGCGCATCGCCTTCCTGGGCACGCCCGATTTCGCGGTCGTCAGTCTCTCAGCCCTGATCCAGGGCGGCTTCGATGTTGCGTGCGCGATCTCCCAGCCGCCGGCGCCGCGCGGCCGCGGCCGCAAGCTGAGCCCCTCGCCGGTGCAGGCGCACGCGGAGGCCCACGGCATCCCTGTGCGCACGCCTGTCTCGATGCGCGACCCCGGTGAGATCGACGCCTTCCGGGCGATCGGCGCAGACGTGGCGGTGGTGGTCGCCTTCGGCCAGATACTGCCGCGCGAGGTGATCGAGGCGCCGCGGCTCGGGACGTTCAACCTGCACGCCTCGCTGCTGCCGCGATGGCGCGGCGCCGCGCCGATCCAGCGCGCGATCATGGCCGGCGACAAGGTGACGGGGGTCACGGTGATGCGGCTCACCGAGGGCCTGGACGAGGGGCCGGTGCTGGCCGAGGCCCGGCTCAGGATCGACGCGCTGGACACCGCCGGCGCGCTGGCCGCCCGGCTGGCGGTGGCCGGCGCTGAGCTGATGGCCCGCACGCTGCCGCTGATCGAGGCGGGGACCGCGACAGAGACGCCTCAGGCGTCCGAAGGCGTCACCTACGCGAAAAAGATCCGCGCCTCGGAAACGAAGATCCGCTGGCGGCGGCCCGCGGCCGAGGTGGACTGCCAGATCCGCGGCCTTTCGCCGGCGCCCGGCGCGTGGTTCATGGCGAAGGGAGAGCGCGGACCGGTGCGGATCAAGGCCCTGCTATCGCGCCTCGAGGAGGGCGAAGGCGCGCCCGGCGAGGTGCTCGATCCGGACGGCCTCGTCGTCGCCTGCGGCCAGGGCGCGGTGCGGCTGCTGACGGTTCAGCGCGAGGGGCGCGGCGCGCAGGACGCGGCGGACTTCGCGCGCGGCTTCCGTCTGGAACAGATCCTGTAGCCGATGCCGCGCTACCGACTCGATCTCGAGTATGACGGCGGCCCCTACAAGGGCTTCCAGGCCCAGGGAGGCCTGCCGACCGTCCAGGCCTCGATCGAGCGCGCCGTGAAGGCGTTCAGCGGCGAAAGCCTGCGCCTGCAGGCGGCCGGCCGCACCGACACCGGCGTCCACGCGCTGCAGCAGGTCATCCACGTCGATCTCGGGCGCGCATGGCCGCCAGACGTCGTGCGCAACGCGCTCAACGCCCACCTCGCGCCCGAGCCGATCGCCGTGACCGCCGCCAGCGTGGCGCCGGACGGCTTCCATGCGCGCTTCTCGGCGACGGGGCGCCGCTATCTCTACCGGATCCTCAACCGTCCGGCGCCCCCGAGCCTCGAGAAGGGGCGCGCGTGGCATGTGAAGAAGACGCTCGACGTCGCAGCGATGAACGAGGCCGCGGCGCGCCTCGTCGGACATCACGACTTCACCACCTTCCGCGACGCCGATTGCCAGGCGAAGTCGCCGATGAAGACCCTGGACCTCGCGGGGGTGTTCCGCGAGGGCGACGAGGTGCGCCTCGCCTTCGCCGCCCGCTCGTTCCTTCATCGCCAGGTCCGCTCGATGACCGGGAGCCTCGTCGAGGTCGGCGCCGGCCGCTGGCGCGCGGACGATCTCGCTGCGGCGCTGGAGGCGCGCGATCGCACGGCCTGCGGGCCGGTCGCGCCGGCCGAGGGCCTCTATCTGGCGGGCGTCGCCTACTGAGGCGGAGCGGCAAAGGGTTCGTTAAGCGCGACGCGGCGAAGCTTGCGCGATGCGTCACGGAGTTCCCGTATGAGCCTGGCGCCCGTCGCGGCCGGGGCGGGCCAGCCCGTCGGCGCGCCGACCACGCCCGCGCCGTCGCCGCCGGACTCGACGCCGGCGGTCGCGGCGACGCCGTCGCCCGCTGCGTCCGGACCGCAATCGGCGCTCGCCCGCATGGTGGCCGAAGCCGCGACGCGGCAGGATGGGCTGGCGTCGCTGCTGGCGAACCTGCCGGTGGCTGTCGCGACGTCGGCGCTGGCTGACACCGTCCGCACGATCGCGGCCCAGCTCCTGGCCGCGCAGGCGCCGCTCGACGGACGGGCCACCGCGGCCGACCTGCGCGCCGCCGCCCAGAACTCCGGTCTGTTCCTGGAGGCGAACCTCGCCGCGACAGGTCAGCCGGACCCGGCCGCGCCGCAGGGCCCCGCGTCGGATCTCAAGGCGCTGCTTCTCCAGCTGATCGCGAGCCTCGGCGACGTCGCCCCCGCGCATGGCCAGGCGCCGCGCGCGCCGCCGCCCACCGCCGGCGGCGCGCTGGCCGGCCAGCCGCCCGCCGAGGCCACGCTCGCGCCGGGCCTTTCGCCCGAGGCGATGGCGCAGGCGCTGTCACGCCAGGCGCAGGCCGCGCTCGCCCGCGTGCAGCTGTCGCAGGCCGCATCGCTGAGCGCTGACGCGCGCTGGGCCTTCGAGGCTCCCGTGGCGACGCCCCAGGGTGCGGGTGTCGCCCAGTTCGAGATCAGCCGCGACGACCGCGGCGCCGGCGCGGCCGCGGCGTCGCCGACATGGCGCGCGCGCTTCTCGATCGATGCGCCGCCGAGCGGCCCGGTGCATGCGGAGCTGTCGCTCAGCGGCGGGCGGCTGCGTCTGACTCTGACGGCCGAGGACGAGGGCGCGCGCCAGGCGCTGCAGGCCGGCCGGGACGAGCTGACCGGCGAACTGGCCGCCGGCCACGACGCCGACGTCGCCGTGCGCTTTGTCACCGGCGCTCCGCCGCGCGCGGCGCTCGCCGCGGGCCGGGTCGTCGATCGCCGGACATGAGCGAGCCGCAACAGACCGTCGCGGTGGCGTTGGCGTACGAGCGGCCCCGGGCTCCGCGTGTCGTGGCGGTCGGCCGCGGCTGGCTGGGCGAGAAGATCATCGAGACGGCACGTGCGCATGGCGTGCCGCTACATAGCGACCCGGTCCTGGCCGAGGCCCTGGCCCAGGTGGAGCTGGAGCGCGAGATCCCCGAGGAGCTCTATCGCGCCGTCGCGGTGGTGATCGGCTTCGTGCTTCGGACCAACGCACGCCGGGCGGGCGGCTGAACTAGGCGCGATGCGGCGGACTCAAGGCTCGCCCGCCGCCGGTTCATCTCGCCAGCGCGGCGGTCTGGCTCTGGTCGGGATGACGGACGTAGAAATCGAGCTCGCCGAGCAGCGTAGCCCAGGCCGCGTCGATCTCCGCCGTCCAGTCCGCGCCCAGCACCGCCTCGAGCGTGCGCGCCACCACTCCGAAGAAGGTGGCGAACACCTCTGGCGGCACGTCGTAGCCGGCGTGGGTGATCACCTCGCACTGGATCAGATGGTGGGCGTATTGCCGCTCGCCGACGAAGTCGAGGATGGTCTCGATGACCCGCGACAGCATCTCGCCCTTCACCAGGCCGTTCGTGTCCCGCCAGAAGAGCGCCTCCATCTGCGGCTGTTCGGCGAAGAGCCGCTGGTAGACCAGCGGCGTCAGGTCCTCGCAACGCTCGGCGGCCAGCTCGAAGCTGGCCACGATCAGGTCGGCGCCCTTCATGGCGGGCTCCTCCGAGGTTTCAGGCCGTCGTGAAGGTGAACCCCGGCGGGTCGTTGTCGCCAGTCGGTGTCCATTTCAGCTTCACCCGCCGCCCGATCTTCAACGAGTCGAGGTCGCAGTCCACGAAGTTGGTGAGCAGTGAGACTCCTTCGTCCAGCGTCACGTAGCCGATGCCGTAGGGGACCGGCGTGTTCCGGCGCATGACGCTGAACGTGTAGATCACGCCCTCGCCCTTGCTTTCCTCCCAGACCGTGTCGGACGAGTGGCAGAATGGGCAGATCGTGCGCGGGTACCAGTGCGGCTCGCCGCACGCCTTGCAGCGCTTGATCAGGAAGCGGCCTTCCTTGGCCGCGTCCCAGAAGGGCTTGCTCTCGAGGTTCTGCGACGGCGCCGGGATCCGGCGCGTGGTTGGACGATCCTGAACGTCGGTCATCCTATTCCCTTTCCATGATGAGGGTGCCGGCGCCGTGGCGCGTGCCGAGCGAGCCGCCGGTGCCGTGGGCGATCACGAGGTCGCAGTTGGGCACCTGCACCTTCGGGTGCGCCTCGCCTCTGGCCTGGCGAACCGCCTCGATGACCTTGGTGATCCCGCCGCGGTTGGTGGGGTGGTTGTTGCACAGGCCGCCGCCGTCGGTGTTGAACGGGAGCTTGCCGACCCCTGAGATCAGGTTGCCGTCGGCCACGAATTTCCCGCCCTGGCCCTTCTCGCAGAAGCCCAGGTCCTCGATCTGCATCAGGACCGTGATGGTGAAGCTGTCGTAGATCGAGGCGTACTTGATGTCCGAGGGCTTGATCCCCGCTTCCGCGAACGCCGGCGGGCCGGACCAGACCGCGCCCGAATAAGTGAGGTCGAGATTGCGGCCGCCGGCCGGCCCTTTCGGCGCCTCGCCGTGGCCGATCACCTTCACCAGGGGCCGCTTCAGGCTCCTGGCGATCTCCGGCGCGACCATCACGACGGCGCCGCCGCCGTCGGAGATCACGCAGCAGTCCATGCGGTGCAGCGGATCGGCGATCATCGGCGAGGCGAGCACGTCCTCTACCGTGACCACCTCGCGCAGCATGGCGTGCTCGTTCCATTGCGCGTGATGCGACGCGGCCACCTTGATCCAGGCCAGCTGCTCGGAGGTGGTGCCGTACTGGTGCATGTGGCGCATCGCGCACATGCCGTAGGTGTTGTGGGTGGTGCCGCCCCAGATGTTCTCGAAGCCGGCTTCCGGGACCTCGTTGATCCCGCCGCCGCCGCCGCCCTGCGGCGCCATGCGGAAGCGCTCCTGGCGGCTGGAGGCGTCGCCGAGGCCTGAGCGGCTGCCGTTCGGGCGGCCGGCCAGCGTGATCAGCGCGACCTTGCACTTGCCGGCCGCGATCGCCTCCGCCGCGTGGCCCGCGTGCACGATGTAGGAAGAGCCGCCGGTCTCGGTCGAGTCCGTGTGCTTCAGCTTCAGGCCCATGTAGTCGGCCATCGAGAGCGCGCCGAAGCCGGGGGCGTCGCCGGCGCAGAAATAGGCGTCGACGTCGTCGAACGAGAGGCCCGCGTCCTCGAGCGCGCCCTTGGCGCACTCGGCGTGGACCTGGGCGGTCGACAGGTGCGGGATGTCGCGGAGCGGATGCTCCCAGACGCCCGCCACGTAGGCCTTGCCTTTGATGCTCATTCCTTGGCTTCCATCTGCTCGTCTTCTCGAAATTTCAGCGCGGGCCCCGCCGCTGCCCCACCGGGTGCGACGACGACAGGCCCCCGTCGACCACCAGCGCGTGGCCGTTGACGTAGGAGCTGTCGTCCGAAGCGAGGAAGAGCGCCGCCGCGGCGATCTCCTCCGGCTCGCCGCCGCGCGTCAGCGGGTTGAGCTGGCCGATGCGGTCCTCCGTCCCGCGCTCGCGCGCTCGCTGGTAGACCATGCGGGTCATGCCGGTCTCGATCAGGCCGGGACAGATCGCGTTGACGCGGATTCCCGTGCCGTAGAGCTCATTGGCGCAGGTCTGCACCAGATTGATGACCCCGGCCTTCGACGCAGAATAGGGGATTCCGCCTGCGCCGGAGCGGATGCCGGCCACCGAGGCCGTGCAGATGATCGAGCCCTTGCCCTTCCCGCGCATGACGGCGCCGGCGTGCTTGATGGCGAGGAACGGGCCGACCAGGTTGATCCGCAGCACCTCCATCCAGCCTTCCGGCGTGATCTGGTCGATCGGGCCGAACGCGCCGCCCGACGAGCCGATGCCGGCGTTGGCGTAGACCGCGTCGAGGCCGCCGTGCTCCGAGACCGCACGTTCGATATAGGCCCGCACGTCGTCTTCCTTGCCGGCGTCGCCCTGCATTGCGATCGCCTTGCCGCCGGCGTGGCGGATCGCGGCGGCGGTCTCGTTCACCGCGTCCGCGCGATCGACGCACACCACCGCGGCGCCTTCATTGGCGAACAGCAGCGATGTCGCACGGCCGATGCCGCTGGCGGCGCCCGTCACCACGGTCGAGCGTCCCTCGAGCCGACCCATTCCCACGTTCTCCCATAGTTGTTCGAAGTGCTTTCGGGCCTGCCGCCGGAACGGTCAAGGCGCCACTGACCACAGTTCGGGCAACCGCGCGTCGCGCCCGGCGGCGCCGGGTTAGCTGCGCATTAACCACACGGTGGTCGGCTACGCGCCTCGATTGGGCCGGATTCGCCGATGGCCGTTCTGAAACGCAACCATATTCCGGCGTCGGAGCCGGTGCGCGTGCCGATCGCGCGCCCCCGCCTGCCGACCCGCGAGATGATCGCGCCGTACCTCGACCGCATCGACGATGCGCGCCGCTACGCCAACCACGGCCCGCTCGTCGTCGAACTGGAGCAGCGGCTCGCCGGTCGGCTCGTCGACGCCGCCGAGGTCGTCACATGCGCCAACGGCACCGTGGCGATCACGCTCGCCCTGCGCGCGGCCGGCGCCAAGCCCGGCTCGCTTTGCCTCATGCCGGCCTGGACCTTCTGCGCCAGCGCCCACGCGGCGATGGGCGCGGGCCTCACGCCCTATTTCGTCGATGTCGACCCCGAGACCTGGATGCTCGATCCGGCCGCCGTCCTGGCCGCCATCGCGGCTGCGCCGGCCGAGGTCGGCGCCATCCTGCCGGTGGCGGCCTTCGGTCGCACGCCCGACCTTGCATGCTGGCGCGACGTCGCCGACGGAACCGGCCTGCCCGTGATCGTGGACGGCGCGGCGGCGTTCGACGGCCTGGAGTGCGCCCCGGTTCCGGTCACGGTCAGCCTGCACGCCACCAAGACGTGCGCGGCGGGCGAGGGGGGCTACGTGGCCAGCAGCGACGCCGCATTCCTGGCCAGCCTGCGCGGCCTCGCCTCGTTCGGCTTCCACGGCGACCGCAGCGCCCGCACGCCGGCGTGCAACGCGAAGATGAGCGAGTACGCGGCGGCCGTGGCGCTCGCCAGTCTCGACGCGTGGCCCGCCGATCGGGCCCGTTTCGCCCTGACCGCCCAGCGCCTGCGCGCCGGCCTCGCGCTGCGGCCCGAGATCGGCTTCCAGCCCGGTTGGGGCGCGCGCTGGATCTCGAGCGCCTGCGTCGTCCAAACGCCCGCATGGCGGGCGCCCGGCATCGCCGGCGCCCTGGCCGCGCTCGGCGTCGAGACCCGCGACTGGTGGGGCGAGGGCTGCCACCGCCAGCCAGCGTTCGCCGACTGCCCGCGCGCGCCGCTGCCGGTGACCGACCGGCTCGCCCGCTCGACGCTGGGCCTGCCGTATTTCATCGACCTCGACGAGGCGGACGTCCGGCGCGTCGCCGCTGCTCTCGTCGACGCCCTGGAGACAGCGCATGGGTGAAGCCGTCCTCGTCTTCCCCGCCGGCCTGCCGGACGGGCTCGCGTTCCGCGACCGGGCGAAGGCGATGGGCCTGACGGTGGTGGGCGCTTCGTCGCTGTCGCGCGACCCAGCCGAGTCCGCCTACGAGGCCTGGGAGCACCTGCCGTATGTCAACGATCCGGGGTTCGACGCGGCGCTGGCCGAGGTGGTCCGCCGCCACCAGGTCCGCGCGGTCCATGCCCCACACTACATCGTCTGGAAGCACCTGGCCGAACGTCTCGGCCAGATCGCCCCGGGCGCCCGGCTCACGGGCGGCGCGTCCCCGCAGGACAACGAGCGCGCCTACCGCGCGCTGCGCGAGCGCCTCGGCGCGGCCAGGGCCCCGTCGTTCTGGCCGGCGATGGGCGGCAAGCCGCCGCTGTCGGTGCTGGAGCGCGCGGGGCTCGTGCGCCTGGTCGACGCGATCCCGGGCATGTGCGGCGAGGAGAAAATGGTCGCCGTCATGGAGGCCATGCGCCACGCGCCGACCGGCGACGTGGTGGAGATAGGCTCCTGGTGGGGGCGCTCGGCTGCCCTGCTGGTCTGGCTCGCCCGCCGCTACGCGGTCGGTAAGACGCTCTGCGTCGACCCGTGGTCGAACGAGGGCCTCGTACAGGGCGAGCCGATGGTCGACGCCGCCAGCGCCGATGTCGACGCCGACGAGGCGCTGCGGATCTTCGAGGTCAATCTGGCCCCGCTGGCCTGCGGCGACCTCAACTACATACGCGCGCCGTCGATGCGCGGGGCGGCGCTCTATCGCAGCGGCGCCCCGGTGCGCACGGAAGCGTTCGGCGAGACCGCGTACGCCGGCCGGATCGCCTTCCTGCACATCGACGGCAACCACGCAGAGCCCGAGGCCGCCGCCGACTGCGCGGTCTGGACGCCTCTGGTCGCGGCTGGCGGCTGGATCGTGTTCGACGACTACGAATGGGCCTTCGGCGACGGCGTGCGGCGGGTCGCCGACCGCTTCGTCGAGGCCAACGCGCGCCGCATCGCGGCGCGCTTCGAGGCGGGCGCGGCCCTGTTCCTGCAGCTCCGGCGATGACGCGCGGGCCAGGCCCCGCGCCGACGCTGGCCGATTTCGAGGCCGTCATGGCCGAGAAGGGGTGGGTGCTGTTCGAGGGCGTGCTGACGGGCGGCCAGGTTGCCGCGCTCGCCGCCGACTGCGAGCGGGTCCACGCCATTTGCCGGCGCGTGCAGGAGAAGAACGGCGTGGCGGCGGACATGGAGGGCGCCGCGCACCACGTGGCCGGTTACGGCGGCCCGCTGGACGACTTCCTGGCCGCCCTGCCGCTGTCGGCCTTCATCGACCGATATTTCGGGGGCAAGTGGATCCTGCTCAACTACGGCGCGGCGCTGCACCGGCCGGGCGTCCTGAACTATACCGGCAAGCCCCATCGGGACGTCCGCGCCTTCACCGGCGATTATCGGCTTTCGCTCAACATGTTGGTGATGCTTGCCGATTTCACCGTCGAGACCGGCGCGACGCGGATACTGTCGGGTTCGCACCGTCGCGAGGCCATGCCGGACCCCGAGACTTTCGCGACCGGCGCCGAGCCCATCCTCGGCAAGGCGGGCGACGTGGCGCTGTTCGACAGCCTCGCCGTGCACGCGGCCGCGCCTAACCGCTCGGGCGCGGCGCGGCCGGCGCTGACGCTGTGCTTCGGGCGCCCTTTCATGAAGCCCCAGATGGACTGGCCGAGGTACCTGCCGGCCGCATTCCAGGCGCGGATGAGCGACGATGTGCGCCAGATGATGGGCTTCAACGCCCGCGTCGCCACGAGCCTGGAGGAGTACTACCAGCCGCCGGAGCGATGGACCTTCAAGGGCGACCAGCGATGAGCGCCGTCGAACATCGCCGGCTGGAGGAGGCGGTCGCATCGTACGGCGAGGGCGCGGCGCCCTTCGACGCGGTCATGCGCGGCTACATGATGCGCACGTTCGAGCCCTTCTTCCGCGACGGGCCGTGCCTGCAGGTGGGGTGCGCCCACGGCGACCAGACGTCGCTGCTGGCGGCCCGGTTCGCCGATCTGACGGTGCTGGAGCCGGTGGCCGAGTTCATCGAGGCCGCGAGGGCGAAAGCCGGCGCGGGCGTGTGCTTCGAGCGCGGCCTCATCGAGGGGTACGAGACCCGGCGGCGGTTCGAGACGATCTTCTTCTCTCACGTTCTCGAGCACGTCGCGGACCCGATGGACTGCCTGCGGCGCCTGGGTGCGCTGCTGACCGCGAGCGGGCGACTCTTCGTCGTGGTTCCGAACGCGGAGGCGGCCTCGCGCCGGATCGCGGTGAAGATGGGTGCGCTCTCCCATCTCGAGGCCCTGAGCCCGGACGACGTCGCCGCCGGCCACCGGCGCGTCTATCGGCTCGATACGCTGTGCCGCGACACACGCGCCGCAGGACTCGCCATCCAGTCGACCGGCGGCGTCTTCTTCAAGCCGCTGGCCAACTTCCAGCTCAACGCCCTGATGGGCGGCCCGCTGATCTCGCCCGCCTTCATGGAAGGCTGCTTCGAGCTCGGACGCGAGCATCCCGCCTTCTGCGCCAGCATCTACGTGGTCGCGGCGCGCGCGGGGGCCTGATCCGGTTGCCCGGGCGCCACCCCTATGCGTCCGCCGCCTACGCCCAGGCGTTGTCGGGCCACGGCCGCCCAGTCGAGGTTGCTCCCTGGGACGGGTTCGTGATCGCCCGGCCCATCGACGGCGCCGGCCTCGAGGACGCCATGGGCCCCTATCCGCGCACGCCGCTGCCGCCGCGCGCGGACCTCGCGGGGGGACTCGAGACGCTCGCCGCCGCCGGCTTCGTGTCCATCACGCTGGTCCCCGACCCGCTGGCCGCGCCCGGCGAGGACGCGTTGCGCGCGGTCTTCGATCTTTGCCGTCCGTTCAAGACCCACGTGCTCGTCGACCGCGCCGCCGGGCCCTACGCCCCGAGCAAGCACCACCGCGAGCGCATCCGGCGCGGGCGCCGGCGCTGCCGTGTCGAGCTGGTCAGCCTGGGCGAGCGCCTCGACGACTGGCGCCGGCTCTATGCGGGCCTCGTGGCGCGCCACGCCATCAGCGGGCCGGCGCGTTTTCCCGATCGTTATTTTGAGACGCTCGCCCGCATGCCGGACATGGTCGCCCTCGCCGCCTTCGTGGATGCAACGCTCGCGGCGATGACCATCTGGTTCGAGCACGATGGCGTCGCGGTCAGCCACCTGACGGCGGCGAACGACCTGGGCTACGCCAACGGCGCCAGCTTCGCGCTCAACGACGCCGCCATCGAGCATTTCGCGGCGGCGGATGTCATCGACCTGGGCGGCTCGGCCGGCGCAGGAGACGACCACGCCGACGGGCTCTTCCAGTTCAAGCGCGGCTTCGGCAACGCCGAGACGCGGGCCTTCCTTTGCGGAACGGCGCTCGATCCGGCGGGCTACAAGAGGCTGACCGCGCGGCGCTGCGCCGGGAACTATTTCCCCGCCTACCGCGGTTGAGGCGTCCGCAGCCGCCGGCGCACGGCGTCGGCGATGCGGACCATCTCGACCTCGCCGTACCGCTGGTCGCACGGCAGCGAGAGGCAGCGCGCGGCCAGCCAGTGGCAGTCGGGGAAACGGTCCGGGTCGCTGGGAAGGCTCGCCCAGTGCCGCGGCGACCAGATCCTTTCCTCGGCGAGCGCAGCCTGGGCGGCGCCGGCGTCCTCGACGACGATGGGGAATGCGAGCGGCGCGAACGCCGGGTCGGTCAGCGGCCACAACGCGAACCCTGGGAGAAGGTCGGCGAGACGGCGCCAGTTGGCCCGGCGCCGCGCCGCGACGGGCGCGGCGGGCAGCGACCGAAGCGCGGCCATCGTGCGCGCCGTGGCGGGCGCAGGGGCCGCGGTGAAGGCCGATTCCCGGGCCTGGTGCTGAGGGAACCAACGCTCGGGATGGCGCCCTTTGGGGTCGCTCGCGCGCGCCTCCTCGGGCGCCCAGACGGACTCGTCCGCTGCGCCCTGCGGCATGGGCGGGGGCGTATCGCCGACGAGGAGCCCGCCGTCGGCCACCCCCGCCAGCTTGCGCGGCGAAAAGAGGCGCGTCTCGCCCAGCGGCGGCTGACCGGTGTCGAGCGCCTGGGCCCGGTCCTCGATCCAGAGGATGTCGGCGAACCGCGCGCGCAGCGGACGCCACGCCTCGACGAGGGCGCAGCCGAAATGATCGACGACGATCACCGCGTCCCCGGGCGCCAGAGCCTTCGCCAACGCCTCGACGTCGGGACGCAGCTGGCGATCGAGGGCGTAGAAGTCAACCTCGGCGCCGCAGGCGGCCGCGCCGAGCGCAAGGCTGTCGCACGCGTAGGCCGGCAGCCAGGCGCGCCGCACGTCCCGCGACCGCAGCAGCGCGGCGAGCGCGGCCCGCGCGGTGGCGAAAGCTGAAAGGCGTCCGTCCGGTCCCAGCCAGAGGTCCAGCAAAGATCCATGCACCGGGGGGCCGGCGGGCAGCGCCGGCATCACGCCGCCGATGCCGGACGGCGCGCTCACGCGGCGCCGCGCAGGCGCCCTCCGCCGCGCCATGCCTCGAAGAGGTCGCGGAACAGGGCTTCCAGGCGCCGCGTGAAGCCGATCTCGTCGGCGAACGGGCCTCGCTCGATCCCGGTCCGGACCCGCTGGCGTAGTTCGTCGAGCCGCGCGATGTCGTCCGTGAGCGACAGCGCCTTGGCCACGTAGTCGTCCCAGCTTTCGGCGACCAACTCCGGCGCGCCGGCCGCCAGCACGCCGTTGACGCCGATGCGGGAATAGAAGTCGGGCCCCGCGAGCGTAAGCACGGGCACACCGTTGGCGAGGGCGTCGCAGGTGGTCGTGCCGCCGGGGCAGGGCGAGGGATCGAGCGCAACGTCGATCTCGGCGAAGGCGGCGAAGTAGTCGGCGCCGCCGCTGTGGCCGCGGAACTCGATCCGCTCGGGCGCCACGCCTTCCGCGGCGAAGCGCGCGCGGGTCGCCCGCTGCAGGACCGGATCGACGAAATAGCGGTACTTCAGCACTAGGCGGGCGCCGGGCGCGCCCTTCAGAATGCGGCTCCACCCGCGGACCGTGGCGTCGCTTAGCTTGGCCGGATGATTGAACGAGCCGAACGTTACCTGGCCGCGTGACGGCGCGGGCGCGGGCGGCGTCGGCGGGCGTCCCGCGTGCGGCCGGTAGGGCACGATCACCTCGCCCATCGAGACCACGGTCTCGGTGAAGAGTTCGGTTGTGCCCGGCGCGGCCATGGAGTCGGCGTGCAGCACATAGTCCATCCGCTCCAGGCCGGTGGTCTGGACGAAATTGATCCAGGCGACCTGCACCGGGGCGGCTCTGCGCGCGAAGACCCCGAGCCGGCTGCCGGCCGAGTGGCCCCAGCAGTCGACCAGCACGTCGATTCGGTCCTCGCGGATCAGGGCCGCGGCGCCTGCGTCGTCCAGGCCCCCGATCGGGCGCACGCGCAGACGTACGGGCCAACCGGCCTCGGTCTCGGCGCTCGCAGGATACAGGAAGACGGCCACGGCCTCGGGGTCGTGCGCCTCCAGCACCGGCGTGATGAACTGGCGCACCTGCAGGGCCCCCAGGGCCGGCGAGACATAGCCGATCCTCAAGCGGCGTCCGCGCGCGGGAGGATTGTCGAGGTTCGGATCCTCGGCGGCGGGCGCCCAGCGCTTCGCCCAAGCCCGCGCCTCGGCGGCGTAGCGCGCCGGCCCATCCTCCACCAGGAAGTGCGGGTAGAGGAGGAACTGATGCGCGGCCGCGCTGGGATAGAGCTCCAGCATGGCGCGGAACACGGCGATAGCTTCTTCCGCCCGGCCCTGGTGCTGGAGCGAAAGCGCGTATCTGAGCAGGCCGTTCTCGCTTGCGTGACCGCCTGCAACGGCGCGGCCGTAGACCACGGAGGCCGCCGCTACGTGATCGGCCGCATCCAACCGCCAGGCGATCTGCGCGGCGTATTCGCTGTCGCGCGACAGGCGCGGCACGTCGGCGCCCATCGCGCCGGCCAGGAGCAGGGCGTGCAGCATGCGCGCCTCCTCCAGCGCCACGCCGGCCGCCGTGTCCCGCATCGCCGCGAGCGCGCTGGCGAGGCCGTAGCGCGGCTCGACCTCGGCCGGCGCAGCGGCGATGCGCTGGCGATAGAGGGCGGCCGCCGCCTCGGGTCGTCCGTCGAGCAGCGCCGCGTCCGCGGCGCCGATGAGGTCTGTCGCATCCATCACCGGTAGCCTGCGGCGCGCCGGTAAAGGCGCCATTAACCATGAGCGTCTGCCTAGGCGGACCAGTAGCCGCTCGCTTGGACCAGGGCCGAGTAGTCCTCGCGCGTGACGCCGACCAGGATCCTGTCCCAGAAGCGCCCGCGCCGGTAATGCCACCTGCGCTGGCGCCCCTCCTCCTTCCAGCCGCAGCGCCCGACGTAGAGCCCGACCGAGGCCTCGTTGTACTCGATGATGTCGCCGTCGAGCCGCTCGAGGCCGAGTTCGTCGAAGGCGTAGCGCATCACCGCCATCACGGTGTCGCGGCCGTAGCCCTGGCCGCGCAGGTCGGCCGGGCCGAGCATCATGCCGTGGAAGGCGTGACGGTTCTTCCAGTCGATGTCGACCAGGTTGGCGGTGCCAATGAGCGCGTGCGTGTCCAGAGTCTCGATCACCCAGCGCTGATTGAGCGCATTGTCCTTCAGGCCCGCGAACCAGCGCTGGATCGAATCGAAACTCGACGGGAAGCGCCACCCGCCGAGGTTGGACCAAAGCTCGGCGTCGTTGGCCCAGCGATGCAAGGTCGGCAGGTCGTCCGCCTCCACCGCGCGCAGGCCCACTTTCTTGCCGGCGATCATGGCGCCCTCCTTGGCTCAGGACAGCAGGGTGAAGTGCACCATCGATCGGTGCAGGTCGTGGGTATAGACGTCAGGCTCGCGCGAGATGCCGATCAGGGCGCTCGCCTCCATCGCGTTCCACGAGAGCATCCCGGTGACGAGGGCGAAGAGCAGGCGCTCGTCGAGGCGGTAGGTCAGCCGCGGCCGTGATCCCGGCCCCTCGCAAAAGCCGCCATCGTCGCCGTCCAGCGGAAGGCCGAACAGGAAGCGGCGGGCGCCGTCGCGCGCGGTCACGTCCAGATAGACGTCCATCGCCGGCTCGAAGCCCATCTTGCGGCGTCGGGCCGCGTAGTTGGCCGCGCACCTGCGCAGCGCGCGCAGCCAGTCGAACGTGACGTCGGCCGGCAGCTTCAGCTGAGTGAAGCTGGGCGCGCGGTCGCCGAGCGAGAGCGCGTAGGCCGCGCGATCGGCGTCGCTGAAATCGCGGAAGCGTGCGCCGGGATCGAGGGTCACCTCGAGCGTCGCGCTGTCCAGCGCGTCACCCGGGTAGAGCTTCGCGAGCCGGCCGGCGAGGCCCGCCGCGTCGAGCGCGGCCGCCAGCTCGGAGGCCAGGGGCTGCGGCAGGAAGCGGCTGAGCGGCGCGGCCGGCCCGCCCAGCACATATTCGCCGCCGGCCGGGATCACCCGCTTCGGCGCCAGCGCGCGGGTCAGCTCGCGGAAGTTGGCGACGGTGCGCGCGCGCAGCGCCGCGGTCGCGGCCGCCTTGCGCCCATCGTCGTAGTCGGCCATCGACATCGGGCACGGCGAGGCCGAGGCGTATGGCAGCTGCGCGATGTCGGGCGGTCCGTACTCGGCGGCGATCCGCGCTGCGTCCGCCGGCAGAAGGGTGTTGTCGACGCCGAGGAAGAGGCGCGTTCCGTCTGCGTCGTAGAGATAGAGCGAGGTGTCGAGGTCGTAGGCGACCTGGGTGTCGTCGCCTAGCGTGTTGCCGTGGAAGTCCCTGAAGAGGACGATCTCGGCGCCCGCCGCGAGCGGCGTCCGCGTCTCGAACGGGACCTCGAGGAGGTTGCGGAAGCCGATCGCGGCCAGCGCCGCCTTCAGGTTCAGCGTGTTCATCGCCCCGACGATGACCGGCGTCGCGCGGTCGAACGCGGCCAGCGTCTCGGGGTGCAGGTGATCGTTGTGCAGGTGACTGATGTAGATGAGGTCCGGTCGGCTGGCTCGGATGTCGTCCGCCAGGCGTTCGTGCACGGGCGGGAAGTTCCACCAGGTCTGCTGGCAGGGGCCCTGAAACCACGGATCGGTCAGGAGCCGGCGCCCCGAAGCGAGCGTTATCTCGAAGCAGGCGTTGGCGACGTAACGCAGCTTCATCGGGGCGACGCGACCACGGTCAGGCTGCGGCCGGCGCAGCAGGCGAACAGCGCCTCGGCGAGGCCGAGATACGCGTCCATGCCCTGGCGGGCGAGCAGCAGGTCGATCTCCATCCTGGCCCGGTGCGCCGGCTTGCCGGCGGCAGGGTCGGCCACGTAGTTCGAGCCGGGGTGCATCAGGAACCAGTCGATCGGAAAGCTGGCGTAGGCGCGGCGCACCGCGAAGCCGAGACGCTCGAGCAAACGCCGCAGCGACGGCGCGTCGAAGTAGTTGAGATGCTGGGGCGGCGCGACCCAGAAGTCGCGGTCCACGACGCCGGCGGCCCGCGCGGCCCGCTGCAGCGGGCTGAAATCGTTGGGCACGGTGACGGCCAGCACGCCGTTCGGCGCGAAGACGCCGGCGAGGCGTCCCAGCAGCGCCTCCGGGTCGATTACGTGCTCCAGGACATGCTCCATGGCGACCACGTCGTACCGCTCGCCGGCCGCGATCAGGGCGTCGAGGTTGTCGAACGCGTCGCCGAACGTCGCGCGGGCGAGGAGCTCCGGATGGAAGCGCCGGAGGCCGAAGTCAGAGAAATCCAGCCCGCGCGCATCGTAGCCGGCGCCCAGCGCGGCGGACATCAGCCAGCCTTCGCCGCAGCCCACCTCGAGCATCCGTCCGCCGGCGACGCCGCGCGCCTGCGCCACCGCCGTCAGCAGCGTGTCGGCGACGAGACGCCGATGCGTCCGCTCCGTCTCGTCGTAGTCGGGCGCATAGGTGCCGTGCGCCTCCTGGAAGTACGCTTGGGCGTAGAAGGCCCTCAGCGCATCCGTGTCCGGCCTCGGTGCGACGAAGCGCCAGCCGTCGGCGTGGATCACCAGCTTGAATAACGGCGTCATCACCAAAGAGTGTCGGCGATTCGGCGAGGCGTGCGTTAGCGGCGACGTTTTTCATGCTAGGGTTTCCCTTACGTCGAGGAGCCACGCCATGCGACGGTTTGACAAGCTCAACGCCAAGGTCAGCCTGGAGCTGACGCAGCAGCAGTTCGCGCAGGTTCGCCGCGTCGTCGAGGCCGGCGAGTTCGGCTCGGCCGCGGCGGTCGTGCGCGAGGCGCTGCGCGCCTGGTTGCACAGACGCTCGCTGCACGGCGGCGAGCACGGCGCCCAGCGGCTTCGGCGCACGCTCGAGGCGCGTCACGACCACGCCGCAGGCGAGCCCAGCGAGCGCGTGGAGCTGCTGTTCGACGCCCGCGACGCCAAGGCCTGACGCCGCGGCATGGCCCGCCGCGGCCGAGGTGTCTACGCCGAGCTTCGCCTCTGTCACCCCACTGTCATCGTTCGCCCCTACATCGGGCGTCGGCGCGCGCCCTCAGGGGGGCGGCGGCGTCGGCCACTGACCTTGGAGGACTGAGGTGCCGAACCTGTCTAGGAAGAAACACACGCGCGTCCGTACGGCGGCGCTGGCGCTCGGCGTCTCGGCGCTGGCGTTCGGTGTCGCGTTCGCCGACCCGGTTCGCCTGCTGGAGACCGGCTCTTCGCTCCTCTACCCGATGTTCAACGTCTGGGTCGCCCATTACAGCAAGAGCCACCCGAACGTTCAGATCACCACCCAGAGCACGGGCTCGGGCACCGGCATCTCGCAGGCCATCCAGGGCGTCGTGCAGATCGGCGCCTCCGATGCCTACTTGTCCGACCCACAGATGGCGCAGAACCCGGGGATGCTGAACATCCCGCTGGCGGTCTCGTCGCAGACGGTCGACTACAACATCCCGGGCCTGACGGCGGCGCAACGCCTCACGCTGAGCGGCCCGGTGCTCGCCGGCATCTACAGCGGCTCGATCCGTTACTGGAACGATCCCGCGATCGCGAGGCTCAACCCCGGCATCCCGCTGCCCCACCACGCCATCGTGCCGATCCATCGCGCCGACGGCAGCGGCGACACCTTCATCTTCACCCAGTTTCTGGCCTTCTCGACGCCTTCCTGGTCGAACAGCCTGCACTATGGCACGACGGTCAACTGGCCGCAGGTGCCCGGCGCGATCGGCAGCAACGGCAACCCGGGCATGGTGAGCTCGGCCAAGAGCGTGCCCTATTCGGTCGCGTACATCGGCATCAGCTACCGAGCCCAGTCCGGCCAGGCCGGGCTGCATGAGGCCAAGCTGGTCAATCGGGACGGCCGGGCCGTGCTCGACAGCCCCGCCACCGTGGCGGCCGCGGTGACGGCGATGGCGTCCAAGACGCCGCCGGACGAGCGGCTGAGCCTGGTCTTCGCGCCGGGCGCGAACTCGTATCCGATCGTGAACTACGAGTACGCAATCGTGAAGCAGCAGCAGGCTTCGCCGCAGGTGGCGAACGAGCTGAAGGCGTTCCTCAAGTGGGCGACGAGCCCGACTGGCGGCAACACCCCGGCGATGCTGGCCGCGGCCAGCTTCCAGGGTTTGCCGGCCGCGGTCCGCGCCATGAGCGAAAAGCAGATCGACACCATCCACTGATCGTGTCTGGCGACGCGATGCGGGACCGGCCTTGGGTCTTGACCCGGGGCCGGTCCTGTCGTTCCGGGAGCGCGGGATGAGCGATATCTGGCGGCGCATCTTCGCGTTTCGTACCTGGCTGGCGATCACGGCCGGGGTGCTGCCTGCATCCCTCGTCATCCTGTTCGGCTTCCTGGTGCTGCCGTCCTTGCTGTCCGGCAACAGCAGCTATCACGGCGTGAGCACCTCCACCGCCATCAGCCAGATCAGCGCCGGCAACGTGACGAGCGCCACCATCAGGGAC
>JAKAZA010000152.1 GCA_021816155.1 Pseudomonadota bacterium | reverse complement strand
CTCGAGCGGCTCGTGGGCGACACGCTGAAGCTGATGAACGAGGGCGCGCGGCTCAACGACATCGTCCACACGGTGAGAGTGTCGCCCGAGACGCTGGCCAAGCCCTACCTCAAGCCGATGTACGACGAGCCGGAGTTCATCGTTCATAACATCTGGCGGCTCTACGGCGGCTGGTGGGACGGCAACCCCGCGCACCTGAAGCCGGCCAGGGAGGCGGCGCTCGCCGCCGAGGTGGCGGCGCTGGCCGGCGGCGCCACCAAGCTCGCTGTACGGGCGCTGGAGGTGGCGGACGACGACATCCGCCTTGCCTGCCATCTCGTCGAGTTCGCCGTTCAGGCCGAGCCCGACAACCGGACCGCCCACGGCGCCCGCGCCGAGATCTACCAGAAGCGCCGCGAGATCGAGACCTCGCTGATGTCGAAGGGCGTGTTTGGCTCCGCGGCCAACGAATCTAGAGCAAAGCTTGGCTGACCCGCAGGGACTACGAGCGAACGGGGGATCCTGAGGAACGCGGGAAAAACCTTAGCCTTACCGACCGTTAACCCTGATCGGCGAGGCTTGGGCCCAAGTTCCATGCATCGCCCGCCCTCCTTTGCCCGTCCACCAGCCCCTCGCCGCGCGGTTCGCCGCGACCGGCGCCCGCTCGTCCGCTTCCTGATTGCGGCGACCGGATTCCTGGTGCTCGGCGTCGGCTGGCGGTTGACCAACGCCGAGTCGGCCGCGGCGAGCGCGTCGGCGCCGCCGGACGCAACGCCCGTCGACTATGTGCCGGAAGACGCGGCTGACACGCCGCCGCTGCCACTGCCGCCGATCGACCCGCTGGGCTCGGCGCCCGACAGCGTGCTGCCGCCGCCCGCATCCAGCGACGGACCCGCCGCGCCGCTCGATTTCCTTCGCGTGACCTCGGGGTTCGGCATGCGCCGTCACCCGATCCTCGGCTTCACCCGCATGCACCAGGGCGTCGACTTCGCGGCGCGGGAAGGGACGCCGGTGCTGGCGGCAGAGAACGGCGTGGTGACCGAGGCGGACCGCGACGGCGGCTACGGCAACATCATCCGGCTGCGCCATGCGGCGGGATGGGCGACCGGCTACGCTCACCTTTCGGCGTTCGCGCGGGGCATCGCGCCCGGCGTTCACGTGACCCGTGGGGAGGTGATCGGGTTCGTGGGCCACACGGGGCTGGCGACCGGTCCGCATCTGCACTTCGAGGTCAGCCTCCGGGGCGTGAAGCTGGATCCGATGGCCACGCCCTTCGGCGGCGCGCCGGCCCACGATCCGCACGTCGGCGCGTACGCCCGCCTGCGTCCGGCCATCACCACAGATGTTCCGTTCGGCTGACGCTTGCGCGCCAGCGGCGGCCGGCGCGAAATAGGGCTCTCACACCGCCCCGCAGAAGGGCGGACGCCCATCAGGGAGCCTGTCAAATGACCGATGTCCAGGAAGCCGTGCGTGATCTGGAGCGCACCGATGTCGTCCCCACCGCCAACGGCCCGGTGCGCGGCTACCGCGAGGGCCGCCTGCATATCTTCAAGGGCCTGCGCTACGGCGCGCCGCCGTTGGGCGCCCTGCGCTTCAGCCCGCCCGCGCGGCCGGCCGCCTGGTCCGATCCGGCGGATGCGCTGACGCTCGGCGCCCCGGCGATCCAGGTGGGCGTCGCGCCGGGGGACACGACTGGCGGGCGCAGCGCGGGCGACCCGCCGGCGCCGGGCCAGCCGGGCACCGGCGAGGACTGCCTCTTTCTGAACGTCTGGACGCCCGGTCTCACCGGCAAGCGTCCGGTCATGGTCTGGCTCCACGGCGGCGGGTTCGCCAACGGCTCGGGCGGCGCGGCGATGTACGACGGCGCGGCGCTGGCCAAGCGTGGCGACGTCGTGATCGTCACCGTCAACCACCGTCTCAACGTCTTCGGCTACCTCAACCTCGCCGACCTCGGCGGCCATCCTTCGTCGGGCGAGGCGGGCATGCTCGATATCGTCCAGGCGCTGGAATGGGTCAGGGACAACATCGCGGGCTTCGGCGGCGATCCGGGCGCCGTCACCATCTTCGGCGAGAGCGGCGGCGGAATGAAGGTCTCGCTGCTGCTGGCGATGCCCTCGGCCAAGGGGCTCTTCCATCGCGCGATCATCCAGAGCGGACCCTGGCTCAAAGCCGTGCCGAGAGAGACGGCGACGAAGCATGCGCGCGCCTTCCTCGAGAACCTCGGCGCCGCGCCAGGCGACCTGTTCCGGCTGGCCGCCGCCTCGGCCGAGGAGATCCAGGCCGCCGCGGCCAAGGTGCATTCCAGCAATTCGATCGCCGGCTTCAGCCCGAGCCTCGACGGGGTCGCGCTGCCCCGCGATCCCTTCGAGCCGGACGCGCCCGCCCTGTCAGCGGACATCCCGGTGATGATCGGCACCAACAAGGATGAGGCGACACTGTTCTTGTTCGCGGACCCTCGCTTCGGCGAATACACGGAGGAGGACCTCGCCCGGCGCGCCAGGCAAGCGGCAGGCGAGCGGGCCGAGACGCTGGTGGCCGCAGCGCGCGAGACCTTCCCGCATTACTCGCCCAGCCACCTGACCTCTGCCGTACAGTCGGCGACCATGTTCTGGGGCGACTCCATCCGCCTGGCCGAGCGCAAGGCCGCGCAGCACGCGGCGCCCGCCTACATGTACCTGCTGGAATGGGAGACCACCGCTGCGCGCGGCAAGCTGAGAAGCCCGCACGCGCTCGAGATTCCGCTGGTGTTCGACAACGTGGACAAGTCACTCAGCTTCATGGGCCGCGATAACCCCCAGTCGCTCGCCGAGCAGATGTCGGAGGCGTGGCTGGCATTCGCCAGGACAGGCGACCCGTCGACGCCGGCGCTGCCCGACTGGCCAGCTTACGAGACGAGCCGCCGGGCCACGATGGTGTTCAACCACCAGAGCCGCATCGTGGAGGACCCCTACGCCGCCGTGCGGCGCGCGCTGCACGGGTGACGGGTCGGGCCTAGTCGTCCAACGCTAGCAGCGCGAAGCTCGCGAGCCAGTGCTCGGCCAGGTGCGGCAGCGCGACGGCCAGGTGGCGCGCAGCCGCCTCCAGGAGGAGCCCCCGCGCGGCGCACGGCGCGGTGTCCGCCAGGTGGCGAAGGCACCTGGCCCGGCTGAGGTTCAGGCCATCCAGGTGAGCGATCTGCCCGCAGCAGGCGCGCGAGCAGCCAATGACTGTGTACGAACGAGTGCCAGTCGAAGCTTCCGTAGAACATCGGATGCAGCATGCGCGGGCTTGCCAGGTCGCCCGGTCCGCCCAGGACCTGATCCAACTTGTTAGGGTACTCGCGCCCGACGTGGCCCAGCGCGAGGCGTGAGAAGCGTTCGGCCAATTCGGCCGTCATGACCTCGGTCATCCCCGCCCTCGCCACCCCGCTCGAGCGCCTACGTCAGACGCGCCCGGCGAAGTCGCCCGACCGCCCGGCGCCCAGTCTCAACTCCCCGCGCGGCCACGAGCCCACTAGGCGGCCTCGAACACCGCGGCGATGCCCTGGCCGCCGCCGATGCACATGGTTTCCAGCCCGTACCTGCCGTTCCGCCGCTTCAACTCGCGCAGCAGGTTGGCGAGGATGCGCCCGCCCGTGGCGCCGATCGGATGACCGAGGCTGATGCCAGAACCGTTGACATTGAGTCGGTCGCGGTCGTCCCAGCCCCAGCCTTTCAGCACCGCCAGCACCTGGGGCGCGAACGCCTCGTTGAGCTCGACGAGATCGATGTCGTCCCACGACATCTTCGTGCGCTCGAAGAGGCGCTTCACCGCCGGCACCGGTCCGATGCCCATGCGCGACGGATCGCAGCCGGCCGCGGCCCAGCCCACCAGGAAGCCCATCGGCTCGAGACCCAGTTCGGCCAGTTTGTCCTCGGCGACCACGAGGCAGGCGGCCGCCGCGTCGTTCTGCTGGCTGGCGTTGCCGGCGGTCACCACGCCATCCTTCTCGATCGGCTTCAGCTTGGCGAGGCTTTCGGGCGTGGCGTCCGCGCGCACGCCTTCGTCGCGGTCGAAGATGATCGGATCGCCGCGCTTCTGCGGGACGCTGACCGCCACGACCTCGTCGTCGAACTTGCCGGCGGCCCACGCGGCCGCCGCACGCTGGTGGCTCGTCGCCGCGTACGCGTCGCACGCCTCGCGGCTGATCTGGTAGTCGCGCGCGAGGTTGTCCGCGGTCTCGATCATGCCGGAGATGACGCCGAAGCGGCTGATCGGCTGGCTCATCACCCGCCCGCGGGCCAGGCGATCGTGCAGCGTCACCGAGCCCGCCCGCGCGCCGCCACGCATGTCGAGCGAGTAGTACTCGACGTTGCTCATGCTCTCGACGCCGCCGGCGATGACCACGTCGGCGACGCCGGTCTGCACCATCATCGCCGCGTCTATCACCGCCTGCAGGCCGGAGCCGCAGCGCCGGTCCAGCTGATAGCCGGGCGTCTCGATTGGGAAGTCGGCCGCAAGCGCCGACCACCTGGCGATGCACGGCGCCTCGCCGTTGCCGTAGCCCTGCGCGAACACCACGTCGTCGACCACCGCAGGGTCGATGCCGGTGCGCTGCACGAGCGCCCGCAGAATCACTGCGCCCAGGTCGCCTGCGGTCATTCCGGCGAGACTTCCCTGGAACTTGCCGACCGCCGTGCGGATCGGGGCGACGATGGCGGCGCGGCGCATGCTTGAGCTCCTCAGGAGGTCCGGATTAGGTGAGCCCCTAGCGGTTCCGCCCGCCGGTTTCACGGGAAATCTGAACGACATGGCCAAGCGACTGTTCCTCGACGACGACCGGCTGTTCCCCGCCGAGGCCAGCGTGCGGGCGGTGGCGCGCGAGCTCTACGCCGGCGTGAGGGACTTGCCGATCGTCAGCCCGCACGGGCACTGCGACCCGCGATGGTTCGCGTGGAACGAGGCGTTCCCCAACGCGACGGACCTGCTCCTCGCGCCCGACCACTACCTCTATCGCATGCTTTACAGCCAGGGCGTGGCGATGGAGACGCTGCGCGTTCCCGACCGGTCCGGCGAGGCTGAGGGCGATCCACGCGAGGCCTGGCGGACGTTCGCCGCTCATTTCCACCTCTTCCGCGGCACGCCGTCCGCGCTGTGGCTGAACCACGTGTTCGCCGAGGTGTTCGGCCTCGACGTGGTGCTGGAGGCCTCCACCGCCGATCGCTACTACGACGCGATCGGTCAGGCGCTGGCCACCGACGCGTTCCGCCCCCGCGCCCTCTTCGACCGATTCAATATCGAGGTCCTGGCCACCACCGAGAGCCCGGTCGATACGCTGGAGCATCACGCCGCGATCCGCGCCAGCGGCTGGCCCGGCCGCGTGATCACCGCCTATCGCCCGGACCCGGTGATCGACCCCGAACACGAGGCGTTCCCCGATGCGCTCGCCCGGTTCGGCGAGCTTTCCGGCCAGGACGTGACCACCTGGGGCGGCTACCTGGAAGCGCACCGCATGCGCCGCCGCGCCTTCATCGAAGCGGGCGCGACGTCGACCGATCACGGCCACCCTACGGCAGCCACCGCCGACCTCTCGCGCGTCGAGGCCGAACGGCTTTTCGCAACGGTCGTCGGCGGCCGCGCTACGCCGGCCGAGGCCGAGGTCTTCCGGGCCCAGATGCTGACCGAGATGGCGGCGATGAGCCTCGACGACGGGCTGGTGATGCAGATCCACCCCGGCTCGTTCCGCAACCACAATCGCGCCGTCTTCGAGCGGTTCGGCCGCGACAAGGGCTCGGACATCCCCACACGGACCGATTACGTCCGGGCGCTGAAACCGCTCCTCGACCGCTTCGGAAACGAGCGGGCGCTGAGCCTGATCGTCTTCACGCTCGACGAGACCAGTTATTCCCGCGAGCTCGCGCCGCTCGCCGGCCACTATCCGGCGCTCAGGCTGGGGCCGTCGTGGTGGTTCCACGACAGCCCCGAAGGCATGCGTCGGTTCCGAGAGGAGACCACCGAGACGGCGGGCTTCTACAATACAGTCGGCTTCAACGACGACACGCGCGCGCTGCTGTCGATCCCGGCCCGGCACGACGTCGCCCGCCGCGTCGACTGCGGCTTCCTCGCGCGGCTGGTGGCCGAGCACCGCCTGGCGCTCGACGAGGCGCACGAGATGTCGCATGAGCTCGCCTGCGGCCTCGCCCGCCGCGCCTACAAGCTCGACCAGCCGGGGACCCGCCATGCCGCATGCTGACATGAAGCCGGGCCCGGTGGTCTGCTTCGGCGAGGTCCTGCTGCGTTTCTCCGCACCCGACGGCGAGGTTCTGCTGCAATCGCCGCACCTGCGCGTCACAATCGGCGGGGCGGAGGCCAACGTCGCCGTTGGACTAGCGCGGCTCGGCGACGCCGCGCGGATGATCAGCGTCGTCCCGGACAACGCGCTCGCCCATGCCGCGCTCGGCGAGCTGAGGCGGTGGGGCGTCGACGTTGGCGGCGTGCGGTTCGGTCCCGGCCGCATGGGGCTTTATTTCCTGACGCCCGGCGCGGGCCTCAGGCCTTCCGACATTCTCTACGACCGGGTGGGCGCTGCGTTCGCGCGCGCTGACCCGGCCGCGGTGGACTGGAACGCCGAGCTCGACGGGGCGGCGCGGCTGCACGTCTCGGGCGTGACGCCGGCCATCGGCCCGAACGGCGCCGCAGCGGCCGAGCGCGCCGTGGCGGCAGCCAACCGGCTGGGCGTCCCGGTCTCCTTCGACGGCAACTACCGCTCCAAACTCTGGGCCGAGTGGGACGGCGACGGCCCAGCCATCCTGGGCTCGATCCTCGCCGGCGCCGACCTCGCGTTTGTGAGCGACCAGGATGTCGGACTGATCCTCGGGCGTCGGTTCGACAGCCGCGATCCCGCGCAGCGCCTCGTCGCCGCGGCCGAGGCCGCGTTCGCCGCCTTCCCGAGGCTGACCCGCGTCGCCGCGACCACGCGCCTGCGTCATGAGGTCGGCCGCCAGACGGTCGCGGGCCATCTCGTCGCGCGAGGCGCCGCGCCGGTCGCCACGCGCGCCTACGAGATGAGCGCGATTGTTGACCGTATCGGCGGCGGCGATGCGTTCGCGGCGGGCCTGATCCACGTGCTTCTCGCCGGCCAGGACGACCAGGCCGCGCTCGACTTCGCGGTCGCCGCGGCGGTGGCCAAGCACGCGGTGTGGGGCGATTTCAACCTCGCGAGCGCCGAAGACATCGCAGGTATCCTATCAGGCGAAGTCTCCGACGTGAGGCGCTGAGGCCGCACGCCTCACAGCCGCTCCAGCAGGAACACCGCGATCCGGCCCGGACGCAGGATCGGCAAAGGCAGGCCGACCGTTTGCAGCACACGCCCGCTGGCCTCGATGGGCATGCCCGACGCCAGCGCCGGCGCGCGGCGCATGCCGACGCCTAGTGGGCGCGGCGGGTTGAGGAGGCGCACGCGCCACGTGGCGTCCGCGTCGAGACCGACGAGACGCAGCGGATCGGGTGAGGCCAGCCGCGGGACAGCCAGCTGGGCGAAGCTCGCCAGCGCCGCGTCCGCGCCGACGACCATCGTGGCGACAGCGCCGGGATCGGCATGGGTCTGGCGCACAAGCCGCCCGCCGTGGACCAGCGCGCGATGGGTCTTGTAGACCTCGATCCAGCCCTCGAGCGCCCTGAGCTCGCGCTCGGAAAAGGCGCGGATATCGGCCTCGACGCCCATGTGACCGAAAAGCGAGGTGAGCGCGCGCAGCTCGATGCTGGTCCGCCGCCCCGTGGTGTGGTCGGGTGAGGCGCCGACATGAGCGCCCATCACCTCCGGCGGGAGGAAGACGCCCAGGCCTCGCTGGATCGTCTGCCGCTCGATCGGATCGTGGCAGTCCGAGGTCCAGAACCGGTCAGCGCGCTTCAGCACCTCGTAGTCGACCCGTCCGCCGCCCGACGCGCACGATTCGATCTCGACGCCGGGGTGCGCAGCCCGCAGGCGGTCGATCAGGGCGTAGACCGCCCGCGTCTGGCGGTGCGAAGCGGGCCGGCCGCGGCTCATCGCGTGGGTGAGGTCGCGGTTCATGTCCCACTTCAGGTAGCTGATCGCGTGCGCGCTCAGCAGCGCGTCGAGTTGGCCGAAGATGTTCTCCGCGACCTCGGGCCGCGTGAGGTCGAGCACATACTGGCCGCGCCCAAGCGGCTGGACGCGTCCCGGCTCGCCCAGGATCCAGTCGGGATGCTCGCGCAGCAGCGCCGATTCCGCGTTGGCCATCTCCGGCTCGACCCAGAGGCCGAACTCCATTCCGAGGCCGCGCACATGGTCGACCAGCGGGCCGAGCCCGTCCGGGTACTTGACGCGGTCGGCGCGCCAGTCGCCGAGGCTGGTAGTGTCGTCGTCGCGCCCCTCGAACCAGCCGTCGTCGAGCACATAGCGCTCGGCGCCGACGCTCGCGGCCAGGTCGGCCAGCGCTTCCAGCTCGCTGAGTTCGTGACGGAAGTAGACCGCCTCCCAGGTGTTGAAGTGCACCGG
>JAKAZA010000151.1 GCA_021816155.1 Pseudomonadota bacterium | reverse complement strand
CGCTTCGACGTCGACCTGCTCCGCGAGAGCATGCGCGGCTTCCACATGCTCGAGCACCCGGACGCATGGCTGAAGAAGCCGCGCAACTTCCTGAAGATCCTCGGCTACTGGGCGCGCGGCAAGACCCGCAACAAGGCGGCCTATCCGCCCAAGGCCGGCCCCGGCCGCGAGGACATGATGCGGGCGCTCGGCCTGTCGCACGAGGCCGACATCGTGATCCTGGCCCAGCGCCGGGCCGCCGAAGCCGGAACGAAACGCAAGATCGCGGCCTGAGACGCCCGCAACACGAAAGGACCCGCGCCATGCCGCAGTTCAGGACCGTCGACGCCGGCGGCGCGCAGATCCGCGTCGCCGTCGAGGGCGAGGGGCCGCTCGCCCTAATGGTGCACGGCTTTCCGGAGAGCTGGTACTCGTGGCGCCACCAGATCGGCCCGATCGCCCAGGCCGGCTTCACCGCCGCGGCCGTCGACGTGCGCGGCTACGGCGGCTCGCAGAAGTTCCCCGAGGTGGCCGATTACGCGATGGCGCCGATCGTCGCCGACATCCGCGGGGTCGCCGACGCGCTCTCGCCCGGCCGCCCGGCGGTGCTGATCGGCCACGACTGGGGCGCCCCGATCGTCTACAATTCCGCCCTGATCCACCCGGACCGGTTCGCCGCCGTCGCCACGCTCTCGGTGGTCTACACCGGCGTGCCGACCCGCTCGTTCGACGACGTGATCAAGCGCGAGTTCGACGACAAGAACCGCTTCTTCTACCAGTCGTACTTCCGCGAGCCGGGCCGCGCCGAGGCGGTGTTCGACCCCAACCCGCGCGATTTCCTGCGCAAGTTCCTCTACGTGGCCTCCGGCGACGCCGACCGCGAGGCGATCGTGGCCGCCTTCGCCAAGGACGCCTCGTCGGCGCTGCTCGACGGGATCCCCGACCCCGACCCGTTCCCCGCCTGGCTGACCGACGCCGACCTCGACTACTTCACGCGGGAATTCGAGGGCTCCGGCTTCTTCGGCCCCCTCAGCCGCTACCGCAACCACACCCGCGACTTCGAATACCTGCAGCAGTTCAAGGACCGCACCCTCGCCCAGCCCGCCTTCTTCGCCGCCGGCGACAAGGACGGCGCGTTCAACGGCTTCGGCGCCATGTCCGACCCGATCGCGGTGATGCGCGGCTTCGTCCCCAACCTCGAGGCGGCGCACGTGCTCGAAGGCTGCGGCCACTGGACCCAGCAGGAACGCCCCGCCGAAGTCACCGCCCTCCTCGTCCCCTGGCTGAAGACGCTGAAGGGCCGCGTGGTCTGACGCAGGCTGGCGAGCCCCCGCAAGACGACGTCGTTTCCCGGGGCGCTGGCGCGTCGCCAGAGCCCCGCGCGGGGGGCGCGCTTCAACCCGCCCCTTTTTTCAACACAATCGGCGCAACGCCGGCGGCGAGAAACGGGGCCTCCCCTGACGCGGTTGACTGCCGTGCGGTCAGGACGGGGCCACTTGCCGGCATGTCGGATCAGATGACCGACGCCAACGCCGCCACCCACAGGCTGCCTGTCGGCGAGATCGCGCCAGCGCATCGCTTCGATATCGACGCGCTCGACCGGTGCTTGAGGGAGCGGATCCCCGACTTCGGCGAAGGGCTGGACGTCCGCCAGTTCCAGGGCGGCGCCTCGAACCCGACCTTCCTTCTGGTCACGCGCGTCGGCGGGGAACTCAGGCGCTACGTCCTGCGCAAGAAGCCGCCCGGGGTCCTGCTCGCCACCGCCTATCAGGTCGACCGCGAATACGCCGCGATGCGGGCGCTGAAGGACACCGACGTGCCTGTGCCCAACGCCCGCTTCCTGTGCCAGGACCCTGCGATCATCGGCGCCGACTTTTACGTCATGGACTATGTGCCGGGCCGCATCCTGATGGACGCTTCGTTGCCCGGCGTGCCGCCGGCGGACCGGGCGCGGATCTACGACGCGTTCGGCGCGGCGCTGGCCAGGCTGCACCGGGTCGATTTCGAGGCGGTGGGTCTCGGCGAGTGGGCTCGGCCGGGGGACTATATCGATCGCCAGCTGAGCCGTTTCACCAAGCAGTACCGGGCGGCGGAAATCGAGCGCATCTCCGCGATGGAGGCGTTGATCGACCAGCTGCCGAAGGCGGCGCCCCCGAACCGGCGCACGGCCATCGTCCACGGCGATTTCAAGCTGGGCAACATGATCTTCCATCCCTCGGAGCCGAGGCTCGTGGCAGTGCTGGACTGGGAGCTCGCCACGATCGGCGACCCGCTGGCCGACCTCGCCTTCAGCGCCTTGCCGTGGCATGGCGGCGCCAGCGGCGCGGCGGTTCTGGCGCAGAGCGGCGCCGACAGCGGAATCCCGCCCGAAGCCGACTATATCCGCGCCTATTGCCGGCGCACGAACCGCGAGGCGATCGTCGGGTGGAACTTCTATCTGGCGTTCGCGATGTTCCGGCTCGCGTCGATCATGCAGGGTGTCTACCGGCGCGTCCTCGACGGCACGGTCGCGAGCAGTTTCGCGGCCGTCAATCAGGCCCCGGCCCTCGCCGAACGCGCGCTGGCGACCCTGAACGACGAGAGCCTGCGCGAGATCGCGTAGCGTTCCTGGCCGCCCGCATCCAGACGGGCGCGCTTCCGGGCGGCGGCCTTGTCGGCTGGCCGCCCGGCTCTCACCGTCAGCGGTCCGATCCCGCCCCCTAGGCCGCCGCCGCGACCCTGGCGCTGGGGAATATCCGCAGGAAGTTCTCAGCGTAGAACTTGTCGCGCACGGTGGGGTCGCGCTCGCCGAGGGCGGATTCGAAGCGGGCGATGGGGTTGCGGCCGCCTTCGACGTGCGGGTAGTCGGTGGAGAAGAGGTAGAGGTCGGGGCTCGACTGGTCGATGAAACGGCCCACCTCCTCGAACACGAACGGGGTGAAGGCGAGCTGGTCGGCGATCTGCTCCGACGGGCGGCGCGTGAAGCGCTTGAGGTTGTCGTCGACGCGGCTCCAGTTCTTCACCACCCAGTCGAGGCGGCGCGAGAGCTCGGGAACCCAGCCGGCGCCGAGCTCGACGCAGGCGCCGCGCAAGCCAGGATGCCGCTCCAGCACGCCGTCCAGCACCATCATGGTGAGGAACGCCTCCGGCCCCTCGTGCAGCAGCGCGATGTCCTTGGTGCGCAGGTTCTCGCCGCCACCCATCCAGTCGCGGGTCGGCGGGCGGCCGTTGTTCATCCAGGCCTTGGAGATCTGCAGCGGCGCGCCGCCGACGTGCAGGGTGAAGGCGGTCCCGCTCTCGGCGAGGCGCGCCCAGAACGGATCGAGGTCGACGTGGCCGGGCGAGCGGTCGCCGCACGGCCGGTGCGGGACCCATACGGCGGGCAGGCCGGCGGCGAGCACGAAGTCCAGCTCGGCCATGGCGCGTTCGGGATCGTCGAGCGGCACGACGGCCACGCCCATCAGGCGCGGGTCGGCGGCGCAGAACTCGATCATGTGGCGGTTGTGGGCGCGGGCGGCGCCGTAGCGCAGGGCCGGGTCGACCTTGCTCGAGGCCGAGAACGGCAGGGCGACGCTGTGGGTGGCGAAGACGAGCTGGCGGGCGAAGCCCAGCATGTCCATGGCCGTCGAGCGGTCGGCGCTGGTGAAGGCCCCGAGCGCCTGGATCTCCTTCGAGGACGCGATCAGCCCGTCGCCGAGCGCGACCTGCGCGGCCACGTGCTCGGCGGTGTGGCGCCCGCCCTGGCCCATGATCACCGCCACTTCCTCGTCGGTGACCAGCGAGGCGGAGTAGCTGACCTCGGGAATGGCGTCCCTGAGGGCAGGGTCGGCGTACTTCTTGAGGAAGTCCGGCAGCTCCATGATGTGGCTGTCGGCGTCGTAGATGGTCCGTCCGGCCGGCGCGTAGGTCATGCTTCGTCTCCCCATCAACCCCCCGGACGATCAGTAAGCCCTTGCGGCGCGGTCGTCACGGTCCCGTCGCCGCCCGGCGCAGGTTGGTCAGCGACTGGGCGACGGCGGCGCCCAGCACCGTGCGGATGATGAGGTCCGGCAGCGGGAAGGGCGAGGAGACCGCCGAGGCGTAGATCACCCGCACCGCCCCGGCGGGCGTCGTCTCCAGCGTGGTCTCGCCGTCGCACGCGTTCAGATCGCCGCCGGGCAGGCAGTGGAAGCGGAACTCGCGCATCGGCGTCGCCTCGGTGCGGAGCATCACGCGCAGCCTGGGCAGAAAGAGCACCCCGATCGTGTCCTCGCGCACATCCCAGGCGCCGGAGGGGCCGCGGCGGATCACCTGGCACCCGACCAGGAAGGTCACGACCTTGGGCGCATCCGCGCAGTCCTGCACAAGCGCCCAGACGCGCGACGCCGGCGCCGGTATGTCGATCGCCGCGTGGATCACACCGGACGAGCGGCCGGGATCGGGCAGCATCTCCACCACCACGTGGCCGGCCGCCAGCCGGCGCGCCTCATGCGGCGTCGGCCGCCAGTCGCCCAGCCCGGCGGCCGCGACAGCCGCCGCAGCGAGCGCGCCGATCATCAGTCGGCGAGCCGCACCAGCATCTTGCCGAGGTTGGCCCCGGCCATCAGATCGACCATCGCCGCCGCGGCGTTCTCGATGCCCCGGTAGACGGTCTCGTGCGTCTTCACGCGGCCGTCGCGCAGCCAGTCGGCCATGTTGGACTGGAACTCGTCGCGCAGGTCCATGAAGTCGGCCGCGGTGAAGCCGCGCAGGTTGATGCGGCCGTAGATGATGTTGGAGAGGTTGCGCACGTTGGTGCGCGCGCCGGCCTCGTTGTAGCCGCTGATCATGCCGCAGACGGCGACGCGGCCGAGCAGGTTCATGCTGGCCAGCGCCGCGTCGAGGTGATCGCCGCCGACGTTGTCGAAGTAGACGTCGACGCCCTTGGGCGCGAGCTCGCGCAGTTGCTGGCGCACGGGCGCGGCCTTGTAGTTGAACGCCGCGTCGAGGCCGGCGACGTCCTTCAGCCAGCGCACCTTGTCATCCGAGCCGGTCGAGCCGACCACATAGCAGCCCTTGATCTTGGCGATCTGCGAGGCGACCGCGCCCACCGCGCCGGCCGCGGTGGAGACGAACACCTGCTCGCCGTCCTTCAGCGCGCCGATGCGCAGCAGGCCGCCGTAGGCGGTGAAGCCGGGACCGCCCAGCGCGTTCATGTGCGCCTCCAGAGGCACGCCGGCGACGTCGCGCACGGGGCTGAGGCCCTTGCCGTCGGAGACGAACGCCTCGCGGAAGCCGAACCGGTTGGAGACCAGCGCGCCCTCCTTGAAGGCGGGATTGCGCGAGGCCTCGACGCGGCCAATGGCGCCGCCCATCATCGCCTCGTTCAGCGCCTGGCCGACGCTCATCCGGGGCCGCATCGCCGGGTCGACCGACATCAGCAGGTTGCGCACCCGCACCTCGCCGGCGCCGGGTTCCGGGACCTCGGTCATGACCATGGCGAAGTCTTCGGCGACGGGCGCGCCGTCGGGACGGCGGACGAGATGGACCTCTCGGCTGGTGACAGGCATCGGCTTCAGACCTCGAAACGGAAGGCGGCGCCGTCGCGGCGAACGCGGCCGGCGGTGGGGGTGGCGTAGTGGGTGCCGATCACCAGGATCGTCTCGTCGGCCCACTCCGCGAAGAGCCGCGCGCGGGTCGCCGCCGCGGCCTTGGGGTCCGAGTCGAAGGTGGGCGACCAGTCGGGATGGGCCATCTGGCAGGGATGGTGGCTCATGTCACCAGTAATGACGGCCTTCTCGCCCTCGCTTTCGATCATCACGCTGACGTGGCCGGGGGTGTGGCCGGTGGACGGAACGAGCCGGATCTCGGACGAGATAACGTGGTCGAGCTCGACGAGCTGGGCGAGGCCGGCCTCGAGGATCGGCCGGACGCTGTCCGAGAGGATCGCCTGCTGCTCCTCGCCCTCCTCCTGGTTCCAGTGCTCGTACTCGCGCCGGCCGATGAGGTAGCGGGCGTTCGGGAAGGTCGGGACCCACTTGCCGTCCACCAGCATCGTGTTCCAGCCGACATGGTCGACGTGCAGATGCGTGCAGACGACCGCGTCCACGCTTTCGCGCGCCCACCCCGCCGCCTCCATGTCCTTCAGGAAGCCGGTCGAGAGCGCGCGGCCGCGCAGGAGGCCCCGGGGCTTGTCGTTACCGACACAGGTGTCGACCACCAGGCGCAGGCCCGGCGCCTCGATCAGCAGAGCATGGATCGACATCTGCATCACCTCGTCCTCGCTGACGAAATGCGGATAGAGCCAGGGCGACTTGCGCAATTCTTCCGCGGTCGCCTGCGGCATGAAAAAGCTCGCCCCCGCCGCCACCGGCAGGTTCATCTCGACCACCCGCTTGACCGTCACCTTTCCGATCCGCCACGTCAGCATGCGCCGTCCCTTCCCTGAGTATGTTCCGCCCCCCCAAGCCTACGGGAGCGGGTGGCCGCGCCGGAAGCGGAAATGCGCGCCGGCGCCGCCTTCCGCGGTCCGGCCGCGCGTCCCGCGCCGTACCTCAGGCGCCGGAACGGGCCGCGCGCCACATCGGCCAGAGGGTCGGACCGTCCGGGATCTTGATCTCGCCGGTCACCTCGAAGCCGAAGCTCTGGTAGATCGGGATGTTCTTCTCCTTGCTGGACTCCAGGTAGCAGGGCTTGCCGGCCGCATCGGCGACCGCCAGCTGGCGGCGGATCACCACGCCGCCGTAGCCCTTGCCTTGCTTGGCGGTGTCGGTGCCGATCGCTTGCAGGTAGTAGTGCGGCTCGTGCGGATGGCGCTTCTCCACGATGTCCATCGTGTAGGTCACCTGCCGCGCGCCGGAGAAGCCGAAGAGGCCCAAGAACTCCGCGCCGTTGGTGATGTACTGGTAGAAGGGGATGTGCCAGGCGCCGGGCGGCCGCCAGAGAGCGACGGCCTCGTACCCTGCGGTGGTGTCGCAGCAGCCGTGCGGCAGCCCGAGCTTGAACAGCAGCTTGAAGAGCCGCGGCATCTTCTCGGCCCGAGAAGCTTCGTCCGGCAGCAGGAAGCAGATCAGCGGGTCGTCGTGGAACGCGCGCCCCAGCGTCGCGGCGATCTGGTCGGCGTCGGCCCAGACGGCGGCGCGCACCGCAACGGCGGTCTCCCTGGCGGTGAGGGTCTCTGTCATGGACGCTGTTCCTCTCTCTTTCTCTCTGGCTGGCGGACGGCTAGCCCGGCAGCCGCACCACCGCACGTAGTCCGCCGAGCGGCGAGCGGTCGAGCGTGACTTCGCCGCCATGGCCCCGCGCGACATCGCGGGCGATGGCGAGACCGAGGCCGACGCCTTTCTCATTCTGGTTGCGAGCTTCGTCCAGCCGGCCGAAAGGCGCGAACGCATCCTCGAACCGCTCGGGCGGTATGCCCGGTCCGTCGTCGTCGACGATGATCTCGACGCCCCCGGTCGGCGTCGCGTGGGCCGCCACCTCGATCCGCTCTCCGTGGGCGGCCGCATTCATGACGAGGTTCGAGAGCGCGCGCTTGATCGCGTTCGGCCGCACCGTCGCCTCGAGCCCCGCGTCGGCGGCGACGCGCACCTCCGCGCCGGCGCGCACCGCCCCCTCGCTGATCTCGCCGAGCAGCGGCGCCACCTCGACGCGCTCCAACGCCTCGCCGCCCTCGCCGCGGGCGAAGGCGAGGTACTCGTCGATCATGTGCTCCATCTCGGCCAGGTCGCGCTTCATCGCCTCGGTCCGCGCGGTCGGGTCGGCCAGCGCGAGCTCGAGCTTCAGGCGCGTCAGCGGCGTCCTCAGGTCATGGCTCACCGAAGCGAGCAGCGTGGTGCGCTGGTCGACGTGCCGCTGGATGCGGTTCTTCATGGCGATGAACGCCTGCGCGGCCTGCCGCACCTCTTTGGCGCCGTACGGCTTGAAGGCGATGTCCGCGCCCCGGCCGAAAGCGTCGGCGGCGGCCGCGAGCCGCTCGATGGCGCGCACCTGGTTGCGGATGAACAGCACCGACAGGGCGGTCAGCACGAAGGTGACCAGCGCGAGGTAGAAGATGAACGTGTAGGCCTGGGTGGCGAAGGCGCGGTCCCGCGGCGCGATGATGCGCAGGACGCCGTTGTTCACGCGGACCCTGATCTCGACGTAGGCCGGGTAGCGGTTGGTGTCGAACCAGAACGGCGCGTCGATGCGGTCGGACAGCGCCCGTTCCAGCGCCTTGTCTATGCCGAACAGCGCCGAGGGCCGGCGGATCGGCAGCCTCGCCCCTGGCTCCGGGATGATCGACAGGTCGAGCGACTGCTCGGCCCTGTCCTCCAGGCGCTTGAGCGCGTCAGGCGAGGAGTCGTTGTTGTAGGCCTGGAGAATCCACGCGACCTCGCCCGCCAGCCCCTCGGTCAGGTGGCCGTTCACCTGCTGCCAGTAGGCGTCGAAGAAGAACCACGTGACGATGATCTGCATCACCGCGATCGGCGCGACGATGATGAGCAGGCTGCGACCGAACAGCGACGTCGGCGCGCGCCGTTTCAGCATGCGCAGCAACGGAGGCCAGCGCAGTCTCATCCGTCGGGCGCCA
>JAKAZA010000021.1 GCA_021816155.1 Pseudomonadota bacterium | reverse complement strand
GCCGAGCCCCACGGTCGCGGCGAGCACCAGCCCGAAGGTATCGGTCAGAGAGGGGAACACGAACACGTCCGCGGCGGCGAAATAGCTGACCAGCTCGGCCCCGAACTTCGGCCCGGCGAAGACCACTTCGGGGTAGCGCGCCATCAGCTCGTCGCGCTGCGGACCATCACCGACCACCACCTTGGCCCCCGGCAAGTCCAGCGAGACGAACGCCTCGATATTCTTCTCCACTGCGACACGCCCGACGTTGAGAAACACCGGCCGCTTCAGCCCCTCGAACGGATCCGGGTCGCCTTCCCGGCGCGGCCGGAAGAGATCGGTGTCGACGCCCCTGGACCACTGGGAGAGGTTGCGGAAGCCGTGACGCGTCAGCTCGTCGCGAAGCGTGGGCGTGGCCACCATCAAGCGGCCCGAGGGCCGGTGGAACCACTTCATGTAGGCGTAGCCGGCGGCGAGCGGCACAGGCAAGCGGGCGGAGACGTACTCCGGGAAACGCGTGTGGTAGCTCGTGGTGAAGGGCAGCTTCCACTCCAGGCAGATGCGCCGCGCAGCCAGGCCCAGCGGCCCTTCGGTGGCGATGTGGATCGCCTCCGGCTCGAAGCACTTGAAGCGCTCCTGCACCCTCTCGTAGGCGCCGACCGCCAGCTTGATCTCGGGATAAGTCGGCAGCGGGAAGGTGGGAAACTGGTCGGGGCTGATCACCTCGACCTCGTCCCCCATGTCGCGCAGCTCTGCGACGATGCGCGTCAGCGTCCGCACGACGCCATTCACCTGGGGCTCCCAGGCGTCGGTCGCCAGCAGGATGCGCATCAGCCGGTCTGCGGCTCCTCGAGCTCGACCCGCGCCAATTCACGGGTTCGGGCAATCATGGACCAGGAGCGCAACTTCGCCCACTCCATAATCTCAAGCCGACCATCGAAGTGCTCGACGAGCGCCGTACAGCTCTCCACCCAGTCGCCATCGTTGACATATAGGATGTCGCCGATCGGCCGCATCTCCGCCTTGTGAATGTGGCCGCAGATAACGCCGTCGACGCCGCGACGGCGGGCCTCATCGGCCACGGCGATCTCGTAGTTTTCGACGAACTGGAGCGCGTTCTTCACCTTCACCTTCAGATAGGCCGAGAAGCTCCAGTAGCCGAATCCGAGACGCCGGCGGACGTGGTTGAGCAGGGTGTTGACCAAGAGCACTGTGCGATAGGCCCAGTCGCCCAAGATCGCCAGCCATTTGGCGTATTGCACGACGCCGTCGAACTCGTCGCCATGCGTGACGAGGAACCTGCGGCCATCGGCCGTCACGTGGATCCAGTCCCGCGCCACCACCACGCCGCCGAAATGCACGCCGAGGAACCCGCGCACCACTTCATCGTGGTTGCCCGGCACATAGACCACCTCGACGCCTTTTCGGGCCAGGCGCAGCAGCTTTTGCACCACGTCGTTGTGCGTCTGCGGCCACCACCAGCCGCCCCTCAGCTTCCAGCCGTCGAGAATGTCGCCAACCAGATACAGCTTGTCGCAGGACAGGTGGCGGATGAAGTCGAGCAGCAGTTCCGCCTGGCAGCCGCGCGTGCCGAGGTGGACGTCGGAGATGAAGACGCTGCGGACACGTAGCTGTGCTTCACCGTCGTCCATGGCCGCGAGCGTTCCGTCCCTCGGAGCCGTGGGCGATAAGCTGATTGCTTGTAGATTTTGTGACCTCTCATGGCGCCCACCACCCTTTGCGGCGCGGCGATTCGCCCCTTAAGAGCCCCCGCCATAGTGCGTTCAACGTTCCACCCCAGTGACCGCCTCGTGAGTAAGGACACCCCGAAGTCTCGCCGCACGCGGGCCCGTATCCTCGAGGCGGCGATGCGGCTGTTCGCCGAGGTCGGCTACCACGCCGCGACTAACGCGCTCATCGCCGACACCGCGGGACTGACCCGCGGGGCCATGCTCTACCATTTTCCGACACGCGATGACCTCGTGGCCGCCGCGATCGACCACATCCAGGCCGCCCGTGTGGCTCTGTTCGACACGGCGGCCGCCAGTCCGCCGCCGGGCGGCGACGCGACCCACCACGCGATCGCCGCCTACTGGGCCCTGCTCGCGGAGCCGCCGTTCGTCGCCTTCGCGGAACTCGAATCCGCCGCGCGCACCGACCCCATGGTGCGCGCGCTCGTCGCACCGGCCCAGGCGGCGTTCGACCAGGCGCAGGTGGGCGCGCCTTTCGCCGCCCTCGCCCAGGCCGGTCACGGCCCGCGATTCCAGGCCAGCCGCGATCTAGCCCGCTTCCTGCTCGAAGGCCTGGCGCGCGGCGCGCTCACCCACCAGCGCGAGGCGCGCATCGCCAACCTGATCACCGTGGTCGACCGCGCAGTCAGGATGCTGAACCGCAAGGGCGATGTGCAGGAGCTGTGGGGACCTGAGTAGCCGGCGCAGATCGGCGCGCCTTGACCGCATCGCCACGCCGGCGAAGACTCGCCCCCCGTGCCGGCTGACAACCTATCCGCCTACCGCGCCAAGCGCCGCTTCGCCGAGACGCCGGAGCCGCAAGGCGCGGCGGCCGGCTCGCACGAGCCGATCTTTGTCATCCAGAAACACCACGCGCGGCGCATGCACTACGACCTGCGCCTGGAGATCGGGGGCGCGCTGAAGAGCTGGGCCGTCCCGGAAGGGCCGTGCCTCGACCCGAAAGTGCGCCGCTTCGCCAAGCTGGTGGAGGACCACCCGCTCGATTACGCCAGCTTCGAGGGCCGCATTCCGGCGGGCAACTACGGCGCCGGCACGGTCATCGTCTGGGACCGCGGAACCTGGGTCACGCTGAAGGATCCGGAACAGGCGCTGGCCGACGGCGAGCTGAAGTTCCGTCTCGCCGGCGAGAAGCTGACCGGTGGCTGGACGCTGGTGCGTCTCTCCGACGATCCCGCCAACTGGCTCCTGATCAAGGAGCGCGACCCTTCCGCGCGCCCGCTGGCCGAGTACGATGTATTGGTCGAGGCGCCGAACAGCGTCGTCAGCGGTCGCCCGGTGGACGAACCGCCCACGCCCGAGCGGCTGCGACCGCGGGCGAGGAAGGCTTCCGGAATCCGCGGAGCGGTCGCCGCGCCGATGCCGCAAAGCTGGCGACCGCAACTGGCGGCGACGGCCGCTTCGCCGCCGCGCGGCGACGGCTGGATCCACGAGATCAAGTACGACGGGTATCGCACCCTCGTCTTCTTCGAGGACGGCGCGGCGCGCCTCGTCACGCGCAACGGGCACGACTGGACGCGCCGCTACGGCTCGCTGGCAGAGGCGTTCCGCAAGCTCGCCTGCAAGAGCGCCCTCATCGACGGCGAGGTGGTGGTGCAGGATCCGCGCGGCGTGTCCTCGCTCGACCTGCTCGAGAAAGCGCTGTCCGACGGCGACAGCCACGCCATGACCTACTTCGCGTTCGACCTCTGCCATCTCGACGGCTACGACCTCAGCGCCTCGCCGCTCACCGAGCGACGGGCGGCGCTCGAGGGCCTGATCGCGCCGCTGATCGGCGCGCGCTCCCAGGTCCAGTTCAGCGAGAGCGTCGCCGGCGACGACGGCGAGGCGCTGTACGCCCACGCGTGCCGCCTGGGCCTTGAGGGGATCGTCTCGAAGAAGGCGGACGCGCGGTACGTCCAGTCGCGGTCTTCCACCTGGGTGAAGGTCAAGCGCGTCGAGATCGCGCCGTTCATCGTCGTCGGCTTCGTTTCCAACATGCCCCAGGCCGCCTCGTCGCTGATCCTGGCCGAAGAGCGCGACGGCGAACTGGTCTACGCCGGGCGCGTCGGCTCGGGCATCGGCGACGCCAGGGCGCGCGAACTCTATCGCGACCTCGCCCCGACTGAGACCGGACGGCCGGTGATCGCCGTCCCCCGCACGCCTGGGGCCCACTGGGTCGAGCCGCGTTGGCGGGCCGACGTCGGCTATCGAAGCCGCTCGGCGCAGAACGCTCCACGGGCGCCGGTGTTCATGGGGTGGTCGCCGCGCGGGACCGGGAAGCCCGCGCGCACGCTCAAGCCGAAACTGATCGGCGACCGCGATCTCGCCGCGATCACGCTCACCAACCCCGAACGCGAGATCTTCGCCGGCAGCGGCGTCACCAAGCTCGACATCGCTCTCTATTACGCCCGCGTCGGCGACTGGATGCTGCCCGAGCTGCTCCGCCGCCCCGTCACCGTGGTCCGCTGCCCGACCGGCGACGCCAAGGACCTGTTCTACCAACGCCACGCCTTCGCCGGCCTGCCTCCGGGGGTAGAAATGGTGGAGCTGGCTGACGAGCAGGGACGCAGCGCGTTCATCGCGGTGACCGAGCCCCGGGGCTTTCTCGGGCTCGCCCAGTTCGGCGCGGTGGAGTTCCATCTGTGGGGTTGCCGGATCGACGACCCGGAGCACCCTGACAGGCTGGTGATCGATCTCGACCCGGACGAAGGCCTTGCCTGGCCCAGGGTCTGCGACGGGGCGGAGCTGCTGCGCCAGCGCCTGGAAGGCATGGGCCTGCACCCGTTCCTGCGCACCACGGGCGGCAAGGGGTTGCACCTGGTGGCGCCGCTCGATCGTGGACACGCCTGGCCGCTCGTCAAGGGCTTCGCCGAGGCCCTCGCCAAGTCGGCGGCGGCGGACGCGCCCGGCGTCTTCACCGCAATCGCCTCCAAGGAGCGCCGCAAGGGCCGCATCTACATCGATTACCTGCGCAACGCGCGCGGCGCCTCGGCGGTCGCGTCCTACTCGCTACGCGCGCGGCCCGCGTTTCCCGTGGCCGCGCCCATATTCTGGGACGAACTGCGGAAGCTGTCGGGCGCTAACGCTTTCGATCGTCTTACTGTGGTAAAGAGATTGGACAGTCTGGCTGCGGACCCTTGGGATGAGCTAGGGTCGAGCGCTGGGAAGATCACGGCCCGGATGCAGCGCGACGTGGGGATGAAGACATAAGGGGTGCGGCCAATGGCTGGACGAGCGAGTTGGAAAGGCTACCTGAAGCTGTCGCTGGTCTCCTGTCCCGTGAAGCTCTACCCGGCGACTTCGTCTTCCGCCGGCAAGGTTTCCTTCAATCTGCTGCACAAGGACACGCTGAACCGCGTCCAGCAGCGCTACCACGACCCTGAACTGGGCGAGGTGGACCGGGCGGACCTGGTGAAGGGCTACCAGTTCGAGAAGGATCGCTATGTCGTCGTCTCCAACGACGAACTGGAGGCGATCGAGATCGACTCCAGCAAGGCTATCGATATCGACGGTTTCGTCGAGACGAGCGACATCGACCCGATCTACTTCGACGCCACCTACTACCTTGCGCCGGACGGGCCGATCGCCGAGGAGACGTTCGCGGTCGTTCTGGAAGCGATGAAGCAGGAAAAGAAGATCGCGATTGCGCGTGTCGTGCTGTCCGGACGCGAACGCCAGGTGGCGATCGAGCCGATCGAGAACGGCTTCCGCCTGATAACTCTGCGCTCGGCCAGGGAAATCCGCGAGCCCGCGACAGCGCTGGAGCCGCTGAAGGTCAAGCTGTCGGACGATATGCTCGGCATGGCCGAGATGATCATCCGCCAGAAGGAGATGAAGTTCGATCCCGCCCACTTCGAGGATCGCTACGAGGTCGCGCTGATGGACCTCGTGAAGTCCAAGATCAGCGGCGGTCAGCCGGTGATCGCCAAGGCGCCGGAGCGCGGCAACGTAGTCAACCTGATGGATGCTCTGCGTCGCTCGATCGAGCAGGAGCGCCGCCCGCCCGCGCCGAGCCTGGGCAAGGCCGGCGAGGCTGGCGCGAAGCCCGCCAAGGCGACGGGCGCCAAGGCCGGCGCGAAAGTCGCGGCCGCGCCGACAACGCCGTCGAAGAAGCGCAAGGCGGGCGGCTGAATCCGTCTATAAGCAGGGCGCCATGCAGCTTCGGGGCCGCTCCTTCGCGCTCTACGGACGCTTCACGCCCGGTGTTCGTGACCGCCTGGCGAAGCAGATCGGCGAGGCGGGCGGTTGCGTCGCCCGCGATCTCACCCGCCGCAGCGACGTCCTCGTCGTGGGCGCGCGCGCCGAAGCCCTGATCGACGGCGGCTCGCTCGGCGCTAGGATCGCGTCCGCCAAGGGCCGCGGCGCCTCGGTGCGGAGCGAGCAGGCATTCCTGGCCGAGCTCGCGGGCGAAGCGGCCCCGCCAGCGACCCTTCCACTCGCCGCAGCGCTTGCGTCGACGTCGCTCTCACACGCGGATGCTGACATCCTCGCCGCCTTCGACCTGATCGAGCTCGACGGCCCGCACTGCCGGTTCGGAGACGCGGCGGTCGTTCGGACGGCGGCCGAGCTCGCCGCCGGCGGCCGCTCGCTTGGCGAGATCGTCCGTATTCTGATCATTGCACGCGACGTGGCCCCGCTCGGCCGCCACAAGGTCGTGCTGACCCCCGCCGGCGAGGCCGCGCTGCAATGGGATGACGGTCTGACGACGCTGGAAGGCCAAGGCGTGCTCGCGCTCGACGAGGATCACGCGTCGGTCGAGGAGCTCTTCGAGGCCGCGACGATCGCTGAGGCCGAGGGCGAGTTGTCCGAGGCCGCGCGCCTCTACGACCTTTGCGCCCGAGCCGACCGGCGCGACGCGCTCGCGCCCTACAATCTTGGCAACCTGATGATGGCCCGCGGCGAGCCGGCCGCGGCCGTGCTCGCCTACCAGCAGGCGCTCGCCCGTGACAGCGGTCTGGTGGAGGCGCGCTACAACCTCGCCCAGGCGTTGGAGGCGCAAGGCAAGCCGGAAGCGGCGACCGCGGAGCTGGCGCGCGTGCTGGAGGCTGATCCAGCTTACGCCGACGCCGCGTTCAACCTCGCCCAACTCCGGATGAAGGCCGGCGCGGTCGGCGAAGCCAAGGCGCTGTTCGAGCGCTACCTGGCGCTCGACCCTCCGGATGATTGGGCGGCCAAGGCGCGGCGCGCGATCCGGTACTGCACGGCCCTGATCGCCTGATCGCGACGGCGCGGACGCGCGCCGCGCGATGATCGAGCATCGCTTGGCCCCAAGTGAACAGCTTCCGGGCACGAGCGCCGGCGCCGGCCCGGACTGCCCGCCACGAGCTTGCAGACGATCGGCGGAGGGCCGTATGATTTGTCGCAGCGGTCCAGCTAAGGACCCAGGGAAGCGTTCGGGCGAGGGGTTGAAACAACCTCTAGCTTGGAAAATCTCACATGTTCCGCAAAATCGCTTTCGCGATCGCCTTCGGCGCCATTGCTGCTCCGGCATTCGCCGGAACGGATGTCATCGTCAATGTCGGCGGCCTCGACGCTTCGGCGGCGCACGCCGCCATCTTCCGCGCCGCACAAGCCGCGTGCCAGGCGGCGCTCGCCGACGAGAGCCAGCTCGTCCGGTTCTACGAGCACGCCTCCTGCATAGACAGGTCGGTCACGAGCGCGGACGCGAAGTACGCCGCGATGCGCGGCCTCGCGAGCCGCTGACCCTGGCAGGGCCCTCCCTCCCGGTTGCGGGAGGGAGGGCCCTTGCGCGCATCCAGGATCGGGTATGGAGTCGCTCCTCGGGGACAGGAGCGACCGGATGGACGAGACGCTCAGCTGGGTGAAGGGCGCCGACGCGCCACCGCTGCTCGAGATGACGATCGGCGCCGCGCTGGAGGCCGCAGCGAGCCGCTGGGGCGAGGCCGACGCGCTCGTGTCTTGCCACCAGCGTGTCCGCTGGAGCTGGCGCACACTGGCGACCAAGGCCCATGATGTTGCGGCCGGGCTCGTCGCGCTAGGCCTGGAGCCGGGCGAGCGGATCGGCGTCTGGTCGCCCAACTGCGCCGAATGGGCCCTGACCCAGTTCGCCGCCGCCAAGGTCGGACTGATCCTCGTCACCATCAACCCCGCCTATCGACTCCATGAGCTGGAATACACGCTCAACAAGGTGGGCGTGCGCGCGCTGGTCTGCGCGGAAAGTTACAAGACCAGTGACTATGTCGGCATGGTCGAGTCGCTGGCGCCCGAGCTGTCGGACGCCTTCCTCGGCGCGTTGCAGGCCGAGCGGCTGCCGTCGCTGCGCGCGGCCATCAAGATCGGCGGCGGAGCGCGGCCGGGCTGGTTCGACTTCGACGACATCCCCGGGCTTGCCGAGCCTTCGCACGACGAAGAGGTGCTCCGCATCGCGGACACGCTGCGCAACACCGACGCGATCAACATCCAGTTCACCAGCGGCACGACCGGCCTGCCCAAGGGCGCGACGCTCACCCACCGCAACATCCTCAACAACGGCTACTTCGTAGGCCTCGCCCAGCGGCTCACGGCGACCGACCGGATCTGCATTCCCGCGCCGCTCTACCACTGCTTCGGCATGGTGATGGGGAACCTCGCAGCGGTGACGCACGGCGCTGCGATGGTCTACCCAGCGCCGACCTTCGACGCCGACGCGACGCTGGCTGCGGTCGAGACCGAGCGCTGCACGTCGCTCTATGGCGTGCCGACCATGTTCATCGCGGCGCTCGCTTCGCCGAGCTTCGCCAGGCGCGACCTCTCGTCCCTGCGCACCGGCATCATGGCCGGCTCGCCGTGCCCGATCGAGGTGATGAAACAGGTGATCGGGAAGATGCACATGGGCGAGGTGACAATCGCCTACGGCATGACCGAGACGAGCCCCGTGAGCTTCCAGACCGGCCCCGACGACCCGCTGGAGCGGCGTGTCTCCACCATCGGCCGCGTTCAGCCGCATCTCGAAGTGAAGGTGGTGAACGAGACGGGGGCGACGACGCCGCGGGGCGTCGCAGGCGAGCTCTGCACGCGCGGCTATTCGGTGATGCTGGGGTACTGGGACGATCCGGAAAAGACCGCCGAGGCGATCGACGCCGAGGGCTGGATGCACACCGGGGATCTCGGAACGATCGACGCGGCGGGCTACGGCAACATCGTCGGACGCATCAAGGATATGGTCATCCGCGGCGGCGAGAACATCTATCCGCGCGAGATCGAGGAATTCCTCTACACCCACCCGAAGATCGCCGACGTGCAGGTGGTGGGCCTGCCCGATCCGCGGATGGGCGAGGAGCTCTGCGCCTGGATCCGCCTGCATCCCGGTGAAAGCGCCGACGAGGAGGAGATTCGCAGCTGGTGCCGCGGGCAAGTCGCCCACTTCAAGGCGCCGCGCTACGTGCGCTTCGTCGACGAGTTTCCGATGACCGTCACCGGCAAGGTGCAGAAGTTCATCATCCGGGAACGGATGATCGCGGAGCTGCGGCTGGCCGTAGAGGCGACGGCGTAGGCGCCACCGGTCTCTCGAGCGCGACCGCATACCTGTCGGCGTAGAGCCGCCGCCAACCGGCGGCCTCCAGGTCGCGCGTCAGCCGCAAGGTGGGACGCAGGAGCGCCCAGCGTATCCCGTAGCGCCTCAGCACGGCGGCGAGCTGGGCGGGGTCGCCGTCCTGCAACGCCTGGTCGGCCGCGACGAAGTCGTCGCCGTACATGTCCGCCCGGCCGTCGATGTAGGGCCGGACGCCCCTGAAGATCAGGTAGCCGCCGAAGTTGTAGTCATTGATGACCGGCTGCGCGCGCAGGGCGGCCGGCACATTCGCGAACGCGGCGACCGGCGCGGTCGGGCCGTCGACGCGATGATAAGGAACGACCAAGCGGCCGACCAGGATCGCCGCCGCGAGCGCGCCGCCCAGGGCCGCCTGCTGCGCGGGCATGCGCCAGCGCACCGGGTCTGCCGGCGCGGCCCGGCCCAGCGCGCGACCGAAGGGTTCGGCGAGGATCAGCGGAGCGATCGCGCCCAGCATCACCTCCTGGCGCACGTGCTGCACGCTCATGTGGATCAGCCCGATGATGATGAGCGCGCGCACCGCCGAGAGCCGGACGCCACGCCAGAAGGCCGCGAAGACGCCGGCGAGCAGCGCAACTTCCAGCGGCGAGAGGCGCATGAAGTCCGGCGGCAGCCACTCGGCGATCATGGGCAGCGTCTTCATGTTCATAACCCGCAGCGGGAAGGCGAGGCCGTCGATCCCGTTGGGGGTCACGAGCGCCGCGAGGACAGAGAGCGCGACGAATTCGGCCCACCCGCGGAGCATGCGCCAGCGACCGAACCGAACCTCCAGCGCGGCCTCGAGCGCGAATGCGCCGGCCAGGCCGAGGCCGACCACGAAGCTCGAGTGCATGTTGGCCCAGACCACCATGACGAGCGCAAGCCAGAGGCCGGGCGCGCGGCCCGCCGCACGGGCCTCCAGCAGGGCCACGGTCCACACCGCCGCGAGCGGCAGCGCGAGCAGGTGCGGCCTCGCCAGCATGCCCGGGGCGATGCAGGCGAGACCGAGGGCGAGCGCCAAGGTCGCCGAGAGAGGCGACAGCCAGCGCAGCAGCCAGGCGCCGCTCACCGCCGCCACCACGGCCACGGCGAGCCCTGTCAGCGACATCACGCCACCCCAGCCGACGGCGAGATAGGCCGCAGCCATGACCGTCTCGCTCAGCCACTCGTGCGCCACCCACGGGCGCCCCGCGAAGGTGAACGAGAACGGATCGAAGCGCGGCACTGCGTGGTGCGCGAGGATCCAGCGGCCGGCGGCGACATGCCAGAAGGTGTCGCCGTCGTTCAGGATTGGCGGGGCGAAGCTCACGGCGCCCAGCAGGGCGATCGGGATCACCCAGATCAGCAGGAAGCGCCCGCGCACGTCGCGCAGCGCCGCCAGGGCGTCGGTCATGCAGCCTCCCTCCCGCGCACGGGCCGGATCGTCGCCGATTCGGCGTCGCCGACAGCTAGCGCGGCGAGGGTCGACTGTCGCCCGCCGCGTGCGCGGGGCCGGTCCCGGACGCTAGACTAGGGAGCGTCCGGTCAGATGTTCGAGGATGCGGAGCGGCGAACGTTGCTCGTCATGCAGCGCGTCGACCGGCAGGTAGAAGGTCTGCTCCAGCATCATCCGTCCGGCGACCACGGCGTGGGGAATCTGATCGGTGAACGCCAGCCAGGTCTCGCCGGGCTCGAACGTCTCCTGCCGCAGCCGCGACGTCCGCTGGTATCCCTCGTCGCTCTTGGCCAGGTCGTGAATCTGAAGCATCAGCTGGTCGTACGGCGTGCGGACGGCTTTGGTGGCGCCGACCGCGGCGAGCAGGGTTGGAACGCCAGGCGTCGCAGGACGCGTGAGCGGCAGGAAGCGCCGCGCGTGGCGGGTGAAGTCCTCGCCGAGGTCCCAGACGCGCTCGCGTTCGGCATCCACGTTGGCGAAGAGCCTCAGGATGCGGCGCCCGCCCACTGGGCGGGTGCGGAATGCGTCGAGATGGAGTCGGCGGTCGTCCTTGCGCCAGCTCAGCGGCGCGTCCTCGATCCGCCGCGGCCGATAACTGGCGCGGGCGAGCTCGATCCGGCCAGCGTAGCTCGGCGCGAGGTCTCGGACGAGGTCCGAGGCCCATGACGCAAATCGCGCCAGCATCGCCTTGACCGCCTCGCCTTCGTCCTGGGCGCCCGGCCAGCCCTTCAGGCGGCGACGTCCAGGGTCGTAGCTGACGACTTTGCGCCGGCCACGCGCGGCCTCGACGCCCAGCAGCCGCCGCTCCTCGCGGCTCACGTCGAAACTGCGGTCGGGCGCCCTGGCGAAGGCTTCGCGCTCGAGCTTGAAGCTCAGGTCGTCGGGGTCGTCGAGGGTCGGTGCTTGCATCGTGGCGTGGCCCCGCAATCGGAGAATCCGCCGCGCAGACACGGCCGCCGCCCCGCGGGAGCGTTGATCTCGGTCAAATCGACCGACGACCCGTCGCGCCCGTGGCCTTGCCGCATCAGAAGGAGCACGGCGAGGCGGTCAGCGCCTTCTAGGCCGACCGCCAGAAGACAAGCTCGACGAGCTTTCTGAGGACGAACGCGATCAACAGGAAGACGGCATACGCCATGGCCGCGATAGCGGCGATCAAGAGGGCTAAGTTATATCCAACAAATCTCAGATGTGAGAAATCCGACTCGACAGTCACGCAATTGGACCGCCTCGCGCTCTCGACCAAGCGATGCAGTTCGAAAGACTCGATCACGAGGCCAGCCGCGAACGCGAGAACGAGCGAGAACAAGAAAAGGATGATGAACAAGCTAGCGGTCAGGCGCATGGCGGTCGGGGGCTGACGAACGGGGCAGGAATTCTCAGCGATGGCGCTCCTCACTCCGTCGTAGCGCCATCGAAGTGCTCCTCGCGCACATCGGCCTTGGTGGCGTGGACGACCCGGTCACGATGCTCGGGCGGACCGTACAGCGTGTAGAGCTTGAGCGGCTCGTCCCCGGTGTTCACCACATTGTGCCGCGCCCCGGCCGGCGCGACGATTGCGTCGTTGGCCCTGACCGGCGTGCGGGCGCCATCGATCCAGACCTCTCCGGCGCCGGCCTCGATACGGAAGAACTGGTCGCGGTCGGCATGCACTTCCTCGCCGATCTCGGCTCGGGGCTGCAACGTCATCAGCACCAGCTGCAAGTGATGGCCGGTGTAGAGGACGCGACGGAAGTCCGCATTCGCCTCTGTCAGTCTTTCGATGTCGGCGACGAAACCTTTCATGGGGCCTCTCCTGCGCGCTTTCGATCGCGGTCCTGTATCCAGGCCCTGGCGTAGGACGCCATGAGGAGGATCAAATCGCCGGAATGCCGACGCGCATCGCCGGGCTGGGACTGCAGAGACGAGGCCCTGTCCTCGCTAGGGCGCCGCTGGCCTCATCGGAGGCCGTAGGCGCTCGACCGCGCCTCGCCGAAGCCCGCCGGCGCGACGGGCGGGATGCGACGGTAGATGAGGGCCTCGGCGACGTGGACGCGACGGACGGGACCGGAGCCTTCCAGGTCGGCGATGGTCCGCGCGAGGCGGAGCGTGCGCGTCCAGCCACGGGCCGAGAGCCCGCTGGCCTCGGCGGCCCGCGACAGCAAGCTGCGCCCCTCCTCGTCGAGCGTGGCGATGGCTTCCAGCCATCGGCCCTCGGCCCGGGCGTTGAGCGTCGGCGGCTCGCCGCTGGCCTTGGCGGCGCGGGTGGCGGCGATGTCACGGGCGGCGGCGACGCGGGTCGCCACCTCGGCGGTACCCTCGGTCGGCGGCGGCAGGGCGAGATCCGCGGCGGTCACCGGCGGCACGTCGACGGTGAGGTCGATGCGGTCGAGCAGGGGCCCGGAGACGCGGCTCTGGTAGGAAATCTGGCAGCGTGGGGCCTTGCCGCAGCGCCCGCGCCCCGGCCCGCCGACGCCGCATCGGCACGGATTCTGGGCCGCGACCAGTTGCACCTTCGCCGGATAGCGGATGTGGTAGTTCGCCCGCGCCACGACCACCTCGCCGGACTCGAGCGGCTGCCGAAGGGAATCAAGAGCTTGCGGACTGAACTCCGGCAGTTCGTCGAGAAAGAGCACGCCGTTGTGCGCCAGCGAGACCTCTCCTGGCTTGGCCCGGACGCCGCCGCCGGTCAGCGCGGCCATGCTGGCGGAGTGGTGGGGGCTGCGGAACGGCCTGGCGCGGGTGAGCGCGCCCTTGGCGATCAGGCCCGCCATCGAATGAACCATCGAGGTCTCCAGCAGTTCCTCGGCCGAGAGTGGCGGCAAGAGGCCAGGCAGGCGCTGGGCCAGCATCGACTTCCCCGAGCCGGGAGGACCGACGTAGAGCAGGTTGTGCCCGCCGGCGGCCGCTATCTCCAGGGCGCGCTTGGCCTGCTCCTGTCCCTTCACGTCCTTTAGATCCGGGGCAGCCGCCCCGTCGAGCATCGGCCCGGGTTTCGGCGCGGCCATCACCTGCGAGCCGCGAAAGTGATTGACGATGGCGATCAGGGAGCGGGGCGCGAGGATCGGCGTGGCGCCGGCCCAGGCCGCTTCCGGACCGCACGTCTCGGGACAGATCAGCCCCATCTCCCACGCGCCCGCCGCCACCGCCGCCGGCAGAGCGCCGGCGACCGGCGCGATCTGGCCGTCGAGGTTGAGCTCGCCCATGGCGGCCCAGCCATCCAGCGCGTCGGCCGGCAGAATGCCCATGGTGATCATCAGCGCGAGCGCGATCGGCAGGTCGTAGTGGCTGCCCTCCTTCGGCAGGTCGGCGGGGGAAAGGTTGGCTACGATCCGACGCCCCGGCATGGCCAGGCCCAGGCCCGAGAACGCTGCGCGCACGCGCTCCTTGCTCTCCGCCACCGCCTTGTCCGGAAGGCCTACGATGGCGAAGATCATCGAGCCGCCGGTCAGCTGCACCTCAACGTCGACACGCCTGGCCTCGACGCCCTCGAACGCCACCGTGACCACCCGCCCCGCCATGTCACGACCCCGCCGTTCAGCCTGCACGCATCTCAACATGAGGCTCAGGGGACGCGCAAGAACAAAAAAGGAACGATTTGCACCCGTGAGGCTGAAGCACAACTCACGGTTGTTTTGGGTTGAACGGGCTGCGGCGAAATCTCCTTTCACCCCCGGTACTTATCCACATCCCGAGAATGCGGTATGTTCAAAACAAGTACATACTAAGAACAATAGGGGATTATGGGGCGAAAGAGTGACGTAAAGCAGAGCTCGCAACCGCCATGCAAACTTCGGCCGGCCCGGCGCGTCAGACGACGCCTCGGATCGCCTCGATCCGGTTCCAGAGCGCCGCCGCCGCGTCGGCGCCGCCGAAGCGGCGGAGCTGTTGGGCGCCCGTCGGCGAGGTGACGTTGATCTCGGTCAGGTAGTCGCCGATCACATCGATGCCGACGAAGAGCAGCCCCCTCTGCTTCAGCTCCATCGAGATGGCCGCGCAGATCTCCCGGTCGCGCCGGGTGAGATCCACCGGCTCGGCGCGGCCGCCGCGCGCCAGATTGGAGCGGACCTGGCCCTCGCCCGGGATGCGGTTGACGGCGCCAACCGGCTCGCCGTCCACCAGGAGGATGCGCTTGTCCCCCTTGGAGACCGCGGCGATGAACTTCTGGGCGATGACTGGCTCGCGGCCGATCATCGCATGCAACTCGAGCAGCGCATCGAGGTTCGGATCGTCGGCCTTGAGCTTCACGACACCCGAGCCGGCGCCGCCATAGAGCGGCTTGAGCACCATCTCGCCGTGGCGGCGATGGAAGTCGTGGAGCGCCTCCGGATCGGACGTGATCAGCGTCGGCGGCTGCAAGCCGGGAAAGCCGGTGACGAACAGCTTCTCGGGCGCGTTTCGCACCTCGGTCGGGTTGTTCACGACCAGCGTGGCCGGGTGGATCTTCTCGAGGAAGTAAGTGGCGGTGACATAGGCCATGTCGAACGGCGGGTCCTGACGCATCAGCACCACGTCGAACTCGGAGAGGTCGCGGACTTCGAACTTGCCGACGGTGTGATGGTCGCCCTTTACGGCGCGCACGTTCAGAGGCCGGCCGCGCGCCAGCACCCGTCCGTCGTCCAACGCCAGCCGGTCAGGCGCGTAGACGAAGAGGCCGTGGCCCCGCGTCTGCGCCTCCAGCAACAGGAAGAACGTAGTGTCAGTCTCGATGTTGACACCCTCGATGGGGTCCATCTGGACGGCGACCTGCAGCGGCATGGGAACTCCCGAGCTAGCAGGGTTTCTCTTCCCGTGGAGGTCGCCAAGCGCAAGCGAGAAAAGTCCGGACCCGCGTCAGTTCAGCTTCAGTCGCACACGCTCGCGGGCCACGCGCGCAGCCAGAGCCGCACCGCCGTCGAGCCGCTGGGCGCGCGCAAGCGCCTCGAGCGCGCCGGCCAACGCGCCTTGCCCTTCGCGCGCCGACGCCACGTCAATCCAGGGTCGATGGTCGGAGGGATTGATCAGCGCCCTGCGAAGGGCCGAGCGCTCGGCTCGCGCATAGTCGCGGGCCGCGATGGCGCGAGCGTAGATGTTGTTCTGCAGGCGGATGAGCACCCCGCGGTCGCTGGTCGGCGCCATGAGCGTCTCGAGCCGGTCGGCGACGCCGGGGGTGAGACCCGCATGCAGAGCCCGACGCGTCAGCTCCGACGGCAGCACGACGCGACCCTCGCTGAACGGATCGAGCGCCAGCGGCCCTTCGCGCGTCTCGATGCGCAGCAGGAAGTGGTTCGGAAAGTCGACGCCCCGCACGTCGAGACCGCATCGCCGCGCCGCGTCGAGATAGAAGACCCCCAGCGTCACCGGCAGTCCTTTGCGCCGCTGGGCCACCGAGATGACGTCCGTGTTCTGCGGGCTGTCGTAGGTGATGAGATCACCGGCGAGACGCAGGTCGCCGGCCATGGTCTCGGCCAGCGCCTCCTCCGGCGACTCGCGCTCGAGCCGAGCCGCGAGGCGTTCGGCCGCCAGGCCGGCGAGATTGCGCACCAGACCGGGGTCGCGATCCGGCTCCTCGTGCACGGCGCAGGCGATGGCCGCTTCCATGAGCTCGAAGCCGCCATCCGCAGTCTGGCCCATGCCGGCCAGGAAGGTCTCCGCCTCCTCGCGCGTCATACTCTCAACAGCCGCTAGTCTCCGAACCAGGCATCTGGAATATGGCAAGGCCAGCGGCCGGGCGCGAGCGCCACCAGGTCGAGGCGAACCGCCGCATCCGCCAGATCCGGGCGGCGTGCCGCGAAGGCGGCGCCCGCACGGCGCAGCCTTTCGCGCTGACGGCGTGTGACGGCCTCGAGCGCCGTCTCGATCGTGCCGCGCAGCTTCACCTCTACGACCGCGAGCACCCGGCCCTTGCGCGCCAGGAGATCGATCTCCGCGTGCGGCGTCCGCATTCGGAAACCCAGGATCTGATAGCCTTTGGCCATCAGCCACAGCGCCGCCACCACTTCGCCGCGTCGCCCTGCGAGACGCGCCTGAAGACCTGTGCGGCTGCGATCGCGAGCCATCGCGTCACCCGCTCTTCAACGCCACCGCGCGACGGTAGAGATCGCGACGGGGGAGCCCGGTGGCGGCCGCCACTTCCCGGGCCGCCTCGGCCGGCGAGAGGCGATCGAGCGCTTCCCGCAAGGCGGCCTCGGCGTCGGCCGGCTCGGCCGCGGCATCCTCCGCCGGCGGGCCGACCACGACCACGACCTCGCCCTTGGGCGCCGCGAGCGCGGGGTCGGCGGCCAGCGTGGCGAGGTCGCCGCGCACGATCGTCTCGTGCAGCTTGGTCAGTTCGCGCGCCACCGCCGCCGGCCGCGGTCCGAGCACCGCCACCATATCGGCAAGCGACGCGCCGAGCCGCGAGACGCCCTCGAAAAGGATCAGCGTGGCGTGCACGCCCTTCAGCCCCTCGAGAAACGCACGCCGGGCGGCCCCTTTGGGCGGCGGAAAGCCCACGAAAAGGAACCGGTCGGTGGGCAGGCCGGCGACGCTCAGCGCCGCCAGCACCGCCGACGGCCCCGGGACCGGGAACACGGCGACCCCCACCTCGGCCGCCTCTAGCGCCAGCCGGTAGCCAGGATCCGAGACAAGCGGGGTGCCCGCATCGGAGACGAACGCTATCCGGGCGCCCGCAGACAGCGCGGCCAGCGCCGCAGGGCGGGCGCGCGCCGCCGAATGCTCGTCGTAGCGTTCGATCCGCTTGGACAGTCCGTAGGCGGCGAGCAGCTTCGACGTGACGCGTGTGTCCTCCGCCAGCACAAGGTCGGCGCCGGCCAGCACGTCGAGCGCACGCAGCGTAACGTCGCGCAAGTTGCCGATCGGCGTCGCAACAAGATAGAGCCCCGGAGCGAGCGGTGCGTCCGACAAGGCGGGGGGTGGCGGTCGCAGGGCCAGGGCTTGAGCCTCCTCGGCTTGACCGACATGGTTTAGCCCTGACGCGCGCTCCTCGCGAGGTCCAGGGTGATGCGATCGAGCACGACCCGGCCGCGGCGTGTGGCGACCAGGCGTCCGTCCGATTGCTGGAGAAGCCCGACCCCGATCAGGGAGCCGATCTCCTGCCGATCGATGGCCAGCGGCGCAAGCTCGCCCAGCGCCACGCCCTCGAGCGTCCTAAGCCCCATAAGCAGTCGCTCCAGCGCCGCCTCGGCAGCCGACAGCGGCTCGTCCTCGATAAGGCCGGCGCCCGTGGCCTCGACCTGGGCGATATAGTCGGCGACCTTCTTCGCCGTCAGCCGTGCGCGGCGCGTCCCGACGTCGTCTGTCAGGCGGCCATGCGCGCCGGGTCCGACGCCCAAATAGTCCGCTCCGCGCCAGTAGATCAGATTGTGCCGCGACTGCGCGCCGCTCCCCCGGGCATGGTTGGACACCTCGTAAGGCTCCAGTCCGGCCTCGCCGAGCATCTCCTGCGTGGTCTCGAACAGCGCCGCCGCGGTGTCTGCCGCCGACGGCGCCCACTCGCCGCGTCGCACGGCCCGTTCGAACGCGGTGCCGGGCTCGCAGGTGAGCTGGTACGCAGAGACGTGCTCCGCGCCGAGCGACAGCGCCGCTTCGAGCCGCTCCCGCCAATCCGCCAGCGTCTGGCCGGGAAGCGCGTAGATCAAGTCGATCGAAAGACGCGGAAAGACGCGCGCCGCGACAGACGCCGCCCGGCGCGCCGCCGCGGCGTCATGATTGCGGCCGAGGAACGCCAGATCGGCGTCGTGGAGCGACTGTACGCCTAGTGAGAGTCTCGTCACGCCCGCGGCGGCGAACGCTGCGAACCGGTCCGCTTCGGCGTCGGTGGGATTGGCCTCGAGCGTCACCTCAAGGTCCGGCGTGGTCGTGAAGAGGCCGCGGGCGCTCTCGACGATGGCGCTGACCGCCGCTGCATCCATCAGCGATGGCGTGCCGCCGCCGAAGAAGATCGAGACGAGCCTGCGCCGCCGGGCGCCGGCGGCCTGCGCCCTCAGGTCCGCGAGGATGGCGGCCACGAGAGCGGCCGCTTCGTCGCCACGACCCCGATGACGCACGACATTGAAGTCGCAGTACGGGCAGATGCGGGCGCAGTACGGCCAGTGCACGTAAAGCCCGATGTCCCGGCCCGCGCCGCGGGCGGGGCGCGCCGCCTCAGTCAAGGAGGGCCGCCTTCAGCTTCGCGAACGCCCGCGCGCGGTGACTGAGCGCGTCCTTTTCGGCCTCCTCCATCTCACCGAACGTCCGTCCGAGCCCGTCCGGCAAGAAGATCGGGTCGTAGCCGAAGCCCTTCCCACCCCGCGGCGGGAAGATCAGCATGCCTTCCACCCGCCCCTCGACCACCACCGCCGGTCCGCCCTGCGGCCAGGCTACGGCGAGGGCGCAGGTGAACCAGGCGCTCCGATCGTCGCTCTCGCTTTCGGCGATGCGCCGCTCGACCAGGGCCATGGCGTGGGCGAAGTCCTTGCCGGGCCCGGCCCACCTCGCGGAGTAGACCCCGGGAGCGCCGTCCAGCGCCGTCGCCGACAAGCCCGAGTCGTCGGCCAGCGCGATGAGCCCGGACGCGTCCGCTGCGGCCCGCGCCTTGAGCAGCGCGTTGCCGCCGAAAGTCTGTTCGGTCTCTTCCGGCTCCGAGAGCCCCAGCGAAGCGGCCGTCACCACCTCGAAGCGGCCCTCCAGGAGCGCGGCCAGTTCGCGCGCCTTTCCGGGGTTGTGCGTCGCCGCAACGATGCGTGCGCCGGGGGTGAGTCGAAGGGACATGGGGCTGGAATGCGCGAGGCCCGCCGCCGCCGCAAGTCCGACATCGCCGCCGGCGCGGCGCGACGCTCCCTGTGCGTCGCGCCGCGAGCGCTCGCGGTCAGGGCGCGGCCGGGTGCGACAAGGAGGTCATGCCGCGACGCAGCATTCCTAACCGGATTTTAATGCATTGCGGAACATTAATATCGAATATCGATATGCCATCTTGATCGAAAAACGATAAGTGCATATTGATAAGCGCGACGAGGCGGTGGCGACGCCGCTTCCGAGAGCTGACCAAGTATCGCAGTGCACAATTCTGGGGATAAGACAATGACATCGATCCTGAACGTTCTCGACCGCCTGGGGACCGCCTTCTGGGCCCTCGTCGCGGTGGCCGTCGTGCCGCTCGCCGCAGTTGGCCTCATGATCAGCGCGACCTGAGTGGCCGGCGCTGGCGCGGCCTTCCAGGAGGAGGCATGTTCGCCTTCCTTCTCTTAGCTGAGAAGGAAGGCGAATTCGCGTTTGGGAGGGGGCGATGATCCGCGCTTTGGGACCGGGCTCGCTGTCGAGTTTCCTGAAGGTGATCCTCGACGTCGCCTACTACGTGCTTTGGCTGTTTGCGGCGGCCGTGACCGCCAGCATTCTCGGGCTGCTCCTGATCAGCTTCGATCCGCGGATCCTGCCGCCGGCGGTCCGAGTGCGCCTAGACGTCAGCGCGCCGGTCTCGGCCTTCGAACTATTCGGCATCGTCCTCTACGCCATAGGCGTCATCGTCATCGTCCAGCGCCTGCGCCGGATCTTCGCCACGATGACCGCCGGCGATCCCTTCCACCCCGACAACGTGCGCCGGCTGCGCATCATCGCGCTCGTGCTCGCCCTGCTCGAAATCGACCGCTACGTCTTCGCCGCCGTCGGACACTTCCTGCACGCGAGCGGCGGGAGAGCCGGCCTCAACCTTACAGCCTGGTTCGCCGTGCTGGTGATCGTCGTGTTGGCCGAGGTGTTCCGCGAGGGCGCGCGCCTGCGCCGCGACGCGGAACTGACCATCTAGGCGGCGCGCCTCATGCCGATCCGCGTCTATCTCGATCGGGTGCTGCTCGAGCGCCGCATGTCGCTGACTGAGCTCGCCGACCGGGTAGGCGTCACCATAGCCAACCTCTCGGTCCTGAAGACCGGCAAGGCTCGCGCCGTGCGCTTCTCGACGCTCGACGCTCTCTGCCGTGAGCTGAACTGCCAGCCGGGAGACCTGCTGGTGTTCGAACCGGGTCCTCCGGACGAGGACGGCCCGGAGACGCCCGAGGAATAGGAGGCGCCGGCGGAATTGATGCGTCTCTCGCGACTTGCGGCCTTTGCTGCTAGGGACCAACTGTCCGCGTGAAACACGCGTTTGAAAGGCCCCTCCGGATGACCGACCTGCTCGATCCGATGACTTTGACCCGCGGTCCAGCGTGGCGGAACCGATTCATGCTGGCGCCTCTGACGAACTGCCAGAGTCACCCGGACGGACGGCTGTCGGACGAGGAGTTCCACTGGCTGACGCTACGCGCGAAGGGCGGCTTCGGCCTCGTCATGACGTGCGCCGCCCACGTGCAGCGCATCGGGCAAGGTTTCCCCGGGCAGCTCGGCGTCTTCTCGGACGACCATCTGCCGGGCCTGACCCGCCTCGCCGCGGCGATCCGGGCCGAGGGCGCGGTGAGCTCCGTGCAGCTGCACCACGCCGGTCTGCGCTCGCCCGAGGCGCTGATCGGCGAGCGGCCGGTCGGCCCCTCCGAAGACGCCGAGACGGGCGCGCGGGCGCTCTCGACCGCCGAGGTCGAGCAATTGACCGAGGACTTCATCGCCGCGGCGGTGCGGGCCGAGACGGCCGGTTTCGACGGCGTCGAGCTGCACGGCGCTCACGGTTACATCCTCTGCGCCTTCCAGAGCCCGCTGACCAATCGCCGTGAGGACCGCTACGGCGGCTCGGCGGAAGGCCGCGCGCGCATCATCACCGACATCATCGAGGGCGTGCGCGCGCGCACCCGGCCGGACTTCCAGCTCGGGATCCGCTTGTCGCCCGAGCGCTTCGGGCTCGTGTTCGCCGAGCAGCTCGCGCTCGCCGGCCAGATGCTGACGAGCGGCGAGCTCGACTATGTCGACATGTCGCTGTGGGATTGCTTCAAGCCGCCTGTCGAAGAGGCCTATGCTGGGCGGCCGCTGATCGACTGGTTCGCCGAGCTGCCGCGCGGGGCCACGCGGCTGGGCGCAGCCGGCAAGCTGATGCGGGCCGACGACGCCCGTCGCCTGATCGCGGCTGGCGCGGACTTCGCCGTCCTCGGCCGCGCGGCCATCCTCCACCACGACTACCCGCAACGGTACGCCGCCGATCGTGACTTCGCGCCGATCGCCCTGCCCGTCACCCGCGACTACCTCGCCCGCGAAGGGCTCTCGCCGACGTTCGTAGAGTACATGAACAACTGGAAGGGCTTCGTCGCGCAGGACGAGGCGGCGGACGCGGCGGCGTAGCGCGCGCACGCCGCGCGGCGCCTGGGCTCGCGGCCGGTCTGCGACCATGCCGACGACCGACATTACCATCGGCTGCGGCGACGGGCGGACGGTGTCGGACCTGTGGCAGACGCCGCCGCGCCCCGCCGCGTGCCTCGTGCTGGCGCACGGCGCCGGCGCCGGCATGCGTCACCAGGCGATGGCCGCGATCGCCGACGGGCTCGAAGCGCGCGGCGTCGCGACGTTGCGCTACCAGTTCCCTTACATGGAGAAGGGCGGCGAACGCGTCGACCCGCCGACGGTCGCGCAGGCCGCTGTGCGAGCGGCCTGCGCCGAGGCGCGGCGCATGGCGCGCGGTACGCCGCTGTTCGCCGGAGGAAGGTCGTTCGGCGGGCGGATGACCTCCCAGGCCCAGGCGTCCGCACCGCTGGACGGGGTGCGTGGCCTCGTGTTCTTCGCCTTCCCGCTGCACCCCGCCGGCAAGCCTGCCGCCGAGCGCGCGGCGCACCTCGAGGCGATCGACATCCCGATACTGTTCCTGCAGGGGAGCCGCGACGCGCTCGCCGACGTCGGACTCCTGCGGTCCGTCGTCGCCGGACTCGGCGCGAAAGCGACACTCGACCTCGTTGAGGACGCCGACCACGCATTCCACGTCCCGGCGAGGAGCGGGCGCACAGACGCCGCCGCGCTGGGAAACATCCTCGACGTGGCCGCCGAGTGGATGGCGGGGCGGGCCTGACCCTCTAGCCAGACGTGCGCGGCGCCGGCGCGTTCGAGGCCTGCGCCGAAGGTGTGGCGATCACGAGCAGCGGCGCGGGCGTGAGCCAACGGCGGGCCGCCGCCTTGACCTCGGCGAGCGAGATGGTCTCGAAGTCGCTCTCCCATGTGCGCGAGTTGGCGATCTTGTCCGGATGCGCCCACGAGCCGTCGAGCATGTTGATCCACCACGGGTTCGATATCTCGCGTGTCGCGCCGTCGTCGAGCACGGGCCGGCGGGCGCGCTCCAGCATGTCCGACGTGATATCGCCGGCGGCGAGCTCTTGCGCGATCTTCTTCAGCTCTTCCGCCACGATCGGCGTAGCGCCCGGCGTCGTGTCGATAACCACCGAGAGAGAACCCTGGTCGCCTCCGCGGTTCAGGTCGACGCTGACCTCAGGCGTGTAGGTCTTGCCGAGGCGCTGACGTATGTCGTCAATCGCCCGGCTCTGGACGATCTGCGCAAGCAGCTCCAGCGTACGTTTCTCGCGTTCGCGGTCAGGGGTCCAGACGAAGAGAGGCCAGGTGGCCAACACCGTGGCCTTCTCGGGCGAGCCGTCGTCGGTGATGTGCACGGGCGGCGGACTAGGCTCGACGAAGCGCACCTTCGGCGCATCAGGCCGCGCGGTGTCTCGCCACTGACGGGGCGGCAGCGCGCCAAGCGTGCGGGCGACGGCGGCGACCGCCGTCTGCTCGTCGATATCGCCGACGATCGTCACCTCGAGCGCGTCGTGCTTCAGCGCCGGACCGAGGAGTCGCGCGAAGTCGGCGCTTCTCACGTTGCTGAGGTCGCTCTCCGGCGGCAGCAGCGGTACGTGCGGAGGCGCCAGCGCGTCCTGCCGCGCCTCGGCGGCCATGAAGCTGGGCTCGCTGCGGGTCAGCTGGTAGAGGTTGCGGACCGCGGTCGGGATGCGCGCGTCGAGCTGAGGCCGAAAGCCCGGGTCGGACAGGTAGGCCGTGATCAGCTGCAGCTCGATGTCCAGGTCCGACGGCCGCGTCTCGCCGGCGATCTCGAACGCGTCGCGCTCGACCGAGAGGCCGAACGAGCAGGCGTGCCCCTCGCAGAGCCGCACGGTGTCACCATAGGAGTTCTTGCCGAGGCCGCCCTCGCGCAGCATCGATGCGCCGATCTTCGCGGCCGCCAGCTCTCCCGGCGCCAGCTCCTGCTCGCCCGCGCCGAAGCGGATGCGGATTTCGACCCGGTCCTGGGCGTTCCGGCTGGACTTGAAATTCAGCCGCACGCCATTGGCGAACGCGATGCGCTCGGCGCCGATGTCGGGCAACGAATCCTCGCTTACCACCTTGCCGGGCGGTCCGAAGCTGGAATAGGCCCACGCCGCTCCTTGGCGCTCGACCGGCGCAGAAGGCGGGGGGCGGGCTTCGGCTCGCCGCCAATCAGTCAGCACCGCCGCGCCGGGCTGGTCTTTCGACGTCACCAGCACGAAGAGGGGCTTGCCAGCGTGGGTCCAGACGCGGGCGAATTCCGCATCGACCTTCTCGCGGGTGAGTCCCGCCAGCGCCAGCCGGCCAATCCGCTGGTCTTCGTCGGCAGTGGAAAAGGTTCCGTCGTTCGTGAGGTTCGAGACGATGCTCTGCGCCAACTGCGCCCCGGTCATGGTCGGCGCCTGGCCGACCTCGGCCTCGACCTCCGCCACCAACGCGCGCCGGCCCGTTTCATACTCGTCCCGCGTCAGCCCAAAGAGCGCCAGCCGGCGCGTTTCCGTGGAGATCGCGTCAAGCGCGCTTTTCCAATCCTGGTCACGCAGCGGCGCGTCGATGCAGAGCGCTTCGGCCGCGCGGAACAGCTCGTCGCGACCGACCTGCGGCTGCAGGAACGGCGGGTTCGCGCTTTCGGACAGCGCGGACAGGCGTTTCTCCAGCACCGACTGCCAGAGCGCGTCCTCGAAGTCCCGCATGCGAGAGGCGACGCCTTCGCGCATGTCCGGGTCCTTGTTGGTGAGCCGGCAGACGTCCAGGGTGGGCGGCGCGCGCGGCTCGGTCTCGGTGAGCACGGCGCTGGGGCGGCGCGGGTCGATGTGACCGGGGTTCGGCTTGGGGGGCGCAGGCGTTGGGTTGCGCCAGTCGCCGAACGCCTGGACGATCCGCGCCTTGAGCTCGGCCAGCGGCAGGTCGCCGACCGCGACGACGATCGATGTCTCGGGTCTATACCAGCGGTGGTAGAAGCCGCGGATCGTCTTCGCATCGACGTGTTCGATGACCGTCTTCAGCCCAATGGGCAGGCGCTTCGGCCCCAGCAGGTCTGGCCCCAGAAAACGCACCGTCGCGTCGCCTATATCGCCGACCGCGCTACGGCTTCCAATATACTCCGACATGATCACGCCGCGCTCGCGGTCGACCTGCCCCGGATCGATGGTGAGGCCGTCAGCGACGTCACGGAGCCAGGTGAAGGCGAGGTCGAGACGGTCGGGCGTCACCTCGGGAATGTCGAGGCTGAAGGTGGTGGAATCGAACGTGGTCTCGGCGTTCTGATCGCGCCCGATCGCCACACCGATATCGGCGAAGCGGCTCAGAACATCGCCCGGCGGGAAATGCGCCGAGCCATTGAACGCCATGTGCTCGAGAAAATGGGCGACACCGCGTTCGCGCTGGGTCTCGTCTTCGCTGCCGGCGCCGATCATGAGGATGATCGAGACTCGCCGCGTTCCGCCGCGCTCCATCACGCCATAGGTGAGCCCGTTGGGCAGCTTGCCGATCTCGGCTTCCGGATTCGGCCGGGTGAACGGATAAGCCGGGTCGTCAGGCGAGAGGGCCGGGACGGCTGTCGGAGGACCGGCGGCGGGCATCGCGGAGCCGAAACTTCCAACGGCGGCCAGCGCCAGGGCGGCGAGGACGGTCCGCAGCACGTGGGCGGTCTTCAGTCGTCCGATCATCCACAACTCGTGTTAGTCACCCCACGGTCCTCATACCGTGACGGCCGCCAGACCCCAAGGTCGGCCGAGCGCGGCGACCTGCTAACGGCGCTCCTGGGCGGCATGAAGGCGCTTCAGTGTCCACGCGGGCCCTGCGTCAGCGGGCCGGCGCGGCAGAACGGCACCACCGCCAGCGCGGCCAGCGACACAATGGCGATGATCCGGAAGACATCGTCGAAAGCCAGGGTGAGGGCCTGGGCCTGGACGCCGCTCATCAGCGTCGCCGTCGCCATCTGCCGCGCCGCGCCCGGATCGGCCCCGTCGCCCAGGAAACGCGTCCCGAGGCCGACCGCGGCGATCGTCGCCTCGTTCGAGCCGCCACCGAAGGCGCGGGCGAGACTTGCGGCGTGCAGGTTGCCGAAGTCGATCAGCCAGGTCGTGGTCAACGCGATGCCGACCGCTCCGCCGAGGTTGCGCATCAGGTTGTTTAGGCCGGACGCGTCGAGGAGGCTCTCCTCCGGCATGTCGCGCAGGGCCATCCCGACGACCGAGACCATACTGAACAGGACCGCGAAACCGCGCACCGCCTGCGGCAGGAAAAGCTGCCAGAAGCCCCACTCGGGGCCCAGTTTCGACAGCATCCAGAACGAGACGGCGTAGATCAAGAGACCGACGCTCATCAGCAGGCGCAAGTCGATGCGCGCGGCGAGAGCCGCCGCAGGACCGGCGGCCACCGTCATCGAGAGACCCGCGATGAAGACCGTCAGGCCGATGTCCAGGCTTGAGAAGTCGCGCACTTCCGCCAGGAACAGGGGTGTCAGGTAAACGCTGGTGTAGATCGTGAAGCCCACCACGAAGCAAAGCACGCACGCCGGGCCGAAACCGCGGTGACGGAACGGCTTGAGGTCGACCAGAGGTCGAGGCGAGTAGACACAACGCTCTGCGAAAACCAGGCCCGCCACCAGCGTCACCCAGGCGACGGCCGCCACTTTCGCGTTGCTCAGCCACTCATGCGTCGGCCCTTCCTGGAGCACGTACTGCAGGCCGCCGAGGAACGTCGCCATGCTTGCGGCGTGCAGCCAGTCGATCCGCAGAAGCAGGCCGGGCCGGGCCTGTTCGTAGGGCCCCAGGGCGATCAGGGCGATGGCGACGAGCGCCCCAGGGGCGATGTTGACGAAGAACAGCCACCGCCAGCCAAGCGCCTCGGTGATCCAGCCCCCGATGGCCGGGCCCAGCGACGGCGCCAGCGTCGACACCACGCCCAGCACCGCCGTGGCGGCCGCAGCCCGCTTGCCGTCGAAGAACTGGAACCCGGTGGCGAACGCGAGCGGGATCATCGCCCCGCCGACGAACCCTTGGATCGCCCGGCAGACGACCATCGTCTGCAGGTCCCAGGCGGCGCCGCAGACGAGACTGGTGGTGGTGAACAGCGCGGCCGAAGCGGCGAACACCCATCGCGTCGACAGGGCCTGCGCGAGGTAGGCCGAGAGCGGGATCATCACGATCTCGGCCATGAGATACGCGGTCTGGACCCAGTCGATCTCGTCCTGGCTGGCCGAGAGCCCGCCCTGAATCGAGCTCAGCGAAGCCACCACGATCTGGATGTCCAGAAGGGCCATGAACTGGCCCACGGCCATCACGAGAAAGATCGCGAACTTGCGCCGGTCGCTCAGCGTTCGGACCGGCGCGGCCTCGAGATCCTCGATCGCGGCTTCGATGCGCAAATCCGGGCAACCCCTTGCAGCGTCTCACGTCATGCTAGCATCATTCCCATTGGTGCGGGGGGCGAGCGGCTCAGGGGAGTGATCCGGGGCGTATGGTGAGCGGCGGTTCAGGGGGCGCGGCCGCCTCGGCCAGGGCCAGGTGGCGCGCGCTTGTCGTCGCCTTGGTCGCGGCGGTGGCGATCGCGGTCGGCTTGGTCTGGATATTTTCGGCCAAGTCGGAGGTCTACACGGACGACGCCTACGTCCACGACGATGAAGTGATCGTCACGCCGAAGGTCAGCGGTATGGTCACCACGGTCGTCGCCCAGGAAAACCGGCCGGTGCGAGCCGGCGACGTGCTGGTGCGCATTGATCCGCAGCCGTACGATCTCAAGATCGCCCAGGCGAAGGGCGACCTGATGGCGGCGCAGGCGTCCGCGCGTGCGGCCCGCGCGGGACTGGCGCGGCTCGATGCTGAGGAAAAGGTGATCCAGGGCCAAGTCAACGCGGCGGTGACGCTGGCGGGGCCGCAGGGCGCAACCAACCCGGTGCTGCGCCAGGCGTTCGAGACCGCACGCAATCAGACCGTCGTCGAGGCGCGGAGCCGGGGCGAAATCGAGGCGGCGCTCGGCGAGGCGCGGGCGCAGGCGTTCCGCGCCACGACCGAACTGCAGGCGGCAGAGGCCGCGAGAGCGGCCACGCAAGTGACCGCGCCGGCCGCCGGCGTCGTCGCCGACATCCGCGTCACGGTCGGCTCGGCCGTCCAACCCGGCGTCACCCTGATGACCGTCGTCAGCCGCGCCCAGCCGACCATCACGGCGAACTTCAAAGAGACCGAGATCGGACGTATGCGGCCCGGCGAGCCCGCGACTGTGAAGGTCGATGCGCTTCCAGGCGTCACGTTCGCCGGACGCGTTCAGAGCCTGGCCCCGGGCTCGGCGTCGCAGTTCTCGCTCCTGCCGTTCGAACCAGGCTCCGGCAACTTCACCAAGATCGTACAGCGCGTGCCGGTGCGCATCGCGCTCGATCCGGGCCAGCCAGACCTCGACGGCCTCCGCGCCGGGCTCTCCGCCGAAGTCTGGGTGAAGCTCCCGCGCAAATAGTCCGCGCGACCTGTCCAGCTGGCGGGCGCCCGCCCAGGGGGCGATGATGTTGCGTACTCGGACGAAACAATGAAACGTCCGCCGACCTGAACGGAGTATTTCGATTCATGACGGCGGCGGCCATCGAAGAGCCAGCAAATTCCGCACGCTCCAGCGGCTACGTGAAGGCGGTGGTCCTGATTGTAGTCGGCTTCTTCGCCACCACGATCGCCCAGCCACAGGTGCTCGCCCGCCTGCCGCTGACCAACATGATGAAGAATGAGCTGCATCTGTCGCGCTCGGACGTCTCCGGCTTCTTCTTCCTCTGCGGCCTGCCCTGGTACGCCAAGATAATCGCCGGCATCGTTACTGACGCTTTCCCCGTGTTCGGCAGTCGTCGGAAGGTCTACCTCGCTGGTTCCTGTGCGCTGGCCGCGCTGTCCTGGATCGCTCTGGCGTTCGCCCCCCATCGATACGCCGCGCTGTTCTGGATCAGCCTAATCATCAACGTGTTCATGGTGTTCACGAGCACCGTACTCGGCGGATACATGGTCGAGATCGCCCAGGCGAGCGCCACGTCAGGGCGGCTGTCTTCGATCCGGAATCTCACCCAGGCGTTCGTGAGCCTGCTCAGCGCGCCGGCGGCCGGATACCTCGGAATCATCGCCTTCAGCTGGACCGCAGGCATCTGCGGCGGCGTGATGTTCATCCTGGTTCCGGCCGCAATGCTGCTGCTCTTCGAAGAGCGGCGCCGGGTCGACACGGCCCTGGTTCTGGACAACTTCGCCCAGCAGTTCGGCAGCCTAGCGCGGGCGAGGACGCTATGGGCCGCCGCCGGGCTGACGCTGCTGGTCTTCATCGCGCCAGGGTTCAACACGGCGCTTTTCTACAAGCAGCAGAACGACCTTCACATGACGACGGTCGACCAGGGATACCTGAACATGGCCGGCTCGATTACCGGACTCATCGCCCCGTTCGCCTACATATGGGCCTGCCGACGCTTCAGCCTGCGCGCGATGCTCGCCGGATCGCTGGCCCTGGGCGCCGCAGGCACGCTTCCCTTCATGTTCTATGACTCGGTTTCGCGAGCCTACGCGATCACGGCCTTGTCCGGATTCGTCGGAACGCTCGGCGAGGTCGCGCTGATGGACCTGGCCGTCCGCGCCACGCCGCTCGGCAGCGAGAGCCTGGGCTTCGCCGTGATGCTCAGCATGCGCAACGTTGCGCTCTTCGGCACGGACTGGCTCGGCTCGCTGATGCTCGACAAGCTGCATCTTCCGTTCAACGACCTGGTCCTCGCCAACGCCGCCACCACAGCCCTGGCCGTGCCGCTGGTGTACCTGCTGCCAAAGGCCCTCGTGCGCCGCAAGGAAGCCGAGTTGCTGGAGGATTTTCCCGAACCCAAGACCCAGATGCAGGAATGACCGCCGCGTGGACCCGCGCCTTTCGCTTGCCTGGGATCACCCAGGCTTCCAGGGGCGACGTCGCGGCTAGTCCCAGATCGGCGGGCGCCGGTCCTTCCACGGCGCCTCTTTCTCGAGCTGCGCTGCGAGACGGAAGAGCGTCGCCTCGTCGGCGTAGCGCGCCGTGAACATCATTCCCATCGGCAGCCCTTCGGACGACCAGGCGAGCGGCAGCGAGATCGACGGCTGGCCCGTCATGTTGGCGGGTCCTGGATAGGAGAAGTACTCGCCGTTGCGCCGGCCTATGTCGCGCGGCGCGTTCAGGACCGGCGACAGGTAGCCGAGCCTTGGGGGCGGCGCCATCAACGTCGGCGTCAGATAGAGGTCGAACGTCTCCCAAAGCTGCAGCGCCTGGCGGGCCAGCATGCGCAGCTGCTGGGCGTCGGCCATGGCGTCCATGCCGGTCACGCGCTGGCCGCCCCTCCAGCTGGCCCAGGTCAAGGGCTCGAAGTCGTCGCCCTGCGGCTCGCGGCCGGTCGCCTCGGTCATCCGCCGCAGGCCGGCGGCGAAGTTGGCGCCCGAGAAGGCGTTCTGCGCGGCCCACAGGGCGCGCTGGTCGACGCCAAGCCCCTGCGGGACAACCTCATGGCCTAGTTTCTCCAGCAATTGCGCCGTCGATTCCAGCGCCGCCTGCACCTCCGGATGAGCCGGCCGGCCGCTGGCGGTCTCGGACGACCACGCGATCTTCAGCCGGCCGGGGGAGCGCAATACCTCCTGCGCGTAGGGACGCTCCTTGGCCGGCGCGGCGTAAGGCGAGCCCGGCTCGGGCCGGCCGGTCACATCGAGCATCACCGCGGAGTCGCGCACCGTGCGCGTCAGCACGTGCTCGACCACGAAGCCCTGCGCGAAGTCGTAGCCATCGGGCAGGTGTGGGCTGCGGTCGCGCGTCGGCTTCAGCCCGACCAGGCCGCAGCATGAGGCGGGGATGCGGATCGAGCCGCGCCCGTCGCCGCCATGGGCCATCGGCACGATCCCGGCCGCCACGGCCGCCGCCGCGCCGCCCGACGAGCCGCCGACGATGTGTTCGAGGCTCCACGGGTTGCGACAGGGCCCGAACAGCTGGCCCTCCGTCGTGCCGGCGATGCCGAACTCGGAGAGGTTGGTCTTGCCGATCGGGTTGACGCCACTCTCGCGGTAGCGGCGCATCAGCCCGCTGTCCTCGGCGTCGACGACATCGCGGAAGAAGCGGCTGCCCGACGTACGGGGCCAGCCTGCGACCTGGATCAGGAGGTCCTTGACCAGGAACGGTACGCCTCGGAATGGACCGTCCGGCAGCGCGGCCGCCTTGGCGCGCGCCTCGTCGAAGGCTTGATGGACGACCGCGTTGATCTGTGGGTTGTGGCGCTCGATCCTGGCGATCGCCGCCTCGGCGAGCTCGCCCGGAGTGACCTCGCCCTTGCGGACCAGCTCGGCGAGGCCGACGCCGTCGTAGCTGCTGTAGTCGTCCATGCCGCTGGTCCTCCCCGGCGCCGCGCCGGCCTGTTATAGCCCCAGCCGAGTATGTCAGGAGCGGCTATGTCGGAAAGCTGGCGCAACTGGTCCGGTAGCGTGGCCGCCGAGCCGGCTGCGATCGAGCGGCCGAAGACGGAGGCGGAGCTGCAGGCGCTGGTCGCCCGGGCGGCGAAGGTGCGCGTGGTCGGCGCCGGACACTCGTTCATGCCGCTCTGCGCCACCGACGGCCTCCTGCTTCAGCTCGGCGATCTCGATGGGGAGCTGGAGGTGTCGGCCGACCGCCAGAGCGCCTGGGCCCCGGCCGGCTGGCCGATCGGCAAGCTCACCGACGCCATGTGGGAAAAGGGCGTCTCGCTGGTCAACCAGGGCGACATCAACAAGCAGGCGATCGCGGGCGCGATCTCGACCGCGACCCACGGGACGGGCCGCGCGCTCGGCTCGCTGGCGACCGCGGCGCTGGCGTTCCGCATCGTCCTGGCCGACGGCAGCGTGGTCGAGTGCGACGCGGAGCGCGAGCCCGAGCTTTTCCAGGCCGCGCGGGTCTCGCTCGGTATGCTGGGCGTCGTCACCCGCATCAAGCTCAAGGTCATGCCCGCCTATCGGCTGAAGGAGACGATCGAACGGCGGCCGCTCGGGCGCACGCTTGCCGAGTGGGACGAGTTGGCGAACCGGCATCGCCACGCCGAATTCTTCCTCTTCCCGTACTCGGAGCATGTGACGCTGAAGACGCTCGACATCGCCGACGCGGGCGAGGCCGACGCGCCGGAGGAGGCGGACGACACGGTCTTCCAGGCCGTGTGCGATCTCGCCACCGTCTGGCCGCGCACGGCGCCGACGCTCCAGCGCATGCTGACGCGCGCGATCCGCTCATCCGAGCGCTCGGGGCCCGCCGGGCGCATATTCCCGTCGGAGCGCAGCGTGCGCTTCGAGGAGATGGAGTACGAAATCCCGGCCGAGAACGGGCCCGATGCGCTCCGCGCCGCGATGAAGCTGGTGCGTGACGCCGGCTGGCCGATCATCTTTCCGTTCGAGTTCCGCACCGTCGCCGCCGACGACATCTGGCTCTCCCCTATGCAGGGCCGGGCTTGCGTCTCGATCAGCTTCCACCAGTACGCGCGGATGCCCTGGCGCGAGGCCTTCGCCGGCGTCGAAAAGGTGTTCCAGGCCGCGGGCGGACGGCCGCACTGGGCCAAGCGCCACACGCTGACCAGCGCCGACGTGCTGCGCCTCTATCCCGACGCGCAGAGGTTCGGCGCCGTCCGCAAGCGCGTCGACCCGACCGCCAAGTTCCTCAACGCCCACCTCGCCGAGCTATTCGCCTTCTCGCTATGACGACCTACGCCTCCGTCCTCCATGAGCATCTGATCGGCCGGCAAGGCTCTCGCCGAGCGCTCAACACGCCCGCGCTGGTGCTCGACATCGAAGCGCTCGACCGCAACATCGCGGCGATGGCGGCGTTCGCCCGAGCGGCAGGGCTCGCGCTGCGGCCCCACGCCAAGACCCACAAGAGCGCCGATATCGCGCGCCGGCAGATCGCCGCCGGCGCGGTCGGCGTCTGCTGCGCAAAGCTGGGCGAGGCCGAGGCGCTGGCCGCCGAGGGCATCGAGGGGATCCTGATCACGTCGCCGATCGTCGGCGAGCCGGCCACCGCGCGCCTCGTGGCGCTTGCGGCGAGGGCCCCGACGCTGATGGCGGCCGCCGACCACCCGGACGCCGTCGCCGCGATCGGCGCGGCAGCGAAGGCGGCGGGCGTCACCGTCACGCTCGCCGTCGACCTCGATCCGGGCCTGCGCCGCACCGGCGTGGCGACCGCCGAGGGCGTGGCGGACCTGGCCCGCCGGATCGCGGACCACCCGGCGCTCCGCTTCGGCGCGCTGCAGTGCTACTGCGGTGCCGAGCAGCACATCGAGGGCTACGCCGAACGGCGCGAGGCGATCCGCGCGAGGATGGAAAAGCTGTCCGCGGCGATCGAAGCGCTGAGGGCCGCCGGCCTCGCGCCGCCCATCGTCACCGGAGGCGGCACCGGCACACACGCCATCGACGCCGAGCTCGGCGTCTATACCGAGCTCCAGGTCGGCTCCTACGTGTTCATGGACAGGCAGTACGGCGTCTGCGCGTTGCGCGAGGACGGGCGCGCACCTTTCGAGACCTCGCTCATGGTCGACGCGCGGGTGATCAGCGCCAACCACCCGCAGCTCGTCACGATCGACGCTGGGCTCAAGGCCTTCGCCACCGAAGCGGGCGATCCGCCGATCCTGGCCGGGGCGCCCGAGGGCAGCGTCTACCGCTTCATGGGCGACGAGCACGGCGCGGTCGTCCCGCCCCGCGGGACCGCCCCGCCGAAGCTCGGCGAGCGCGTGACGCTCGCGGCGCCGCATTGCGACCCGACCGTGAACCTCTACGAGGCGTTCCACGTAGTGCGCGGCGACACGCTGGAGGCGATCTGGCCGGTCACGGCGCGGGGGCGGTCCGCCTAGGGGATCACGCGCCAGCTCCTGAGCCGCCCGATCCACTTGCGGAACATCGCTTCGGTGTCGATGCAATCGCCGAAGCCCGCCTGCCGCAGCTTGATCGTGCTGACCAGCGTCGGCGGCAGCGGGCCCGTCGCGCCCCAGGCGAACAGCATGTCGGCATAGTGGTGGGACTCGCCCACGAGCGCCGGCATCGGGGGCGCGCGGAGCGCGTGCTTCGCGACGATCCGGTCCCAGACCTCGGCGTGCTCGGGCAGAAGACGCGAAAGCTGCACCGGATCGCCGAACGCCGGTTCGAGCTCGAGCGCCTCGGCGATGGCCGGCCAGACGTTCTCCCACACGAAGACGTCGCCGTTGGTGATATTGAACGTCTGGCCGCGGGCGGCTGGCGACTCCGCGGCCCAGGCCAGAGCGGCCGCGATCAGGTCGGCGTCGACCGCCTCGATCACATGACCATTCGCGCCCGGACAGACGAACGGGCGGCCCAGCTCGCGGCATAAGGCGCCATAGGCCCCGAGGATCGGGATCAGGTTCATCGCCACGCCGACCGCGCCGCCGAACACCACCTGGGGGCGCCAGATGGTGAAATCCCACGCCGCGCCGGCTTGGGCCGCGCGGATGTAGTCCTCCTGCAGCCAGTAGAAGTTGTCGTGCGGATCGCGCGGCGCATCCTCCCGCGCGGGGACCTTGATGCGATGCACGTGGACGCCATACGCCTTGGTCCCCTGCAAGACGCTGACGTGCCGCAACCCCTTCGCCCGCGCCAGCAGCGGCGCCATCAGATTGCGCATCATGGCCAGATTGGCCTGCATCTGGTCGGCCTCGTACCAGCCGGGCATCAGTCCGGGCTTCTCGTGGAGGGCCGCGTAGACCACGTGCGTCACCTCCTCGAAGCCGTTTGCAGCGGCGGCGCAGGCGGCCGCGTCGAAGAGATCCAGAGCGATGTGACGGTAGCCGCTCGGCGCCGGGTCCGGGGCGCGGCGCGAGACACCGATCGTGCGCCAGCCGGGCAGCGCCGCGAAGCGCGCCGCCGCCGCGGCCCCGATCACGCCGCTCGCGCCGACGATGAGCGCTGTGTTCCGACCCATGTCTTTCCTCACGGCGGCGTCACCCATCCCACTGACCAGGTCCCCATTCCGTCACCGAGCAGCGCCGCCAGGCGCTCGGCGAGCGAGGCCAGCTTCTCGTCAAGCCTCCACGGCGCATTCACGACGATGAGGCCGCCCCCGGCCATGCCGGTTCCGTTACGCGGGAGCGGCGTCAGCTCGGCGCGCAGCGTCCGCGGGAACGCGCCGACGCTGGCGGCGCCGGCCAACATATCGCCGATGGCGCCGTCCTTGATCGGGTACCAGGCCATGAAGACGCCCGTCCGCCAGCGCCGCAGCCCGGCCGTGAGCGCGGCGACGACGCGTTCGGCTTCGTCCGGCGCCTCGTAGGGCGGATCGATCAGTACGAGGCCGCGGCGTTCGGCCGGCGGCGTGAGGGCCCCGACGGCCTCGTAGCCGTCGCGTCGGTGCGCGGCGATGCGACGATCGCCCCGGTAGCGCCCCTTCAGCGCCGCGTGATCGGCCGGATGCAGCTCACAGGCGATCAGCCGGTCCTGCTCGCGCAGATGCCGACGCACGATCTCCGGCGAGCCTGGATAGACCGCAAGTCCGTGCGGGTTCAGATCAGCAAGCAACGCGAGGTAGCCGCGCGCAGCCGGCAGATCGGCGCCGGCGAGGCGGCCGACCCCGGCCTCGAACTCGCGTGTTCTCAGCGCCTCGTCGGAGTCGAGGCCGTAGACGCCGACGCCGGCGTGCGTGTCGAGCACGGCGAACGGCGCCGGCTTGGCCAGGAGATGCTCAAGGACCGTCACCAGCGCGGCATGCTTGAAGACGTCGGCGTGGTTACCGGCGTGGAAGGCATGGCGGTAGTTCACGCTTGAGCTCTTGCGACGCTGGACGTCCGTGGCGTCAAGGCCGCAGAGTCGCCAGCGGGCTGATGGAGTAGCATCATGAGCGACACCGTATCCCTGGATCAGGCGCTGAGCGAAGCGCACATGCCGTCGCTTGTCGCGGCGCTCGTGCACCTGACGGGCGACACAAGCCTCGTCGCCCGCGACAACTGGCCGGTCTACGACCCGTTCGGCGAGGCGCGCTCTGGGGGGTTCTCGGAGGAGCGCCAGGCGGAGATCCAAGCGCTTGCGAAAGCCGCGCTCGAGGCGCGCGCGGCAGGCGGGCCGCCGCCAGCGCCGCTGACGGAGGCGCAGGTCCGCCAGGTGATGGATTTCGTCGCCGGCGCCGAGATCCCCGAGCACTACGCGCCCTTCCTCATGGAAGAGCTGCAGCTGCCGGGCCATGACACCAAGACCCCCGACTGGTCGGCGCCGAAGCTGAAATCGGCCGCGCCCAAGCTGCCGGTGCTGATCGTCGGCGCGGGCATGTCGGGGCTCCTGGCCGGCATCCGCCTCAAGCAGGCGGGCGTCCCGTTCACCATCGTCGAGAAGAACCCCGAGGTCGGCGGCACCTGGTACGAGAACCAGTATCCGGACTGCCGGGTCGACAACCCGAGCCACCTCTACAGCTACTCCTTCGAACCCAACCACGACTGGCCGAACCACTTCTCGCCTCAGCCGGTGCTGCTCGCCTACTTCCAGCGCGTGGCCGACAAGCACGGCCTGCGCGCGCACATCCGCTTCGAGACGCAGGTCGAGGAATGCGCTTGGGACGACGCCGCCGACGTCTGGCGGGTGAGGGTCCGCGACAAGGCCGGAAAGGTCGAGACCCTGACCGCCAAGGCGGTGATCTCGGCGGTGGGCCAGCTCAACCAGCCGCGCCTGCCGGACATCCCCGGCGTCGGGGACTTCAAGGGCCCTGCGTTCCACTCGGCGCGCTGGCGCCACGACGTCGGCCTGCACGGCAAGCGCGTGGCGGTGATCGGGACCGGCGCCAGCGCCTTCCAGTTCGCGCCGCAAGTGGCCAAGGAGGCCGCGCGCCTGACCATCTTCCAGCGCACGCCGCCCTGGCTGGCGCCGACCAAGGATTACCACGACCCCGTGACGGCGGGCGAGAAGTGGCTGCTGGAGCACGTGCCCTACTATGAGAAGTGGTACCGGTTCTGGCTGTTCTGGATGCTCACCGACGGCGTCTACGAGGCGGTGAAGTCCGACCCAGCGTGGAACGGAAGCCCTGACGCCGTCAGCCCAGCGAACGCCATGCTGCGCGACGGCCTCGCCTTCATGATCTCGCAGCAGGCGCAGGACCGGCCCGACCTGCTGCCGCACCTAGTCCCGGCCTATCCGTTCGGCGGCAAGCGCGCGCTGCGCGACGACGGCGTCTGGATCGCGGCGCTGAAGCGGGACAACGTCGAGCTGGTCACCGACCCGATCACCAGGATCACCGAGACCGGCATCGACACCAAGGACGGGACTCACCGCGACTTCGACGCGATCATCTACGGCACCGGCTTCACCGCCAGCCAGTTCCTGAGGACGTTCAAGGTGAAGGGCCGCGGAGGCCGCGAACTCCACGACCAGTGGGCCGGCGACGCCCGCGCCTACCTCGCCGTGACCACGCC
>JAKAZA010000150.1 GCA_021816155.1 Pseudomonadota bacterium | reverse complement strand
TTGCGCCAGAAGATGACACGCGGGGTTCTTGAGAAATGACGTTCAAGGTTTTCGCTCCCGAACAGACCCGAGAGCTCAAGCCCCGCATCGTGGTGTTCGGGGTCGGCGGCGCGGGCGGCAACGCGGTCAACAACATGATCGAAGCCGGGCTAGAAGGCGTCGAATTCGTCGTCGCCAACACCGACGCCCAGCAGCTGGCGTTCTCGAAGACCGACAAGCGCGTGCAACTCGGCGTGCAGGTCACGCAAGGCCTCGGCGCGGGGGCCCATCCCGAGGTCGGCATGTCGGCGGCCGAGGAGTCGACGGCCGAGATCGGCGAGTATCTCGACGGCGCCCACATGGTCTTCATCACCGCCGGCATGGGGGGCGGCACCGGCACTGGCGCGGGCCCGATCATCGCGAAATGCGCCCGCGAGCGCGGCATCCTCACCGTCGGCGTGGTGACCAAGCCGTTTCACTTCGAAGGCCGCCACCGTATGCGCCTGGCCGACGCCGGCATCGCGGAGCTGCAGCGGTACGTCGACACCCTGATCGTGATCCCGAACCAGAACCTCTTCCGGGTCGCCAACGAGCGCACGACGTTCTCGGAAGCCTTCGCCATGGCGGACCAGGTGCTCCATTCGGGCGTCCGCTCGATCACCGACCTGATGGTGCTGCCAGGCCTGATCAACCTCGACTTCGCCGACGTGCGCACCGTCATGACCGAAATGGGCAAGGCGATGATGGGCACCGGCGAAGCGCAGGGCGAGGGCCGCGCGCTGATGGCGGCCGAGAATGCGATCCAGAACCCGCTTCTGGACGAGGTCTCGCTGAAGGGCGCCAAGGCCGTGCTGGTCAACATCACCGGCGGCCTCGACATGACGCTGCTCGAGGTCGACGAGGCCGCCAACGCCATCTCGGCGCAGGTGGACCCTGACGCCAACATCATCTTCGGCGCCGCGTTCGATCCGGCGCTCGCCAATATCCTCCGGGTCTCCGTGGTCGCGACGGGGATGGACGGCGCCTCGATCGCGGCCATCGAGCCGGCCCCGCAGCGGCGCACGAGCGCCAGGGCGGCCCGGGCCGAGGCCACGGCCGCCGCGCCGCCGCCGCCGGTTCCCGCGCCCGTCGAGCCCGTGCTGCAGTTCGAGCCGGAGCCGATCATGGTTGCGCCCGAACCCGAGACGATTATCGCTGTGGCGCCCGAGCCCGTGTTCATCCCCGAGCCCGAACCAGCGCCGGAGCCCGAGCCGCTCTACGACACCTCTGCAGGCGCGCGGGTCTTCGAGCCCCTGCGCGGTCCATATGCGCGCCGCGCGATGGCCGAACCCGCGGATGACGGCTGGGAGCAGCAAGCGCGTCGCCCGGCGTACGAGGAGCCCGCGGCGCCGGTGGCCGTCGAGCCGAAGCCACGCCCGGCGGTGGCTCGGATCGTCGACCCGTCGGTCGACGACGACAACACCGGCCCGCTGTTCTCCGAGACGCCCCGCATGGACTCCGAGCGGCGTCCCAGAAGCGGCTTCTTCAGCATGTTCAACCGCCCCAAGCACGAGCTGCCTCAGCCGACGTTTCGTCGCGCCGACAGCGAGTCGACCGTGCAGGCTATCACCGAACCGCCGGCGGACGCAGGCGACGACCTGGAAATCCCCTCCTTCCTGCGGCGTCTCGCCAACTAAGGCGGTCGCGGGAGCGTCGACGATGGGTGGCGCAGGTCTGGCCGGACCTGCGACCTTGACGGCCGCGGTCGCGGCGGCGCTTATCGGTCCATGCTCCAGACCACCCTTGCCGGCGAGGCGCGCGTCAGCGGCCTCGGCATTCACGGCGGCCTGCCCGCGACTCTGACGTTGCGGCCTGCGCCAGCCGATCACGGCGTCGTCTTCCGCCGCACCGATGTCGCAGGCGCGCCGATCCCCGCTCTTGCGACCCGAGTCTGCGACACCCGGCTGGCGACCGTGATCCGCGAAGGCGACGGGCCGACCATCTCCACCGTCGAGCACGTCATGGCCGCGCTCGCCGGGCTCGGCGTCGACAACGCAGTCGTCGAGGTCGATGGCCCCGAGGTCCCGATCATGGACGGCTGCGCCGGCGAATTTAGCGCCGCAATCGAAGCGGCGGGGGTTGCGCAACTTCCGGATGCTCGCCGCTACGCGGAGATCGTCGCGCCCATCGAGGTCGTGGACGGCGGCAAGCGCGCCGCCCTCGTGCCCGCGCGCCGCTTCGAGATGTCCGTGGAGATCGTCTTCGATTCGCCCGCCATTGGGCGCCAGCAGCTCGACCTCGCCATCGCTCCTGCGAGTTTCCGCTCCGAACTGGCCGCCGCACGCACCTTCGGCTTCCTGCATGAGGTCGAGCAGCTGCGCGCCGCGGGTCTTGGCCGCGGGGCCGACCTCTCCAACACCGTCGTGGTCGATGGCGACCACGTGATGAACCCCGAGACGCTGCGCCGCCCCGACGACTTCGTCCGCCACAAGGCCCTCGACGCGCTCGGTGACCTCGCCCTGTTCGGCCACCCGATCCTTGGCCGCTACGAGGCGTCCTGCAGCGGCCACGCCCTGAACAACGCGCTGGTGCGCGCCGCGCTGGCCAGGAGCGACGCCTGGCGCCTCGTCACGACGAACGCTCAAGCGTAGCCAGAGCGTCGCCGCCCTTTCGTCGCCGCCTTTGCGTGTTGTAGAACCGGGCCCACACTGGCGGCATGCAGAGGTTTCAAGGTTGTTGCGACTCCCCTCCGGCCGCGCGCTCGTGGTCGTCGCTCTGGTCGCCGCGGTCGGCCTGGGCGGCTGCTCGCTTCTCAATCACAAGAAGAAACCGACGCTGGCCTACGAGGAGCGTCCGGTCGGGCTGCTGTACAACGCCGGCGCCATGCGGCTCGACCAGCACAAATGGAACGAGGCCGTCGAATATTTCCGAGAGGTGGAGCGCCAGCATCCTTACTCGGAGTGGGCGCGACGCGCGATCCTGATGTCGGCCTACGCACATTACATGGCGAATAATTATACCGACGCGATCTCTGACGCCAATCAGTTCATCCAACTCTATCCGGGCAACGTATCGACGCCTTACGCCTACTACCTGAAGGCCATCTGTTATTTCGAACAGATCGTTGACGTGGGGCGGGACCAGGCCGCGGCCTCTGAGGCGGGCGAGGCGCTGCGCGAGGTGGCCAAGCGCTATCCCTATTCGGAATACGCCGTCGACGCCCGGCTCAAGATCGACATGGTGCAGGACCAACTGGCCGGCAAGGAGATGGCGATCGGGCGCTACTATCTCCGCGCCGGCGATCCGATCGCGGCCATCGGCCGCTTCAAGACCGTGGTTCAGAATTACCAGACCACTTCGCACGCGCCCGAGGCGCTCTACCGGCTCGTCGAGGTCTATCTCACCCTGGGCCTCGTCGACGAGGCCCAGAGGAACGCCGCCGTGCTGGGCTACAACTATCCCGGCGATCCTTGGTATCGCGACGCCTACGATCTGATGATGAGCAAGGGCTATCCGCCGGCCGTGAAGCCCAACCCGCACGGTCGCCGCGGGCCGCACTTCCCGTTCCTTTTCGGTCATCCGGACAAGAACACGACTCTGGCTCCGCCCACTGTGGCCGCGCCGACGGTTCAGGCGGCCGCCGCGGCCAGCCCGGAGCCGCCGACACCGGCGGCGCCAGCGAAGCCCGAGAAGCCCAGCGGCTTCCTCCACGGGGTGCTCGGGCTTTAGCGTGACCCGATTCTGGGCCACCTTCGGCCCATGCTGATCGGCCTCGGCGTCCGTGATGTCGTGCTCGTCGAGCACCTCGACCTCGCCTTCGGGCCGGGCCTGACGGCGCTCACGGGCGAGACGGGCGCCGGCAAGTCGATCATTCTCGATGCATTGGGGCTCGCCACCGGTCGACGCGCCGAGGCCGGACTCGTCCGGCGCGCCGCCGGCCAGGCGTCCGCCGCCGCGATCTTCGCGCCCGGCGCCGGGCACGCGGCCTGGGCGTTGCTCGAAGAGCGGGGCCTTTCCTTCGCCCCGGACGAGGACCTCGTCCTGCGGCGCACGCTTTCCGCCGACGGCCGTTCGCGCGCCTTCGTTAACGACCAGCCCGCCACTGTGGCGGCGCTGCGCGACGTGGCGGCGCTGCTCCTGGAGGTGCACGGCCAGCACGAGACGGTCGGTCTGCTGGACGCCGCGACCCACCGTCCGCTCCTTGACGCCTTCGGTCAGCTCGGCCCGGAGACCGCGGCCTGCGCGGAAGCCTGGAGCCGCTCGCGCGCCGCTCGGGAAGCGGCGCTGCGGCTCGGCGACGCCGCGAGCCGCTCGGCGGAGGAACGCGCGGAGCTGACGCTCCGGCTGGCCGAGCTCGACCGCCTCGATCCGCGCGAAGGCGAAGAGGCCGAACTCGCAGGCGAGCGTGCGCTGCTGGGCGCGGCGGAGAAGACCGTCGCCGACATCGCGTTCGCCGCCGATGCTCTGGGCGCCGGCCCGCTCGTCCAGCGCCTCGGTCAGGCGTTGCGGGCGCTGGAGCGGGCCCGCGACCGAGCTCTCGCCGCCGGCGGCGCACCGGGGAGCCGCGAAGTCGGCGTGATCGCCGGCGCTATCGAGGCGACTGAACGTGCGCTGTCGGAGCTCACCGAGGCCGAAGCTGCTGTCGACGCGGCGGCCCAGGCGTTCGATTTCGAACCCGGCCGGCTGGAGAAGGCGGAGGAGCGGCTGTTCGCGCTGCGGGCCATGGCGCGGAAGCTTGCGATCCCTGTCGATGCGCTTCCGGCCGCCCGCGCCGAGATGGCTCAGCGTCTTGTCGCGATCGAGGGGGGCGAGGAGGCGCTGGCGGCCGCTACGGCCGAGGCGGCCAAGGCCAGCGCGGCCTATGCGGCCGCGGCGTCCGCGCTGTCCGCCGCGCGGAAGGCCGTGGGTGATCGCCTAGCCGCCGCGGTCGAGGCCGAGTTCGCGCCGCTTAGGCTGGAGAAAGCCCGCTTTCGTGTCGCCATCGAGCCGCTTGCGCAGGACCGCGCCGGCCCGTCGGGCGCTGACCGGGTCCAGTTCGAGATCGCCACCAACCCGGGCGCGCCGTTCGGGCCGCTTGGCGCCATTGCGTCGGGCGGCGAGCTCTCGCGCTTGGCGCTCGCCCTGAAGGTCGCGCTCGCGGGGCGCAGCGCCGGCGCCCCCGTGATGATCTTCGACGAAGTCGACCAGGGTGTGGGCGGCGCCGTGGCCGACGCGATCGGCCAGCGCCTGAGGCGTCTTGCGGAGCAGGCGCAGGTGCTCGTCGTCACTCACAGCCCCCAGATCGCCGCTCGTGCTGACAGCCACTGGCGCGTGATCAAGGCAGGAGAAGGGGCGGGGGTGCGCACCCAGGTCGAGGTCTTGACCGGCGCCGCCCGCGAGGAGGAGATCGCCCGCATGCTCTCCGGCGCCGAGATCACCGAGGCGGCCCGCGCTGCGGCCAGGGCGCTGATGAATGCCTGAGCCGAAGCCCGTCGAGGCCCTGAGCGAGGCGGAGGCGGCGGCGGAGCTGACGCAGCTTGCCGACGAGATCGCCGCGCACGATATCCGCTACTACCAGGAGGAGGCGCCGAGCGTCTCCGACGCCGAGTACGATGCGCTGAAGCTGCGCAACGCCGCCCTCGAGGCGCGCTTTCCGCAACTGGTGCGCGAGAACTCGCCGACGTGGCGCGTGGGCGCCCCCAGGGCCGCATCGTTCGCGCCAGTCGAGCACGGCGTGCCGATGCTCTCGCTCGACAACGCGTTCTCGGACGACGACGCCCGTGAGTTCGACGCCCGCGTCCGCAGGTTCCTGCGCCTCGAGGGCGAGACGATCGGCTACACCGCCGAACCCAAGATCGACGGGCTTTCCGCTTCGCTGCGCTACGAGCGCGGCGTCTTCGTCCAGGGCGCCACCCGCGGCGATGGCCGCGTCGGCGAGGACGTGACCGACAACCTCAAGACCATCGGCGAGATTCCTCGCGCCTTGCGCGGCGACGACTGGCCCGATGTGATCGAGGTGCGCGGCGAGGTTTACTTCGGCCACGACGATTTCGCCGCGCTCAACGAGGCGGCCGTCGCGGCGGGCCAGCGCACCTACGTCAACCCTCGCAACGCCGCCTCGGGCTCCCTGCGCCAGATCGATCCCAGGATCACCGCCCAGCGCCGGCTGCGGTTCTTCGCTTACGCCTGGGGCTCTGTCAGCAGGCCGTTCGCCGAGACGCAATGGCAGGCGCTTGAGGCGCTCCGGCGCTGGGGTTTCCTGGTCACGCCGCAGGCCAGGCGCGTGGAGAACGCCGACGGTCTGCTGGCCGCCTACGCGGAGATGGAGCGCCTGCGTCCGCGCCTCAACTTCGACATCGACGGCGTCGTCTACAAGGTCGACCGGCTCGACTGGCAGCAGCGGCTAGGTTTCGTCTCGCGCTCGCCGCGCTGGGCGGTCGCTCGCAAGTTCCCGGCCCAGCAGGCCCGCACGATCCTCAACGCCATCGACCTGCAGGTCGGCCGCACCGGCGCGGTGACCCCTGTCGCCCGCCTGCAGTCGGTCACCGTTGGTGGCGTGGTCGTCGAGAACGCCACGCTGCACAACGCCGACGAGATCGCCCGCAAGGACATTCGCGTCGGCGACACAGTCATCGTCCAGCGCGCCGGCGACGTGATCCCGCAGGTCGTGGGCGTGGTGCTGGACGAGCGCCCCGCGGGCGCCGAGGCGTTCGAATTCCCGACACGCTGCCCGTGTCCCCTGGCGACGCCGCTGGCCCGCGACGTTCAGGGAGAGGATGCGGAAGGCAACTCGATCTACGGCGTGGTCCGCCGCTGCACCGGCGAGTTCGCCTGTCCGTTCCAGCGGGTGGAACATCTGATCCATTTCGTTTCGCGACGGGCGTTCGACATCGAGGGCCTGGGCGTGAAGCAGCTCCAGGCCTTCTATGACGAGGACCTGATCCGCGAGCCGGCCGACATCTTTCGCCTGGCGCGCAATGAGGCGGCGATCGCGGCCCTCAAGGAGCGCGAGGGCTACGGGGAGACCTCGGTGCGCAACCTCGTGAACTCGATCGAGAGCCGCCGCCGCATACCGCTCGACCGGTTCATCAACGCGCTAGGTGTCCGTCACGTGGGCGAGACCACCGCGCTGGCGCTCGCCCGTGGCTACGGCTCGGCGTCCGCGTTCCTGGCCGCGATGGACAAAGTGGCGGCTGGCGAAGCTGACGCCGTGGCCGAGCTCGACGCGTTCGACCAGATAGGCCCCGCCGTCATCGAGGCGACAGCCGCCTACTTCGCCGAGGATCACAACCGCCGGATCGTCGCGGAACTGGTCGCCGAGATCGCGATCGAGGACGTCGAGCGCCCCAAGACGGACACCGCCGTCGCAGGCAAGACCGTCGTCTTCACAGGCTCGCTCGAGCGCCTCACCCGCGACGAGGCGAAGGCCCAGGCTGAGGCCCTCGGCGCCAAGGTCGCCTCTTCCGTCTCCCGCAAGACCGATCTCGTCGTCGCCGGGCCGGGCGCCGGCTCGAAGCTGAAGGCCGCGGCTGACCTCGGCGTCAAGGTCCTCACCGAGGACGAATGGCTCGCGCTCGTCGGCGGCTGACGGAGGTCGCTGGTCTAGCCAGGGCGGACCTCTCTTGCGGGGTCGCCGCTTTTCACGGCCGACCACCTCTGTCGCCCGGTCTCGGCCGCCCTGCGCCACTGCGACCGCAGGATGTCCCGGCGCGCCGGATAGCGTTCCTCCGTGAACTCCGCTTCGGTGACCCGATCCGTGCGGAAGTGCCGGAAATCCTGACGCAGCTCGCACCACGCGGCCAGCAGTCGCACCGTCTCGTAATAGGCGATCGCGACCGGCCACACGGTGCGGCGCGTCTCGCGCTCGCTCTCGTCGCGGTAGGTCAGCCGGATCTTGGTTTGGCCACGGATGGCGCGCCGGACCCGCGCCAGGTCGAGGCTGTCGGTCATGATCCGGCTCGGAGGATGACCGGGTGTGGTCAGCGCCGCGTCGAGCAGGAATGGGCGGAGGTGCGCCGGGATGACAGCGCCGATCTTGGCGACCAGGTCGTTAGCCGCCCGCGCCAGCGCCGGGTCGCCGCGTCCGGCGACCCATTGCGCGCCAAGCACCGCCGCCTCGATCTCGTCGGGCGTCAGCATCAGCGGCGGCATGTCGAAGCCGCTCTCGAGCATATACCCGACGCCCGCTTCGCCACGCACCGGCACACGCTGGGCGATCAGCTCGGCGATGTCCCGGTAGACCGTGCGCAGCGAGGTCTCCAGCTCGTCGGCCATCGCCGAGGCGGTGATCGGCGCGCGCGCCCTGCGCAGGATCTGTATGATTGTGAACAGACGTTCCGTGCGTCTCATGGCAGTCAAGGCGGCGCCTCCTCGTTGGCGGGAGGGTGACAGCGGGGCCGGTCGGCGCCAAGCCTGCGCCGCGCGCGACGGCGTAGGCTGCCAGTATTTGGGGTCATCCACAGCTGATTTGCGCGTCGCAACCTTTGACGGCGTAAGGTGTTACCAGTCGTGGTCCTAGTACCAAAGACTAGTGACGCGCGACAGCTGCGGCAGCGCTAGCTTAATGTTGTGAACG